>JAIXPT010000345.1 GCA_027486095.1 Planctomycetaceae bacterium | reverse complement strand
TTGCGCCGCCGCACGTGCACGTTCACGCCGGCACACTTGAGGATGTCGAGGAAGCGTTCGCGATCGGTGTGTGTCGGCTCGGCGAACGGCAGGCCGGCCACGCGGTTGTAGGGAATCACGTTCACGAGCGCGGCCCGGCCCCCGAGCAGCTTCACGAGGCTGTGCGCGTGGTCGGGCGAGTCGTTGAGCTTGCCGAGGAGCACGTATTCAAAGGTCAGCCGGCGGCCCGAGGCTTCCCAGTAGCGGTCTGCCGCCGCCATCACTTCGGCGAGGCCGATCGCCTTGTTCACCGGCACGAGCCGGGTGCGGAGGTCGTCATCAGCCGCATGGAGGGAGACGGCGAGGTTGTAGACGGGGTGTTCTGCCGAGAGCCGGTCGATAGCGGGCGGCAGGCCGACGGTCGAGATCGTGATCCGCCGCTGCGAGATGCCGAGGCCGTCGGGCTCCTGGGCCGTAGCCAGGGCCGGCAAAAGCCGATCGAGATTGGCCAGCGGTTCGCCCATGCCCATGACGACGATGTGGCTCAGCCGTTCGTCGGCCGGCAGGAGTGCCTGGAGCCGCAGCAGCTGCTCGACGATCTCGCCGGTCGTGAGATTCCGCACGACGCCGTCGAGGCCGCTCGCGCAGAACACGCAGCCCATCGCGCAGCCCACCTGTGAGCTGATGCACGCGGTGCGCCGCGCCCCGGCGCCCTCGGATCCTGGGCCCTGCTCGCGCAGCAGCACGCACTCGATCCGCTGGCCGTCGTGCAGTTCGAGCAACAGCTTTTCCGTGCCGTCGTCGGCCTGGGTGTGCTTGGCGATCGACGTGGTCCAGATGGAAAACTCCGCCTCGAGCGCCTCGCGCAGCCGCTGCGGCAGGTCTGTCATCGCGGCGAACGACTGTGCCCTGCCGGCCGCGAGCCAGCGGCGGATCGCCTTGGCCCGCCAGGCCGGCTGTCCCTGCGCGGCAAGCCAGTCTGGCAGCGTTTCGGAGGCGTCGAGAATGTGCTGCATGTGGCGGGGGAGTGCGGTTGAAGAGGGGGCGAGCGTTGCCGGAGGGGGAAGGGCTGGCGTCTGGCTCGCGGCCACGGTACGTTCGTGGTGGGCTTGCAGATCATACCCCGCCCAGCGGGGCCAGCGACCTCCTCCGAACCATGCCATGAGCCAAAAGCACCTCGAAGAAAGCACGCAGTGGGTCTACGACGAGCGGACGTTTCCCGTGTGGAACCGGTCGTTCGAGAAAAGCGACCGGGCCGAGATGATCCGCGACGACCTGTGGGCGGGCAGGAGCATCTCGATTCTGCTTGCGGTGCTCGTGGCGATCGGACTTCTGCTCTCGCTCGGCACGGTCGCCTTCGTCGCAGCCTGGCGATAGCTTGGCCGTGATCACGCTCCAGGCCCCGGCCAAGCTCAATCTCTCGCTCGCCGTGCTCGCCAGGCGGCCCGACGGCTTCCACGAAATCGAGTCGCTGATGGTGCCTGTCACCCTCTCCGACACGCTCACGATCCGGCCGGGCTCGGGCTCCGAGATCCGCTTCGCCGTGCGGTTCGGCGGCGGGCTTCTGTCGCCCCAGGCCGCCCCGCTGCGGCGCGATGTGCCCACGGACGATTCGAACCTCGTGGTGCGGGCCGCGCGGCTGCTCGCCGCCGAGGCTGGCGAGACACGCGGCCTCGACATTGAGTTGGTGAAAGCCATTCCCTCGGGTGCCGGGCTCGGTGGCGGCTCGAGTGACGCCGCCGCCGCGCTCTCGGGCGCCGCGGCCATCTGGGGCATCGACTGGCCGCGGCCACGGGTCGCTGCGCTCGCCGCACGGCTCGGCAGCGACGTACCATTTTTTCTGGCGCGTGGCCCTGCGATCGCCTCCGGCCGTGGCGAGCGGCTCGTGCCCGTCGTGGGGATGCCCGCGCTCCACGCCGTGATCGCCTGCCCCGCCGCCGGCCTCTCCACCGCCGCCGTCTATGCGCGGTGCGTGCCTGACGAATCTCGACGCGGTGCCGCCGCACACCTGGCCGCGGCCTTCGCGGCCGGTGACCTCGGCGTTGCTCTCGCCGGCATCCACAACACGCTCGAGCCGCCGGCCCGGGAGCTCTCGAGCGAAGTCGGCAGGCTCCTCGAGGCGATGACCACGGCAGGGGGGGTGCGGCCGATGCTCACCGGCAGCGGCAGCGCCTGCTTTGCGATTACCCGCACGCAGCCCGAGGCGCACGCGATCGCGGCGCGGCTCGAGGCGGCGGGGTGGCCCGGAGTGTTCGCGGTGGGCGTGGTCTCCGGCCCGGCCTCCGGAATCTGCTAGACTCCGGCCGGCGATTTGCCATGCGTCGGGGAAGGCGCGTGGCCCGGGGCAGCAGGAGCCGGGGGGAGCATGGACATCACCGAGGTGCGCATCAAGCTCGTCGAGCACACGGCCGAACGGCTGCTCGCGTTTTGTTCGATCACGATCGACGGGGCCTTCGTCGTACGCGATCTCAAGATCATCGGAGGCCCGAGCGGGCCGTTCGTGGCGATGCCGAGCCGCAAGCTCTCGATCCACTGCCATGCCTGCGGATTCAAGAATCCCCTCCGGGCCGGCTACTGCAATCAATGCGGGAAGAAGCAGGCCGAGCAGCCGCCGCCCCGCGACGACGACGGCCGCGTGCGGCTCTACGCCGACATCGCCCACCCGATCAACGCCTCGTGCCGCGAGCTGATCCAGAGCCGCGTCGTGCGCGAGTATGAAGCAGAGATCGTGCGCGCAAGGCAGCCAGGCTACATGTCGCGTTACGACGCGATCGGCGACGAGGAACGCCGGTAGGGGCGATCATCCCGTCGAAAAGCCCGAGGCGTGAGCCGAGAGGATGCCGGACTTTCCGCGATCGGGCCGTATTCCCTTCGGCTCACGCCTCGGGCTTCCTACGAAGAGAACAGGCTGAAGCCTGTCTTACTTTCGCACGAGAGCGTGGAAGGCGGTCGTGAGCTGCTTCGTGACCGGGCCGGGCGCACCTGGGCCGATCGTGCGGCCGTCGATGTCCACGACCGGAATCACTTCCGCGGCCGTGCCCGTGAGGAAGCATTCGTCGGCCGTGTAGAGATCGTGGCGGGTGAGCGTGGCCTCGCGGCAGTCGATGCCCACGGCACGGGCGAGTTCGATCACGGCGTTGCGCGTGATGCCCTCGAGGATGCCGGCGTCGGGCGGGGGCGTGAGCAGCTTCCCAGAGCGGACGACGAAGATATTGTCGCCCGTGCACTCGGCCACCTCGCCCTTGTGATTGAGCATCAGAGCTTCGACGCAGCCGGCCCGCAGGCCTTCGAGCTTGGCCATGATGTTGTTGAGGTAGTTGAGCGACTTGATCCGTGGCGAGAGCGCGGCCGACTGCACCCGCTGCGTGGCGGCGGTGACGATCTTCAGACCCTGTTCGTAGAACTCGCGCGGATAGAGGCTGATCGTGTCGGCGATCACGATTACCTGCGGGTTCGCGGTGCGATTGGGATCGAGGCCGAGCGAGCCCGCCCCGCGGGTGACGACGAGCCGCACGTAGCCATCCACGAGCTTGTTGGCCGCGAGCGTGTCGTTCACCGCCTGGGCCACGGCCGCCTTTGCGAGTGGAATCTCCAGGCAGATCGCCCGGGCGCTCGCCCATAGCCGGTCGAGGTGGGCGTCGAGCCGAAACACCGTGCCCGAGTAGCTGCGCAGCCCTTCGAACACGCCGTCGCCGTAGAGCAGGCCATGGTCGAAGACGCTGACCTTCGCCTCGTGTTCCGGCACGAGGTGGTCGTTCATGAAGATGATGCGGGCCATGGCTCGTCCGGAGAAGGGTCAGACGGTTTCGACGCGGCCCGCAGCCAGCCGCACGATCCGGTCGGCCCGCCGCGCGATCGCCGTGTCGTGCGTGACGAGCACTATAGAAAGGCCGTCACGGCGGTTCAACTCACAGAGCGTATCGAGGATGCCGCCGCCGCTCTCTTCGTCGAGATTGCCCGTCGGCTCGTCGGCCAAGAGCACCCGTGGCTCGGCCACGAGCGCCCGGGCGATCGCCACCCGCTGCATCTCGCCGCCCGACAGCTGCCGCGGCTTGTGGTGGAGCCGCTGGCCCAGGCCGAAGCGTTCGAGCAGCCCCCGGGCCCGGGCCCGGGCGGCGGCCCCTTCACGGAGCCAGGCAGCCAGTGAATGCCGCACGTAGAGCGGGGCGAGCACGTTTTCCAAAGCGTCGAGTTCGGGCAGCAGATGGTACGCCTGAAACACCATGCCGATGGCGGTGTTGCGGAGCCGGTCGCGCTGGGCGGCCGGCAGGTTGTCGATGCGCTCGCCGCCGAGCCACACCTCGCCCGCATCCGGCGCGTCGAGCAGGCCCATCAGGTGGAGGAGCGTGCTCTTGCCCGATCCGCTCTGCCCGATCACCGATACGAACCCGCCGGGCTCGAGGTCGAAATCAACCCCGCGCAAGACGTCGAGCCGGCCGCCGCCGGAGCGGTAGCTCTTGCGCACGCCGCGGGCTTCGAGCAGCTTTGCCCGATCAGTCATGCCGCAGCGCCTCCACCGGATGGAGCCGGGCCGCGCGGAGGGCCGGCAGCACGCTCGCAGCCACGGCGATCGCCACGGCGCCGGCGATGATCCAGAGCACCGTCGCCGGATGCACGATCGTGGGAATCTTGAAAAAGTAGTAGATCGAGGGATCGAAGACGCGCTCGCCGGTGAACCACTCGACGGCCGCCCGGATGCGATTGATGTTCCACGTGATCGCCAGGCCCAGGGCGAGGCCGGCGCCGGCCCCAACCGCGCCGAGAAACAGGCCGTAGCCGAGGAAGATGCCGGCGACCCCCGTGGAGCTCGCCCCGAGCGACTTGAGAATGCCGATGTCGCGGGTCTTCTCCACGACGATCATGAAGAAGATCGCCAGGATCCCGAAACCCGCCACGGCGATGATCATGAAGAGCAGGATGTTGAGCACCGCCATCTCCATGTCAACGGCCGAGAGCAAGGGGCCCTGCTTGTCGCGCCACGTGGAGATCGCGTAGAGCTCGGCCGGAAACGCCTTCCGCAGCCGATCGCGGACGAGCTCGAGATCGGCGCCGTCCGCGAGCTTCACCTGGATCGAGTTCACGCTCGGAATCCCCGTCTGCGGGTCGATCATGCCCCGCATCCGCTGGAGCGCGGCGATCGGCACGAATACGAAATTCGAGTCGTATTCGCTCATCTTGCTCTCGTAGAAATCGATGATCGTGAAGGTGTCGCTGACGGCCTTGGGCGGCGTGCCGGCCGTCGGGAACGTGATCTTCACGTCGTCGCCCGGCAGCACGAGGAAGCGATCGACGCCGCTCGAGTCGCGGAAACTCGCGAGGCCGATTCCCGGCACGATGCCGGTGAACTGCTCCTTGGCCGGATCCATCGTGCGGCCCTCGTCGGGCCTGGAGGCCTTGAAGGGATCCTTGCGGGCCGCTTCGGCAGCCGGCGTTTCGGCCTCAGATTGCGCTGCCGGCGTGCCTGCGCCCGGCGCGGCCGCCGGGGCTTGCTCGGTCGCCGCGAGCACGGCATCCACCTGCTGGTCTACCGGCCGGGCCGGCCCCGCCGCCGCCCGCTCCTGCGCCTCCTGCCGCTCGCGCCACAGTCGCTCGCGCTCCACCCGCATACGGCGATAGGGCCAGCCGGCTCCTTCGAGCGCCGGCCGCGTGGGCCCGGGCGTTTCAGCTTGGCTGTCCACCGTGTCGTAGCCGCCGTCGCGCAGCTCGAACGACAGCTGCCGGCGGTTCTCCGGATGCTGGAGATAGCGGCTGAAGTCGCTCGCCGCGGCGTGCGACGATTCGTCGATGCCGATGAACATCACCTGCCTGGTCACCCACTGGCCGCGCACCTGGAAGGAGAGCATCGCCGGCACGGCTACGGTGGGCGTCATCCCGGCGATCGAGTCACCCGCAGCGCGGCGGATCTCGTCCATGTGCCACTTCGGGTCTTGGAAGCCCGAGAGCGAGTGGCTCTCGAACACGATGTCGGAGAGGATGCCGTGGATCCGCGTCTGCATCTCGTGGGAGAAGCCCGCCATCACGGCGTTGACGACGATCATCGTGGCCACGCCGAGCGTCACGCTGATCACGCTGGCCAGCGCGATCCAGCGCGTCCGCAGATACCGCCAGCAGAGCAGGAGCTTGTACATAAGGAAGACAGGCGAGAGCCTGTCGGAGCGTGCGGGCGGATGATGGGTGACAGGCTGAAGCCTGTCCTACGTGTGGGGGCGGTGGATCGGAAACAGGATCACGTCGCGGATGCTGGGCGCGGCCGTCAAAAACATCACGAGCCGATCGATGCCGATACCGAGGCCCCCGGCCGGCGGCATGCCGTGCCGGAGAGCACGGATAAAATCCGTGTCCATGCGGGCCATCGACTCCTCGGCGTCGAGGCCGGCGAGCTGCGTGCGAAACAGCTCTTCCTGGAGGTCGGGGTCGTTGAGCTCGGTGTAGGCGTTGGCGAGCTCCATGCCCGCGACATACAGCTCGAAGCGTTCTGCGACGTGGGGGGCGTCGGCCTTACGCTTGGTGAGCGGGCAGACGGCCGCCGGATAGTCGATCACGAACACGGGCCCCGAGAGCGTCTTCTCGACCGTCGCCTCGAAGAGCTCGCTCTTGACGACGTCGGGATGGCGGCCGGCCGTCTCCAGGCCGTGCCGCGCGGCCGCAGCCGCCACGCTCGCCGCATCGGCCGGATCGCAGCCGGCGACCTCGCGGAGCAGGTCGTCATACTTCGCGCGGCGGAAGGGAGGCGTGAGATCGACCTGGTGCCCGAGAAACTCGAACCGCGCGGGCGCGCCGGCCGCGGCGGCCGCCTCGACGAGGATCGCCTCGGTGAGATCCATCATCGACGAGTAATCGCCGTAGGCCTCGTAGGCCTCGAGCATCGTGAACTCGGGATTATGCCGCGGGCTCACGCCCTCGTTGCGGTACACCCGCCCGAGCTCGAACACCCGCTCGAGGCCGCCCACGAGCAGCCGCTTGAGATGCAGCTCGAGCGCGATCCGCAGCACGAGCGGCATGTCGAGCGCGTTGTGGTGGGTCATGAACGGGCGGGCTGCGGCGCCTCCAGCGCTCTCCTGGAGCGTCGGCCCCTCCACTTCGAGGTAGCCGCGGGCGGCGAGCACGCGGCGCACCGCCTCCACGATCCGGCTGCGGGCGATAAACCGCTCGCGCACACCCTCGCCGTGAATGAGGTCGAGGTACCGCATCCGCTGCTTGAGGTCGGGATCGACGAGCCCGTGGAACTTGTCGGGGGGCGTTTCCAGCGACTTCGTGAGGAACGTCAGGCTGGCCGCGAAGACGGTCATTTCGCCGGTCTTCGACCAGCCGAGCCGGCCATCGACGCCGACGAGGTCGCCGAGATCGAGGCAGTCAACAAGCTTCCAGGCCTCGGGGCCCACCTGCTTCTTGCCGAGCATCAGCTGGATCCGGCCGGTGCGGTCGGCGAGCTCGATGAACACGAGGCTGCCGGCGCTTCTGAGCAGCATGATCCGCCCCGCCACGCGCACCGTGGGGCCGTCGTCGGCCGTCTTCTCGATCTCCATGCCGCGGGAGCGCACGTCGGCGATCGCCGTGGCCCCGTCGAACCGGCCGCCCCACGGATCGATGCCGAGGCTCTTGAGCGCGTCGAGCTTGTCGCGCCGGGCCTTTTCGAGCGCGGCGCCCGAGCCCTTGGGGCCCGTGGCGGGGGCGTTGGGGCCGGTGGTGGATGGATGCGAGGGCTCTGGCATGGGAGCGGCCAAGAAAGGAGTACGATGGAGTGGAACCGATGATTGTCGGGTTTTTTGCATGTTTGGAGAAGTCCGATCGATGTCGTCCCCCGCCGGACCCGAGCTTTTCTGCGTCGAATTGCGCACGGCGCGCTGGAGGGAACTCGTCGAGTGGTATCGCGGAGTGCTCGATCTCGCCGTGCTCGTGCGGGTCGATGACGATGGCTACGCCCTGCTCGCAGCGGGCGGCGGCAAGCTCGCGATTCTTGCCCGTGAGAGCCCGGGGCCCGTGAGCGGGCGGGTGAGCCTCGGCTTCGAGGTGGCGGATCTCGACGCCGTGCACGGCCGGCTCGTGGCGGCCGGTGCCGATGTCAGCCCGCCACGGCCGCATCCCGAGGGTTTCCGCGAGATCGTCGTCCACGACCCCGATGGCAACGTG
>JAIXPT010000257.1 GCA_027486095.1 Planctomycetaceae bacterium | reverse complement strand
GTGGTCCTCGTGATCTGCGTCGAGCTGTGCAGCCTGCACTTTCAATACGGCCCCCGCGTTGACCATGTCGTGGCCAACAGCATCTTCGCCGACGGGGCGGGGGCGGCGGTGGGCGTGGGGGCCTTGCATGCCCGAGGCGCCGAGCAGGGCTCGTGGCGGATCGTCGGGCAGGCGTCGCGCATCCTGCCCGATTCGGCCGAGCAGATGGCCTGGATGATCGGCGACCACGGCTTCGAAATGTCGCTCTCCGCGCAGGTGCCGACGGCGATCGCTGCACACATTCAGCCGCTCGTGGCCGCGGGGCTCGCGGCCCACGGCCTCACGATGGCCGACGTGGGCTCCTGGGCCGTGCATCCCGGCGGGCCGCGCGTGCTCGCGAGCGTGGCGGAGGCGCTCGCGCTGGATGCCGGGGCGCTCGATGTCTCGCAGCATGTGCTTGCCTGGCATGGCAACATGTCGAGCGCCACGATCCTCTTCATTCTCGAACGTCTGATCGCCGCCGGCGCCGCCACGCCCTGCGTCGCCCTGGCCTTCGGCCCCGGCCTCACGGCCGAGCTGGCCGTGCTCACGTAGCGACAGGCTTCCAGGCCTGTCGATTTCGCCCAAACTTTCTACACTGCCGCCCGGCGAACGAGTGTTGTGCCCCCGACGGAGCGACGAGGTGACGGACCGACAGCACGCCTTTCCGGCGGCCTGGCAACGGCGCGTGGCAATCGATCGCGTGAGCCCCGAGGTGGATGGCGGCCGCTTCGCCGTGAAGCGCGTCCGGGGCGATGTCGTCGAAGTCGAGGCCGACATCGTCTGCGACGGCCACGAGGAGCTCGAATGCCGCCTGCTGGTGCGGCACGGCGAGACGGGGCAGTGGGCGGCGATCCCGATGGAGTGCCAGGGCAACGACCGCTGGACGGCCGCCTTCGTCGCCGATCGGATCGGGGCCTGGCACTTCGTCGTGACGGCACGCGTCGATACGTTTGCCACGTGGCTCCGCGACCTCGGCCGCCGCGATGCGGCCGGCGAGCCGCTCGACGTGGAACTCGCCGGCGGGGCGAAACTCGTGGCGGCGGCGGCGCACCTCGCAGCCCCGGCCGTGGCCCACGAAATCGAGGCACTTGCGCTCACGCTGCGGTCGGCCGACTGGCGGGCCACGGCTGCCAACCCCCGGCTGCGCGAGCTCATGTCGCTCTATGCCGATCGCCGCGACGAGACACGGCTCGAGCCGCCCCGGCCTGTGTGGGTAGACCGCGAGAAGGCACGCTTCAGCGCCTGGTATGAGGTGTTTCCGCGCTCGTGGGGCCCGTCCGGAGAGCACGGCACGCTCGCGACGCTCGCCGACCGGCTCGGCTACGTGGCCGGGTTGGGCTTCGACGTGCTCTATCTCACGCCGATCCATCCGATCGGCCGCTCGTTTCGCAAGGGCCGCAACAACGCCCTCGAGGCCCGGCCCGACGACGTGGGCAGCCCCTGGGGCATCGGCAGCCCCGACGGGGGCCACACGGCGATCCATCCGGCACTCGGCACGCTCGACGATTTCGAACGACTGCGGCAGCGGGCCGAAAGCCTCGGCATCGAGATCGCCCTCGACATCGCCGTGCAGTGTTCGCCCGACCACCCTTGGGTGCAGGAACACCCCGAGTGGTTTCGGCATCGGGCCGACGGCTCGATCGCCTACGCGGAGAATCCGCCCAAGAAATACCAAGACATCGTCCCCTTCGACTTCCAGTGCGGGCCATGGCGGCAGCTCTGGGAGGCCCTTGCCGGCGTGTTTCGCTTCTGGGCGGAGAAGGGCGTGCGGATCTTTCGTGTGGACAATCCCCACACGAAGCCGTTTGCCTTCTGGGAGTGGTTGATCGCCGACATCCATCGCACCCATCCCGACGTGCTCTTCCTGGCCGAGGCGTTTACGCGGCCGAAGACGATGTATCGCCTGGCGAAGCTGGGCTTCACGCAGTCGTACACGTATTTCACGTGGCGCACCGAAAAAGAGGAGACGGCCGACTACCTGCGCGAGGTGACCACGCCGCCCGTGGCGGATTTCTTTCGGCCCAATTTCTGGCCGAATACTCCCGACATCCTCCACGAGACGCTCCAGCACGGCGGCGCGGCGATGTTCGAGGTGCGGCTCACGCTCGCGGCCCTCTCCGTGGGCAACTGGGGCATCTACGGCCCGGCGATGGAGCTGCTCGAGGCCGTGCCGATCAAGCCCGGCAGCGAGGAATATCGCGACTCCGAAAAATACGAGATCAAGGCCTGGAATCTCGACGCCCCTGAAAGCCTCGCGCCCTTCATCCGCCGGCTCAATCAGATCCGCCGCTCGGAGCCCGCGCTCGCCCGCGTGCGGCCGCCGCTCATCCAATCGCTCGACGACGATCATCTGCTCGCCTGGTGCCGGCACGACCCCGCGACCATTAACACCGTGCTCGTGGTCGTGAATCTGGAGCCCGCCGCAACGCGGCGCGGCCGGCTCACGCTCGATGCTGCCTCCCTCGGGCTCGGCACCGCAGCCGCCGTGGCTGGGCACGATCTGCTCACGGGCATCGACGTCGTCTGGCCGCTCGATACGATCACGATCGAGTGCACGCCGGAGCACCCCGTGCAGATCTATCGGCTCACCGCGGAGGAGCGCGTGGCGGCCGCGCTCGGCGAGCCGTGACGACCGCCGCGGCGATTGCCGCCTGGCTCTCCCGAGCCCGCTGGTTTGCCGGCAAGGGCGGTGCCCCGGTGAGCGTGTCGATCCACACCACGGCCCCGATCCCCGGCACGGCGATCACGCTCTCGATCGTTGACGCCGAGGTCGATGGCGATCGCGCCCGCTACGTCGTGCCCCTCGCTGGAAATGCCGACGCGGCGTTCGAGCCCGATTTTGCCGGCTGGCTCGTGGAAACGGTGCGCACTGGCGGGGTGCTCGCCGCCGCGAGAGGTGCCTTCCGCGGGCACGCTCTCTTGTCGCCTGGCGACGAGCCGCTCATCGTGGGCGGCACCGCCACGGTCGCTCCCCTCGGCGGCGATGCGTCCAACACGTCGATGCTCGTCACGCACGGGCGGCGGCAGTTTGCCGTGAAGCTGCTGCGCCGCTGCCGCGAGGGAATTCAGCCCGAGGTCGAAGTCGGGGCGTTTCTGTGCCGTGATGCCGGCTGGCAGGGCACGCCCCGGCTCTGCGGCTGGCTCGACTTCGCTCCCGCCCACGGAGCGTTGATGACGCTCGCCACCGTGCATGACTTCGCGCCGGGCTGTGCGACGGCGTGGGACCACCTCGGCTCGCTCGTGGCGGCAGGCGGCCTGGCGGGGCCCGCACGCGGCGAGATGCGCGCGGTGGCGGCGATGCTCGGCCGGCTGACGGCCGACATGCATCGGGCTCTCGGGTCGCGAAGCGACGTGCCCGCCTTCGCTCCGGTGCTGCCGACTGCCGCCGACATGCAGGCCGAGGCCCGGCGGATGACGGCCCACGCCGAGGAGGTCTTCGCTCGCGCGGCCGCGCGACTCGCCAGCCTGCCCGCCGAGATCGCAGCCGATCTTCAGACGGTGCTGGCGCGGCGGCCCGAGCTCATGGCAGCCCTCGGACGCATCGCCACGGTCGCGTCGTCGGCTGCGCTGATTCGCGGCCACGGCGATTACCACCTCGGGCAGGTGCTCGTACGGATGCCCGGGCCCGAGGGCTTCGTGATCGACTTCGAAGGGGAGCCGGGCCGACCGCTCGCCGACCGGCGCCGCAAGGCGACCGTCTTCAAGGACGTCGCCGGCATGTGCCGATCGTTCGATTACCTGCTGCGGCACGCTGCCCGGAGCGGCGGCGAGCCCTACAGAGCCGAAAACCTCCGGCTGCTGCAAGACACGTTTCTCGAGGCCTACCGCACCGTGGCCCAGGGTCATGCGTGGTGGCCCGCCGACGCGACGGTCGCCGACGCCCTCCTCGCCGCATACACCCTCGACAAGGCCGTGTACGAACTGGCATACGAGCTCGCGAATCGCCCCGATTGGGTCGAAGTGCCCCTCGCCGCGCTCACGTAGCGACGGGCCTCCCGGCCTGTCGGAAGGCGGCCCGCATTCGACAGAGCTGGAGCTCCGTCGCCACGGCACGGACGAATTGCTGGCATCAGGCTCACCCCGCCGACTGCACATGAACGCTCGTCGTGAGCCAGAGTGGCAGCGGCTCGCGCGGATAGCGGCATTCGATGAACGCCGCGGCATGGCCTCGCACGGGCCGCTCGATCTCCGCCCGCCACATGCCATCAACGGACGCGAGGGGCCGAGACGTCCACCGCGCCTTGCGAAAATCGCGCGAGCCGGCCTCGGCCCGCCAGAGCCGCACGTCGTCGGGCGTTTTGTCGGAGGTCAGGCGGCAGGCCACGCCGCCCGGCGTGTCGGCGAAGGCCCAGTCGAGCGTCGGGAGCCGCTGCTCCCCCGCCACGTGCCGCCCGAGTGCGGCGGCGAGCCCGCCCACCCGCATCACCGGCAGCCCGTGGCCGGCATTCGGTGCATATGACACCCAGGCTGGCCCTTCGAGGCCGTCGAGGTAGAGGTTCAGGGCTTCGAGCGGCCAGTAGGGATCGTTCGTGCCGAGGGCGATCACCTTGGGCTGCACGAGCCGCTCGCGGTAGGCAAAGGGATCGACGATCTCCACGAGCTCCCTGCCACGCGCCGAGGCAAACAGCTGGTCGATACCGCGCGACGTGTAAGGTGCGAGCTGCTCCGACATCCCGCCGAAGCTCTGGCGCTGGAGCTCGACATGCCGGTCGAGCGAGAGCATGTCGATCACCATCGGCAACGCTCCGCCGACGCGCTCGTCTACGGCGGCCGTGAGCCAGGTGGTCCAGCCCCGTTTGCTCGCGCCGGTGAGCACGAACCGCTCGATCGCGAGCTGCCAGGCCTCGCGGGCGATGGCCCCCGCGGCCGTCATCGCTTCGACGGCCGCTTTCACCATCGGCAGGAGCAGCGGCCACGAGGAGTCGCCCGTGCGCACGAATTCCACGAACGTGTGCGCGATCAGGTCGTCTTCCTTGAGCCCGTCGAACATCGGCTGAAACGGCACCTGCCGTACCACCGCGGCCGGCAGGCCTGCGGCATTGGCCGCGAGGGCGAGCGTCTTCACGGCATCGCTCGGCCCCGTGCCTGGGCTGGGGAGCTTCCCGGCGCTGCCGCCATCGATCCAGAGGAGCATCGTGTCGAGGTCGGCGGCCAGACCGCCCGGCACGAACACCGCAAGCTCGTGCGTCCATTCGACGCCCCGCCAGGCCTGGCTCACGAGCCGGCAGGTGCGATAGCGGCCGCCGGCCAGCTCGCCCTCTGCTACCGGCTCGACGCGCGTGGCGGGATCGCGCCGCTGGGCGTAGTCGGCCAGCACCATCGATTCGGCCACGGCCGTCTCCTGGGCGGCGAGCCGGGCAGTCGTCGATGCCGCGGCGGCCAGCGTGCCCGCGTGAAATTGCCGTCTCGTGAGCGGGCGAGTCACATCACTGCTCGACATATGATTCCTCGAACGACCGCAGGTGGTGGCACATGTATTTGGCCGCGATCCGGCGGGCGGCTTCCAGCAGCCGCTCGCGCATGTCGTCTGGCTCGAGCACTTCGACATGCTCGCCGAGCGCGAGGAGCTGCGGGAGCATTTCGTCGTCCCAGGCCCGCTCGATCTCCCCCACGATCGCGCCGTCGCCGGCCTCCGCGACCCGTTGGCCGGGATGAAACGGCCGCTCCTGCGCCCAGCGGGCCCGCGCGGCGTCGATCTTGAGCCGATAGCGCCGCGGCGGATCGGCCGCGCGAAACAGCGTGATGCTGTCGGCGAGCAGCGTTTCCACCGAGATGCCGCGCCGCGTACATCGTCGGGCCGAGGGCTTCGCATCGACGACACGGTCGAGCTTGAAGAAGCGAATCCCGCCATCGGCCGCCGCCCCGGCACGCCGCCCCGGCACGCGATAGCCCGCGATGTAGACGCTGCCGTCGTAGACGACGAGTGCCTCCGGCTCGATGACGATGCGCTTCGGCTCGTCGTCGGCGAGGCCCCGATAGCGAATCGCCAGTTCGAGCGAGCCCAGAATCGCGCGATTGATCGCCGTGAGCATCCGGGTGGCATATTTCGCCGTTCCCCGCCGGGGGTGCACCACGAGCCCTTCCTTGTGTTCCTCGACGTAGGCGAGGAGCTGCGGCGTCGCGATCGCCTCCACCTTCGCGAGCAACTGGCCGATGCCACGCCAGTAGAAGGTTCCTGCCAACGGCGCGAGAAATTCCCGCGCCACCACGAGCGAGAGCAGCTCCGGCAGCGACACGGCCGGGGACGACAGCTCCCCTTTTCCCCGGCCCGGCTCGATCGACCAGGCCTGGCAGGTGGTGCCCCGGGGGGTCTTCTGTTTCGACCGCTTCACCGCGTAGCCAAACTTCGCCAAAAAATCGACATCGCGACGGATGTTTTTCTCCGACATCTCGTCGATCACGCCGCGGTCGCGCAGGGCCAGCTTGAGGTCTGCGATCGTGAGCGGCCGCCGGGCCTCAAAGAGCAGATCGACAAGATGAAAGACCCGAAGCAGCTGTTCGTGGCGGCTGATCGAGTCCATGCGGAAAACCATTGCGGGTAGAAATGTCCGGCATGCGATCGGTCCGGACACCTGAGCAAGATAACCTCCAGCGAAGGTTTCCGGCCCCGGCCGCGGCACACGCGACCATGGGGCACCGCGAATAAAACGATTCACCGCCGCCCGGCGGTGAGGTGGGCTGATGGCCGTGCAGGGCCTGAAAATGCCGGGGAAAGACATTTGCGTCCGGTTTTGCTTCGGGCGTACGCCTTTTCTTACGGTGAAATGTCCCTGTCAGGATCTCGCCTCATTTCTCAGCGGGTTTTTATGAGAGTGTTTCTTCTAACAGCAGCAGTCGTGCCCTTTGGGATTTTTGGCTGCGGTCCGACCGCAGCTGACGTCCAGCGTGCTGAAAAGCTCAATCGGATGAGCGACGAACGAGCAAATGGGGCGGTGTTGGACTATCTAGAAAACAACCAGCCTTCCGTCGGGAACCCTGATGCGACGGCGCGACCGACAAACCAGTCTAAGGAGTGAGCCGCAGGGTGGCTCGCACACGTTTCCCCTTCCCCAGGAATCACGCCATGCCACGTATGCTGCTTTGTGCCGCGATAGGCCTCGCATTGTCGTTGTGCTGGGGCACCCACGCTTCTGCGCAGTGGATCAAGCTCCCGAAAACAAAGAACACTCCCTTCGACCCCGGCACTTGGAACCCAATACCCAAGGGTAAAAAAGACAACTCCAACGTAAGCGGCTTCGCCGTCATGACTCCTGCGCACATCGCCGACGATGGCAGGATTATCGGCCCAACGTCCAATACCGCGCAGGCCTCCAAGGTGATCGGTCAGGCGACGCTTGTCTACGAGGGAAAGCAGGCGTACTGGTCATGGACCGGCCCCACGGAGGTCGGCGGACGGTCAGTGAAAGAACTACGCCGTCGTGCTCCGCAGCACGACCAAGCAAGCATTGGCGAGGCATCGTCTGCGGTCGTGGATGGAAACCAGATCGTGACTCCATCGAAGCCACAGCCGAACCCGTCTCCCGTGCAGCCGCCACCAAATCAAACCGTCTCCCCGACACCAACCGACAGCGCTCCGAAAGATCCGTGGTTCGAGCTGGGGCGGTCGATCCGGAAAGTGATCGACGCCGAGGTACAAAAGAATCAGGGAGGGGAGTGATGGAGCGGCGGTTTGTGAACAGCAGCAAATGCATGTGCACCTCTGCTGAGAACTCGGAATGTGCGAAAACATGCACGCGACCAGTGGGGCTCGTCGTGATACTGGCGTGGTCCCTTTCCTTCTTGGCGCTCGTTGTGGAGCCCGCAAAAGCGGAAAGCAGCAACCGCAATCAGGTTCGGCAGAACCTTTCGGGAGACGGGTGGACGGTCGTGTGGGGCAAGAACTTCACGGAGGGCGACTGGGTTCTCGGCTCGGCGGCGATTGCAGAATCAGTGGCAGCCTCGAACCCTCAGCCGTTTCTGGCGTGGTTCGATTCAGTTTTGAAGGAGAATTTCGCAAAGATTCAAGGAAACCTTGTCACGGTCAACTTGGGTGACCTGGAGGCACTTGTCGTGCGGTCATTGTCGCAGAAGGGAACTGTTGCAGTTGCCGGGCTCGACCTCGACGCAGGGTTTGCGACCTACAACCGCTGGGAGAGGGTCGTGGTAGAGGTGCCCGATGGAATCGAGTTTCAGGGCATCAAGAGCAAGGTCAAGATGAAGAAGATTGAGAAAAAGATCCCTCTCCCGAATTGGCATCAGTTCTACGTTCGGTATCGGCTCAAGGGCGGCGGTGGTCAACCTCCAGCAATCGTGAAGCCCAGTCTTCCGCCGCCGGGCACTGAGCCCAGAGCCTTCGCGACGCTCGAAAATCCAACGTCTCACACGCTTCATTTCATCCTCAACGGCCAACCAAGGTCGTTGGCGGCCGGCGAGCAGTGCACGATCGATCTGGGGATTCCAACGGACGATTACGATTATCGCGCGAGAATCGTGTTCGATAACGGAGCCGGCGAAACCAGGAGCAAATTGCTACATCCAGGCAGGCACTGGTTTGCTGCGGAAGACGGCATCTGGAAAATCATGAGTGACCGTTGATCGACGCGGAATCGCCGGATGACCACTCCTCGACCCGGTTGCGGCGTTCATGGTCGGTGTCTGGCCCTTCCATCGGGCGGCGTAGCCGGCGGCAGGCCTGATTTTCATGGATTTTTTTGATCCGGATGGATTCGGCGTCCGGTTGGGCAACCAATTACGCCTCTGTTCGTAGGGAGGGCGTTTGCCCTGCCGACGAGGTGTGAGCGGCATGGTTGCAGTCATCGCTGCGCGGATGGTCGTGGAGCGATCCGCGATAGTATTTGCGGTCTTGTGCGCTCTGCCTGTCCCGCTCGTGGCAGCCAGCGAGTCGCGTGCCGTGCTCGTCGGGGTCAGCGAGTATCCGATGCTCGGCGAGCGCTTTCGGCTGCCCGGGGCGCCGAACGATGTGCGGATGGTTGCCACACTGCTCGAATCACGGCTCGGTTTCCAGCCCACCGACGTCCGCCGGCTGACCGAGGAATCAGGAGTATCGCACCCGGAGTTGCTGCCCACTCGGGCGAACATCCTGCGGGAGCTCGAGGCGCTGGCTGGCCGATCCAAGGCGGGCGACAGGGTGTTCGTGCTGCTGGCCGGCCATGGCTCACAGCAGCCAGCCGCCAGCGGCTCCAAGACGGAGTCGGGAGGGCTCGACGAAATCTTTCTCCCGCGGGATGTGGAGCGCTGGCGGGAGTCCGCAAGAGAAGCAGGGGTGCCCAACGCGATCATCGACGACGAGTTTCGAGCGTGGTTAGGGCGTTTGGGTGCCACGGGCGCGACCTGCTGGGTCGTCTTCGACTGCTGTCATTCGGGCGACCTGGCTCGATCGACGTCTGCCGAGTTCCCTGGCGAGACTGAGCGGTCCATTCCACCCGCGGCCTTATCGATTCCTGCGACCGTACGTGCTGCGGCTTCGAGTGACGTGGTCTCGACGGAGCGGTTCGACAATCTGGTGGTCACCTATGCGTGCCAGTCAGGCGAGAAGACGGTCGAGCGACGCTATCCCGACGATGCCGAAGGAATCGCTTGCGGGCTGCTCACTTCGACGCTCACGCAGGCACTCGAGACCGTCGATGAACCCGTGTCCTATGGACAACTGCTGGCCGAGATATACAGGCTCTACCGCGCTGAGGGCCGCAGCCGCGGCCCGACGCCGTACTCCGAGGGAGACCCCGCACGAACCATTCTCGCGACACGCAGGCTCGACGGTCGCTTCATCGCCGTCCAACGCGACTCCGCAGATGACAAACTCACGCTCAATGCCGGTGCCCTGCATGGCATCACCCAGGGGTCGATCCTCGCAGTGCGACGGCCGTTAAAGCAGATGGGCGGCGAAGCCGCGGGCGAACTGCCGCTTGGCCACGTCGAAGTCGTCACGGTCGATGTCCGGTCGAGTCGGATCCGGGCGATCGCCCACGACGGCGTTGTGACGCCCGATCCGGCGGCTCTTGACGGGGGCCTGGCGACCGTCGTCTTTACCGGCGCGGACGTCGTCCGGGTGCGTGTCGCCTGTCCTCCTTCAGGGCCGGCCGACCCGCTCGAGAACATTCGCACGAGGCTCGAAGCCCTGGGCGAGGTGCGCTTGGCCGTGACGTTCGTCCCGCCGGAGTCGCACGCCGACTGGGTGATCCGCCGCGCCGACGATCAGGTGGTGCTGGCGCCGGCCCACCCTGCTGTCGGAGCGGAGCATCGCATTCAAGCGGGAATCGACAGCGATGAGATCGTCCAGAGTCTCGCGGATCGGTTATGTCGCATCGGCCGATCCGAAACGTTGCTCCGCGTCGCGAGCCTGTGTCCTGCTGCAGGCAGTCTCGGCATCGCAATCGAGATGCTCTCCGATTCCACACGATATCGGACCGACGCCCCGCTCAGGATTCGCGCTGGCGACCGGTTCACCCTGTCGATCACCAACGGCGGCCAGCGGCCACGCGACGTCACGGCGCTGCACGTCGCCGCCGACCAGGTGATCTCCGTGCTCTTTCCAGAGCCACTGCGAGGGGAAACGAGCCGCCTCGAGTGCGGCGATGCCCGGAGCGTCCGTCTTCGATGCGATGAAGTCACCGCGGGCAGGGAATGGATCGTGATCCTTGTGGTGGACGCCAAGGGTGCACCAGCCGACTTTACTAGCCTTGCCGACCCCGGGCGAGCGCACCGGGCCGTGGGCACCGATTGGCTGTCGACCATGCTCGACGCGGGCCGGGTCGCGACGCGGGGCATGGCGACACCGCAGGCCGCCGACTGTGCCGCGCAGGTGATCACCCTCGATATCGCATCGGAGAGCCCGCGCAACCCGGACGGAGCGCCCCACGCACTCCGATGACCATCGTGCTTCACTTCCATGCCAGTCGCTCGTTTGGCTACGTCGTGCCCATCGCGCTTGCCGGTCTCCTGGTCGTGGGGGTCGTGGGTGTACGTGCGCACGGTGCCGACCCTGTGCCTGCGGAGCAGGACCGGGGCATTGCTCGCGATGCTGCGCCCTCCGGTATCGACTACACGAGAAAGTGGGCTGTCGTGGTCGGCTGCAACTACGCAGACAACCCGAATCCACGATCCGTGCCGCCGCTGCGGAGTGCCGAGGCCGATGCACAGGCTGTCTACGACGAACTCGTGCGCAACTACGGTTATGAGGCCGACCGGACGTGCTATCTGCTTCTGGGTTCTGCAAACGAGAAGGCACAGGCCACGCACGACAGGATCTTGGACACGTTGAAAGACGTTGTGGGCCGATGCAATGCGGAAAGTGGCACCACCGCGGAACCGCCCAAGCACAGCTTATTGTTTTTTTTCGCTGGGCACGGCATCGGTTTTCGGAGCGGCAAGGCAGCCCTGGGCAAGCTCTATCCGGCAGACGTGACGGTCGAGGTGGCGGGCAGCGAGCCCATCATGGGCAACACGCTGTTCATGCCGGAGATCGTCGAATATGTCGATCATTGTCGCGCGTTTCACAAGCTGATCATCCTCGACTGCTGCGAGTCCGGCTTGTTGTTCGAGGAATTCAAGTTGGAATCGAGCGACTCCGCCGAGCGCTCGGCAGGAGGGGGAGCATCGCGCACCGACTTTTCCGCCCCGGCGATGGTCGGGCTGACCGCCGGGACACAGACCGAACGTGTCAAGGACTCGACCGACCTGGTGCCCGGGCACTCACCATTCACCGGTGCCCTGTTGCGTGGCCTCGGCAGCGCGCTTGGCGAGCCCGAGGCGGGCCCGTTTGCGGTGACGGAGCTCTATGTCGACATCACCCGGCAGTTGGAGCGATTCAACGACGGCGGGCCGCAGAGCGCGATCACGCAACGTCCGCAGATCGGCAGATTGCCGGCCGGCATGGCGGGCGACTTCTTCTTCATCCCCCGCGCGGGTTTTTCCCCGGCCTCCACCGCCCGTGAGGCTTCAGCCGCGACTCTCGCCGGACTCGGGGGCCTGACGGGCGCCTCGTGGATGGAGCAATGGCCCTGGTTTACGCCGGCAATCCGCCTTGCTCTTGCTGATGTCGACCGGTCGCTTACGCGCGAAGGCTCTTCACTCGAATCACGACTGCAAGAGCGTTTGGGGCTGACTTCCACCGCTGTGCTGGTCGATGCCCCACCCGATGCGCTGATGCGATCGTTGCATGAACTTCTTGAAGAGTATCGCCTTGCCGAACAGGTGGACGATACAACATGGGATGACTTCGCGGTGCTGTCTGACACGTCACTCGATTCCCATGACCGCAATGCGCTATTGGCGGACGTACGGGCGAGGATCGATGCCGGCGCGTCTGCACCCGATCGATACCTCGCGGCCCTGCTGGAAGCCAGGCTTGGCCGACCGGCCGATGCGGAACAGCACTTCAACGACGCCCTGAGTCTGCTGGCCGCCGAACCTTCTGCGCAGGCACTGCTCGCCGTTTGCCAACTTGACTTCGCCCAGTTCTTGTTCGGCACGGGGCGGTGGAAGGACTGCGTGACCGCGTGCGAACGGGCCCGGAATGCGGCCGGCACGGCAGCCGGATCCGAATATCTCCAGATCGAGTCCGCAGCAGTGCAGGCGGCCGCATATCGTAAGCGCGGGCGTTTTCGTGACGCGGAGGATCTCTTTTCCGGACCGATCACCGACGCCACGAACAGGATCGTATCCCGGGGCGTTTCACTGCATCCGACGCTCGCCACCGTCGCAGAGCGGCACGCCTGGAGCTTCATGGATCAGTGGCGACTCACCGAGGCCGCCAAGGAGTTCGAGCACTCGGTTGAGTTGCGGATGCTCCTCGGAAAGCAGGCGGATCCGGGGGCTGCGCTGGTGCATCAGCTGAAGGAACTGCACTCGCGGCATGGGCTGGCCATGATCGCCCACTTCACGTCGGCGTCCGACGCGGAAGGCCCCGCCGCCGAACGCATGTATGCGGACATCGCCGACCGCTGCGAAGACCTTCTGCCACGGCCGGCCCTCGAGGAGGTGCTGATTCTCGAGCGCGCGGTGAATTCGCTCGAGCGACTCGCAGACTCGATGCTACTGATCCCGGGCAGGGCAGGACGACGCCCCGGCCGGGCCGCGGCGGTCTTGGCACAGGCCGTGCGGCGGGAGAGGGCCCGTGAAGAGACGTCCGGCACGGATGCCGCGAGTTCGCCACTGCCACGGCTTCAGCTGAAGCGAGCGATCGCCCTCCTGCTCGCGGGCGAGACCGAGGCTGCCAGCCGTGAACGCCAGGCTGCTGATGAACTCTTGCGTGCTCCCTCGGCGCCCCCGCCAGAGCGAACGACGAGCCTCCTCGTGGCCATTGCCGACATGCTCGGAGGCGATGCCGATGCAAGGAAGGAGTTCCTGCAGACGGCGACGCTGTTCGCCCAGCCTACAGAGCATGGCATCCCGGCCGTCGTCAGAGAGGAGGTCGATGTTGCACTCTTCGGACTTGCGATTGCGGCCGAACGCTCCGCGCATGAAGGCACTGCCGATGACGCCACCAAGCCGTTGATCCGCCTGCTTGACACGTTCAACGAACTTGGCGACTCCCGGCAGCCGCTGCTGCGATACCTGCGTCGGTATCGAGACGTGATCGTCGATACGCTCGCATCACGAGCGGGGGATGCCGACGCCATTGACGTGGCCGACGCGATAGTGGCATCCCGCGGTGACGACCGATTCGCCGACGCCGACGAGACCGACGCCATTGTGCTCCTTCACGTGTTTGCCGACGACGGCACTTGGCTGGCCGTCGCCCAACCAGCCGAATCCGCCCCGGGTGGCTCAACGGCACGGATGGTGCGAGGCGAGGCACAGCTGCCCGCGACGCCCGCGCCGACAAACCGACCGCCAGTGCCTCCCGAACTACTCAGGCTCGTCGAGGGGCTCGCCGCACCAGGCGGCTCGAGCGTCATCGACTGGAGTGACCCCGTGCTGCGGCTCCGAAACGAGGACTTTCCATTCGCATTGCCGGCGACATGGTCCCTTGCCGACAGCGTGCCCGCCGGGGTCACGCCATGACGTCGTGCCGCCCGTGGCCTTTGCGGATCGTCGCCGGCTTGCTCGCAGCGTCTGCATCTGCGGCCGCGTGGGCTACACCGCCGGCCTGCGACGTCCTCGCCGCCACGACCGCCCGAAGTGCCAGCCTCGACCAGAAGACCATTGCCGAGATGTTTCGTGGTGGGGCCGAGGGGCGGCCTTGGACTGCGGTGGTGATCTCCGTCGCCGACGACGGGCTCCCCGTGGTTGCGAAGTATCACGGCATCGACGAGGCTACGGGCCCCACCGGCGCCGCTGTTCTTCTTCACGCCGATGGAGCGGGTGAGCACTACTGCGTCGCCACCACACCGTTGACCGCCGGACAGCGCGGGGCGTGGCGGGCGCTCACCGGCGGCGCGCGCGGTTCGGACGTAGCCGAGTCCGCCGTCGCAGCCGTCGGCGACACCACGGCCGCCCACTTGGCTCAACTCGCAGGAGGTGAAACGGTCCGCTCGGGTGCGATGCTCGAGATTCCCTACGACGGAGCCATTCTCCTGGATGGCCGGCTTTCGATCCTCCGTGCCGCGGATGCGGCCGATGTTCCGTTCCACGGCGCGATTACCACGGAAGACCGGCGCGTGCTGCACTTCGAGATTCCTACGCGTCAGACGGTGGCGACGTGGTCTGCGCTCGCAGGCGAGCGGGCTGATCTTCGCGATGGCCTCCCTCCCGGCGACTACCGCCTAGAGATCGACGGCGGGATCGGTGTCGAGACGATCGGTTTCACCGTGCTGGAGCGCGCGGCCCGCGATCGTGTGTGGGCACGGGCCGACGCACTCGCGAGGCTGCTGGGTTCCGACCGTGATCCGCTGGTGGCTCAGGTCGCGGCTGAGTCGCTGCTCTCGCACGATCCGCCGCTCCTCGTCGATGCGCATCGTCTCCTCGCCTCTCTGCCGGCAGACAGCCTGACCGACCACCTGCAGCGCCTTGCCGCCGGCGTGATGGAGTGGCTCCGCTCCCCGGCACCAGGCGAGGCGGCCCGCGTCTTCGTGTTTCCGGCGCCGGCGCCAGTGGCTGATGCCCCCGATGACAACCCGCAGGTTGTGTCGCTCCGTGCGCACGTCGTGGCCGGCCGCTGGGATGCGGCCCGGCCGCTCTGGCACGAGTTGCTTTCCGCCGAAGACCCACGGACGGTGGGGATCGCACGACTCTGCCGGGCGATGTTTCTCGCGCAGTCATGTGCCCATCTCGACCCCGTGGCCGACGAGGCATTCCTGGCTGCGTGGGCACAGCTGTCCGCACACGGCTCCGCGGACGACCGCCGCCGCGCATGCATCAACTACGGCAACTTCCTGCTTCGTGGCGCGACTGCGGAGATCCACGACCATGCGCTCCGCATGGCTGTCGGCGTTCCCCTGTCGCTGGTCTCGTCGGCCGCCCGGATCAGCGATGCGATGACAGCCCTCGAGGCCGCGTTTGGTCTGGCCACCGACGACGCCGAGCGGGCGACCGCCTTGGTGGGTATGGCCCGCAGTCACGCTCTTCTTGCTGACATTCTCTCGCTCGCCGTCTCCGGCGGCGATGATGGCCCCGTGGTGGCAACCCGCACGGCAGCCCTGTCGGCGGCAGCCGCGCTCGCGGCCGCTGCCATCGAGGCGGCACCGCCAACGCTTCACGACGTCCGAGCCGTCGCGTCCGAGGTGCTCGGGCGGGTCGCGTTTCGAGACGATGACATGGCGACGGCGAAGCGGGCGACCGGCGACGCACTCCGCGAGTATGTGGCGACGGGATCGCTCGTGGGTGCGGAGAGCGCGCATCGCACGCTTGGGCTCATCATGGCAGCCGATGCCCCGACCGAGGCGCTTGGCCATCTGCTCGTGTCGCTTGAAATTGGCGACTTGCTGCGGGAAAGGATGCTGCAGGATCCAGCCGGCCTCGCCAGGGCAGGGTTCCTGGCCCAGCGGTCGTACGTCGCGGAGCGCATCGTTGGCCTGCTCGTCGGGCTCGGCAGACCGAGGGAGGCTTTGCTGATCGCCGAACGGTCCAAGGCTCGATCACTCGGCGATATCCTTGCCGCCCGTCTCACCGGCGGCCGCGGGCGGGGCGTCGCGCCTCAGGCGTCCGTGGCCGACGACCCGATCAACGAGTGGCCGGCCGGCGTCGCCGCGGTCGAGTATCTCGTCGGCGCTGAGTCAGCCTGGATCTTCACGGTTGATACACGCGGGGAGGTGGCGGCCATGCCGCTCAGTGGGCCCGATGGCGCGCCCCGGCCACCGGCTCTGCTCGTCGCTCAGGTACAGAATCTGCTGCAACGCCTCGATACCCTCGGCACGCGGGTCGGGCGGGAGTTGGCCGAGAAAGCCGCCGCTGGGCACCCCATCTCGTTCGAACGCGACTGGCAGAGCGACCTCTCGGCCCTCCACGAGACGCTGCTTCCGCCGAGGGCGCACGCTGCGCTGACTGGTGCGTCAACGGTGGTGATCGTTCCCCATCACGTTCTTCACTACGTCCCGTTCGCAGCGCTCGTCGTGAAACCGGATCCTGACTCCAGCACTCGCCGTATGCCGCTCCCAGAGTTTCTCATCGACAAACCGTTTGCGCTCATCCACGCACCGTCACTCACGTCGTGGCGCTTACTCCGGCGCGACGAGCGCCGCCTTGTCTGCGAAGCAAGTGTGATGGGCATCATCGACTTCCTTGGCGAAGCACCGGCCCTCGAAGGTGTGGCTCGCGACATCGACAATATCCGCGAGGTGTTCGGTCAGCGGCTCACCACGGTCGTGAGAGATGGCGATGCCACCGAGGCGGCGGCGGCGGCGATGCTGCAGCGGCCCGGACTCGTCGCGATGTGCACCCACGGCCAAAAGATGCCCGATCACCCACTCGCCGGCTTTCTCAGCTGCCGACGGGGTCCGACGGACGATGGAAAACTCACCGTGTCCGAGGTGTATGAACTCGACGTGCGGGCCGACCTCGTCATCCTCAACTGCTGCTATGGGGGCTTCGCCGATCGTGCGCCTTTGCCGGGCGACGACCTATTCGGCATGCAGCGAGCCTTGCTCGCCCGCGGGAGCGGCACGGTGGTGTCGGGCCTGTGGGATATCTTCGACTCGACGGCCCCGGATCTCGTGCGCGGCTTCTGTACGCGGCTCGACGCAGGCAGCGGTGCCGCGACAGCCTTGGCCGAGACCCAGCGCGACTTTCTCGCTCGCTGGCGAGCGGCTGAACCCGAGGTGATGCGGTTCCTCACGCACCCCTACTACTGGGCGGTCTTCACGGTGTCGGGTGACGACCGCACCACCGTGGCCGCAGCAACCGATGTGTTTCGATCGTCTGATCAAGGGCAGCCGTCCCAGAACGGTCGCCCCCATCCTCCGGAGCAATGAGATGACCCGCGACATGCGAATTCCCTGCGCCTTCATGGCGGCGCTGCTTCTCGTACCTGTTCCAGCGTTTGCGGGTGATCCAGTCACCCGCATCAAGTTGCCGAAGAGCGCCGCCGGCCTGCTCGGCG
>JAIXPT010000179.1 GCA_027486095.1 Planctomycetaceae bacterium | reverse complement strand
TGTTGGGTCAATGGAAGCCCGAGGCGTAAGCCGAGAGGATGCCCCGCCGCTCATTCGTGCGCGTGGCCGTGGGCGCCCGAGTGCACGGCGTGGGCGTGCGACGAGCGCTCCATCACCACGATGCCCCACGCGATCGCGATGCCGAGCGTGAGGGCGGCCGTGAGCAGCAGGCGGTCGTGACTGTGAAACTCGACCTCGGGCAAGAGATCGGCCGCGGCGATGCAGAGAAAGGCGCCGGCGGCCATGGCGAGGGCGGCCCCGAGCGCGGCATTTTGATTGCCGCCGAAGACCCGCAGGCTCGCCAGAAAAAGCATCGCGCCGAGCGGCACGACGAGGGCATAGGCCACGTTGACGATCCGCCGCGTGCGCGGCGTGGCGCCGGCATTGGCCATGAGCGTGGCGATGATCGCGGAATCGAAGGGCTTGTGGAGCACGACGGCGAGGAAGGTGGCGAATCCGGCGAGCAGCCCCGTGCCGTGATCGCCATCGGCGCCCACCGATGCCGCGAGCGCGGCGCCATCGGCCAAGCTGTGGAGCGCGAGGCCCGCGAACGCGCCGCACCAGGCCCAGGGTCCCGCAGCCGCACTGCCCCCATGGGCATGCTCGTGGTGGCCCGCGTGGTCGTGGTCGTGGCTGCAGCCGTGGCTGCCGTCGGCGGAGTGGTGGGCGTGGCCGTGAAAGGCCCGTTCCAGCAGAAACATCAAAAAGAAGCCCGCGAGCACCCAGGCCATCGTCGTGTCGAGTTGGCGTGAGAGCTCGAGATAGGCGTGGGGCAGCAGATGCAAGAGCCCCACCCCCAGCATCACGCCGCCCGTGAGCGAGAGCAGCACCTGCATCCGGCGGTGGCCGAGCGAGAGAAACGCCACCGACGAGCCGCCCGCGTAGGCTGCCGCGGCGATCAACACCAAATAGCCCACCAGGCTGGCGACGGCCGTGGGCTGGAGCGTGATCGTGGCGGGGAGAATCATGGGGCAAACACCGGGGATCGAGGTGTGCCCATGATGGGCCTCGGCATCCCCGCGGGCAAGAGGCCGGAGCCAACGGCCTACCGCCGGTATGGCCCCGGCACCTGGTAATTCTGATAGGTGCGGGTGGCCTGTTCCATCTGCTGCCGCATGATCTGGGCCCGCTCGTTCCAGGAGGCATCGCCGGCGGCGAGCACGCCGAGCACCACCACGAGCACGTAGCTCAGCAGGTTTGACCACGCCTCGGGGCCGTAAAACTTGAGCGCCGTGCCGAACGATTTCTTGACCTTTGGCCCAAACCATCCCATCTTCACCGCCCAGATCTCGTCGAGCACCAGATGCGTGAGGAATCCGAGCACGACGGCGCTGGCGATGAAATAGCGCTTGAGCGGCACTTCCGCCCCGAAGGCGAGGTAGGCGACCTGCCCGGCGATCAACGCAGCCGGCAGGCTGTGGAACATGCCGCGATGGACGGAGTGGTTTTGCAGGAGCCACGTCATCCCGAACCGGATGGCGAGGTAGATCGCCGCGCCGACGAGGATGATCGCCTCCGTGGGCAGACCCATCTGCTGGAAGCGGTGGATCAACAAGAGCGGCACGACGGCGGCGGCGAAGGCCACGCTCTCCTTGAGCGGAACGCCCTGCTCGCTATCCAGATCAGGCAGCATGCCCGACACGGCGCACAAACTGCCAGCCAGCGCGCAGGTCATCGGCGGCATGTCGCCGATCGCCCATGTGGCGGCAGCGTAGCCGGCCCCGACGATCGTCGAGCCCGTGATATGCGCGCGGAAACCGGGCACTCTGCTGTTCCCCCAGACCCACCTCGTCCGCCCGCCGGCATGCCGATCCGCCGGCGCACGACACCCGGCTCGGGCCATCGGCATGAGGGCCCGCATCCAGACAATCGTGCCTCTTCTTTTCGGCATCCTCGGGCGCGGGCGTCAGCCCAACCGGCGTGCGTGCCCCGCATCGCGGGAACCGCAAAGTCGGCCGCCGCAGCGTGTTATCGCCGGCAGCCGGTGGCATGCGTGCCCTGCGGGCACGCGCACCTTGGGGGCTCTGCGTAATTCAGGAGGAATAAGATGAGGCTGTCGGCGTATGCTACAGATTACCCAATCACTACCGCCCACTCACTCCAGGGCTCACATTTGATTGACCTTCGACGAACGTGAGGCGCGGCCTACACTCCCGCTCCCATTCTCCCCGCGACCGGAGGCGCACGTGGCTCTCGAAGGATATGACCTCGTCATGCTGGGCATCCTGGCCGTGGCGGCCCTGCTCGGTTATTTCAAGGGCATGGTCTGGCAGTTGGCCTGGATCGCGGGAATCGTGGCCAGTTCGTTCGTGGCCCTGCGATTCTCGAGCCAGCTCGCGCCGTTTTTCGGCCAGCAGGCGCCTTGGAACCGCTTCACGGCGATGCTCGCCCTCTACGCGGCCACCTCGATCGGCGTGTGGCTCGTGTTTCGCGTGATTTCCGGGGCGATCAATGCGATCCATCTTTCGGCCTTCGACCACCAGCTCGGCCTGCTCCTCGGCCTCGCCAAGGGCGCCCTGCTCTGCATCGTGATCACGTTTTTTTCCGTCACGCTCGCCCCGGCCTATCGCAACCAAATCGTGGCCAGCAAGAGCGGGCGGCTCGTCGCCGAGCTCATCGTGCGGGCTGATAGCTATCTTCCCAAGGAGCTCCACGACACCGTCGATCCGTTCGTCAAACAGTTCGAGCAGCAGTTTCAGGCTCCGACCGGCGGCATGGCGCCGCCGCCATCGGCGGGCACCGTCGCCGGGCAGGTCTCGCCCTTCAAGGCAATCCTCGAAGGCGTGACGTCAGCCGCCGCCTGGGCCGGCACGGAGCAGGGGGGGCAGGGGGGCGCGATGGCCCAGCAAGCCGGCGGCACGCTGCCGGCCGGATCGAGCTGGTTCGTACCCTCAGGCGGCCAGGCACAAGCGATGCCGCCGCAGCCGATGCGACCAGCCGCCAGTTCGTTCTCGGCGCCGCCGCAGCCATTTCCGATCGGCGCCCAGACGCCGCTGCCGGTACGCTAGGCACGTCGCAATACGGTTGGCCAGTGCGAAATCCGTGAGGGGCTGCCCATGCCCCGGGAGCCGGCGTAGCTGACCAGCGCAGCCATGGATGGCGGAGCGCAGGCAGGTCCGAGCGAGTGGAGCCCGGGATGGGCGCAGCGAGCGTCCGGCGATGGGGCGTGGGCAGCCCCGAACTGCGGCTGCGCATATCGTCGCTGCCGGGGCAGCAGGGCAGGTGCGGGCGGCGTTTGCCGCGGAAAACAAGACCCCTGAACCGGACATAAGAGACATTATCGGACGTTGGGGAGAGGGGCGGTTTCGTGGCTGATTGCTATCTTGATCGCATGGCTCACCTCCCTGCCACCATCACGCTTGCCGATCTCGTGGCGGCTGTGCGCCGGTTTCGCGACGACCGCGACTGGGCCCAGTTCCACACGCCGAAGAACCTGGCCGCGGCGACGGCCATCGAGGCGGCCGAACTCCAGGAGCGGCTGCTCTGGAAGACCGACGCCGAGGTCGATCAAGACCTGGCCGACCCGGCCAAGCTGGCCCTTGTGGCCGATGAGATCGCCGACGTCGTGATGTTCGCCATGCTCTTGGCCGACCGGCTCGGCATCGACCTCGCCGAGGCGATCTCCGCCAAGCTCGCGGCCAACGAGGCGAAATACCCGGTCAACCTCGCCCGCGGCAACGCCCGCAAGTACACGGAACTCGGCGGCGGCTGATCAACGAGACGTTCCATCAGGCGGCATACAGCACGCGGCCTTCCCGTTGCGCTGCCCGCTCAATCGTGCCGGGCCGGTTGGCTCGCTCCTCAAATTCCTGCTCGCTAACCACGAGCAGATCGACAGGCAGCAGGAGCCCCCTCAAGGACCGCTGGAGGCGAACCATCTCCTCATAGCGATCCGCGACGTGCGGCTTGATCACGAGCAGATCGACGTCGCTGCGGTCGTCGGCGTCGCCGCGGGCCTGCGACCCGAAGAGGATGATCTTCGTGGGCTGCGCGACCGCCACCAGCCGCTCGACGGCGGCCTGCATCTTCTCGGGCGTCGGCGCCCAGATGGGCGGGCTCGCTGTGGCCATGCCCTCATGCTAGCCAGAGGCATCGCGGCGGGCCACGGCAGCCACGCGCCCCACAAAGCAGCTGCGTTGCCCGCCGCGCAGACGCCCGCTATGATGTTCACCGGTACAGTATCCAGAGAGTCCTGCGAGGTCTGCCATGAACGCCGACACCATCCGCGACTATCTTCGCCGCGAGCCCTTCGAGCCGTTTGTGATTCGGATGTCAAACGGGGAGACCCACGAGATCCGTCATCCAGAGTGCGCGTTCGTCATGAAGACGAAAATGATCGTCTACTATCCCGACGACGACCGCAGCGTCACCTGCGCCCTCATCCATATCAATAGCGTCGAGGCGCTGCAGGCCAACTGATGCTGAATGTCGCCTCTTCAGCGAGATCGACGCTGGCGTGATTGGCACGGGCAGCCTCACGCCGACGTCGCCCGTGGCCGCTCGACCAGAAGGCCGGTCCTGAAGCCGAGCCATGTCTTTCGCCGCAGTTGTCGGCCGCTTCCAGTCTCCCCGTGCCACGGATGCCAGCAGCCGGGCCTCGTCACGACCTATTTTTTTCATCACCTGTCTCCCAAATAACGTTTTGTCATTTTTCTGCTCGGGATGATTGTCTTCAGAAACAGCATGTCGCCATCGCCAACAAACCGAACAAAGAGAGTATCGGGCTGCGAATCCGCCTGCCGTATTTCGCACCCCCGCCCGTAGCAGGGTATGCTCCCGCTCATGATCATCTACGCCGAGACCAAGCGGGATTTTCTGGAAGACGTCGATCGCAATCGACTGGAACGCCGGCTCGTCGATGGGTTCCAGCGGCAGACCGGAAGCGTACCCGCGGATCGCTCCGTCTGGGCCAACGAGTACGCCCGCTTTTCCAGCGCGCTCAGGCGGGCCCGCGTCGATGACGACATGCAAGTCGCCATCGAATACCACGTCTCCGCGGCTGGCCGCTCGCGGATCGACGTGCTCCTCGCCGGCAACGATGGCGAGCGGGACAGTTGCCTCGTTCTCGAACTCAAGGCTTGGAGCGAGGCCGATGTCTCTGAAGTTCCCGAACTTGTATGGTCGCCGTACGGCGGCGGCAGGTTGGCCCAACATCCCTGCCTACAGGCCCGCAAATACAAAGGCCTGATTCTCCGGTTCAATGCCGACATCAGGGACAAGGGCATCGACATTCAGTCCGCCGCCTATCTCTTCAACCTCGTACGGCGCCGCCCGGAGCCACTCGAGGATCCACGCTACCGGCACATCATCGACGAATCGCGGTTGTTTCTTGCCGACGATGCCGCCGAGCTATCGCAGTTCATCGAACGGCACGTCCGACACCGTTCCCGACACGACGTGCTCTTCCTGCTCGAGAAAGGCCGGATAATCCCGGCGCCGGCGCTCGTGGAACGCGTGGCTCAAATGCTTGATGGCAACGCGGAGTTCGATCTGCTCGACACGCAGAACGAAGCCTTCCAGGTGATCCGTCATGCAATTACCGGTGTCGCGACCGCAGTCAAGCGGCAGGTGTTCATCGTTCACGGCGGGCCAGGCACCGGGAAGTCGGTGATCGCCGTACGCCTTCTTGCCGAAGTGCTCACGTCAAAGCGGCTCGGCTTCTTCATCGCCCCGAACAAAGCCTTTCGCGACACGCTTGTCGAGCAACTCGCCCGCGGCAGCCGCGACTACCGCGAGGACGGCCAAGCGCTGTTCCAGTCGTCATGGAGTTTTCACACGGCGGACTTCATGAAAGACCGCCTGCACGAGGTGCTCGTCGTCGACGAGGCCCACAGGCTTAAGGACGAGGCCTATCAGTACCGCGGCTCGAGTATGGTCGAAGACATGGTCCGGGCGGCACGCATCAGCGTGTTCTTTCTCGACGAAACGCAGCGGGTGCAGTGGAACGACTGCGGAAGCGAAAGCCGCATCCGCGACGCTGCCAAGAAGTTCAAGGCCCACGTGCATCCGCCCTTCACGCTGACCACCCAATTCCGCTGCGGCGGTTCCGACGGGTATCTCAACTGGCTCGACGATGTGCTCCAGATCCGCCCCACAGGCAACTTCGACAACTGGGCCGATGGGCAGTATGAATTCCGCGTGTTCGACGACGCAGCAGACCTCTATCGTGAACTCACGGCCTGCAATAAGGAAAACAGGGCCCGTCTCGTCGCCGGCTATTCGTGGGAATGGCCGACGCAGGGCCGTCAGCGGCGCGGCCACGTGAAGCACGTCGCAGTCGACGGTCTCTCACTTCCCTGGAACTTCAGCGGTGAAAACTGGGCGACGGCCGCCGACGGCATCGGCCAAGTGGGATGCGTGCACACCTGCCAGGGCGTGGAGTTCGACTGGCTTGGCGTGCTCATCGGTCCCGACCTCGGTTTCGAAGCCGGCCGCATCATCGGTGTTCCGGAACAGCGTGCCCGTACCGACAGTTCGCTCAAGGGCTGGAAGAAATCCCTACGCGAAGCCAAAGGTGACGAGAGCAAGACGGATGCGGTGCTCGCCAAGGTGCAGGCCATAATCAAGAACACGTACAAGGTGCTTCTGTCGCGTGGCCGCAAGGGCTGCTTCGTGTGGTGTGCCGACGCGGCCCTGCGAGAGTATCTTCGCGATCGTCTGCGACTTGCAGCGCGGACCATGGCACCGCGATCCAGCGAAATCGGAGCCGCCCCCCCTGCTCCGGCTCTACGAATCGTCGCCATCCCGCCAGGCCGCCGGTTCGAGGAATGGGTGCCCGTGTACGAACTCAGCGCGGCAGCAGGCGGCTTCGGGCCGCCATCATCGGCGGATTGCCTCGGATGGATCGAGTCGCCGCCGGACGTTCGCACGGACGAGAGGCACTTCGCAGCGCGGGTGCATGGTCGGTCGATGGAGCCGCTCATTCCCGACGGTTCGCTCTGCCTATTTCGATCGGACGCTGCCGGCAGCCGTGGCGGACGCATCCTCCTGGTAGAGCACCATGCGATCAGTGATCCGGAAACGGGCGGATCGTATACCGTCAAAAAATACCGCTCGCTCAAAGTCCAGGAAGCCGACGCAAACGATGGCGACGCCTGGACGCACGCCGCGATCCAACTCGCGCCGCTGAACCAGGAATTTCAGACGATCTGGATCAATCCGGATCAGGTCGAAGACCTGCGCGTCGCGGCGGAATTTATCCGCGTGCTGCCGTGAACGTTCCCTGGAATCATCAGCGGAGGGCAAGCTCCGGGGGCGGCGGGCAGGCGGGATTCACCCACTGGATCACGGCGGCCCAGTTCGCGCTCTCTGGGTCGTGCTGCAGGTAGCCCTCGATCGGCTTGACCACGCTCCAGCCGTCTTTCAGATGCGCCGAGAGCACGGGATCGGTGCGATTGCCCGCGATCACCTCGCGGACATATGCCGCGGCCGGTAGTGAGCCGGCAACGGCGCCATACCCCGGCAGGCGGCTCGCGCCCACCATCCGCCACAGGCCTTCCTCGACCACGAGCCCGCGAGTGGCGTCGGTGAGCGCGTGGGCCAGGCCGTGATGCTGGTGATCGGGGCTCACGAACACGTCGGCGCCGTAGAGCGTGGGGCCGGCGGGATCATGGTCGGCAAACGTGCCGCGGGCCGTGAGCACGTCCCACGAGTCGTCGATGTGGTAGTCGGCCATGCGCAGCCGCAGCGTGAAATGCACACCGACCGCCTCGCCTGTCGGCGTGTGCTCCGCGACGAACTGCCCCTGCGGAAACGCGGCCCGGTGCGCCGCCAGTTCTGCGGGCGTGTAGGGCGTCTCGTGGGGATAGACGGCCCGGCAGATCTCACCGATCCGCTCGTAGTCCGCCGGCTGCATGAGCCGAATCAAGTAGCCGGGAGGCATCATGGTTGCCAGCTTATAGCCTGCCGACAGGCAGGGCGCTCAGGCCGCCCGCTTGGCGGGGCCAGCCTCGCCGGCTCGCGGGAAGGGGAGAAGCCTGGGAGCATCGTCGGAAGCATCGCGGCCAGGCTGCAGGAGCCGTCGCGCGGCCGCTGTGAGCCCAGCCTGCAGTTTCCTGGCGGCCCGCCTCACGACATTTGCCGGAGCTCGCTTCCGCCTGCGTTCCGCGGCAGCTCTCGAAACCCGCGCTTCGACTTCGGCGCGAATCCGGCATTCAGCCTCGCGAGCGATCGCCTCGGCCCGGCTGGCCCGGGCCCATTCCAAGACGGCGCACTCGCCAACCGAGTGATCTCGCTGGCTGGCTTCGATATCGCCATCACTACCGGCGAGTTCGCAGAGCTCGAGGTAGGTGTGCCACGCCTCGGGCGCCAGGTCGTGCACCAGGCGTGCCCGCGTGGGGCCATCGTCCCGGCTGAAGAGTGAATCCACATAGCACTGGCGGGGCGCACCGAGCGGGATATCGAAGCGCTCGCGCACAGTGGCCACCACGGCGCACGGCTCGGCGATCACCTGCGAGATCTCGAACACCACGCATTGCTCCGGGTGCTGGTGGACGAAGTCGAGGATCAGGCGGTTGTAGTGCGTCCAGACCTCGAGAGCGAAGACAGGGTTGATCGCAAATGTGTCGTCACCGCGGCGAAAAAGCGAATCAGCGACCTCCCACGGCCTGCGGAAGACGAACAGATGGCACGCCTCGGGAAGACGATCCTGCCAGAAGTCGAGAAACAGCGTGGTGCGCGGCTCCTTCCAGCCCCAGGCCACGCCGGGCCGGGTGCGTGCGGCCACGAGCCGGCTGGCCTCCGCGTCGAGGGCTGCGGGCACGACGCCGCGTTCGGTGGCGGTGTAGCCCTCGCTGCTGAGCCCCTGGCCGACAAGCGCCCGACGATGGAAATCGAAGAAGCCGACATCCTCGAAATACCCCATCGGGTTTGCGGGTGCGGCGCCAAGCAATGTGGGGCCGATATCGAGCCCGGCATCGGCCAATATCGACGCCGTCAGCGACGTGCCCGAGCGATGCATCCCGCCGATGAGCAGCGGCCGCGCGGAGATGGCGGGAATGTCGAGCTTGGCGGGCATGGTCGCGGAGCTTGAAATGCAGGTCTGGGAATGCAGGTCTGGAAGAGTTTTCGGACCATGCGTTCACAAACTTTTTCCTTGGTTTCCTTGACCCATAAACCCATCACCGACGACGCCAAGCCCGAACCACCCCTCTTGCCCAGACTTCGCCCCTGCGGCAAACCAGGCGCGGGAAGAGCTACTCCCGAGCGAGACTCTCTTGGTATTCATGGGGCCAGGCGAACATCCACCGCAGGCTGCCTTCCATGAGTCTTCCCGTGCAGCCCGCGAGCGGTCTGGTGCGGTCGTTGCAGGCAACCATCGACGAGTGCTTCGCGGCCTGCCTGCCCGCCGGCAGCGTGGTGGCCCACGTGGGTTTTCCAAACCATTGGAACACGGGCGATCCGGCGATTTGGCTGGGCACCCAGGCCGCACTCGCGCGGCGCGGCTGCACCGTGGCTTATCAATGCGCCTGGCAGGACTACGACCGCGAGCTCATGGCCCGCCAGATCGGCTCGAGCCCGATTCTGATCGCGGGCGGGGGAAACCTCGGCGACCTGTGGCCGAATCACCAGGTGTTTCGGGAACGCATCCTCGCAGATTTTCCCGATAACCCCGTCATCCAAATGCCCCAGAGCATCTGTTTCGAGCACGAAAGAAACCTCGACCGATTTCGCGCGGCGTGCGCCCGCCACCCGCGCTTTCACATCCTGCTTCGCGAACGCAGAAGTCTCGCGCTGGCCGAGCAGTCGCTGGGCGCGTCTGTCTCGCTCTGCCCCGACATGGCTTTTGCGCTCGGCATCCTCGATCGCCCTGAGGTCGCCCGAGACGATGTGCTCTGGCTCTTGCGCTCCGACAAAGAATCCCAAGACGTCATGTCGAAAGCCGCTCCCGGCGGCCACATCCGGCGCGACTGGCTCGAACTCGGAGCCGAGGACGCCGCCGCCGCACAGGCTGCCGCGGCACTGAACGGCCACATCCAGGATCTCGTGGGCACGGTGCGGGCCAGCCCAGCCCGTGCGACGACGCTCTTCGCAGCGCTCAACGAGGCCTATGGGCAGCTGGCCTGGCTCCGCGTTGACCGCGGATTGCGCTTGCTATCACGCGGGCGCGTGATCGCCACGGACCGACTCCACGGACACATTCTCGGCCTCTGCCTGGGCATTCCGCAGGTGGTGCTCGACAACAGCTATCACAAGGTGAGCAGCACGTTTGAAACCTGGACTGCCTCGAGCGCGATCACACGCTGGGCGGATTCCTGGGCACAGGCCGACGACCATTGCCGGTCGCTCCTGGGCGGCATCGCGGAGCTTTCCCCATGAAGATCGTCATGACCATGCTCGTGCGCGACGAAGAGGACATCCTCGGCACGAACATCGACTACCATCTCGCCCGCGGTGTGGACTTCTTGATCGTGATGGATCACCTCTCCACCGACGGCACCGCGGAGATCCTCGAGACCTACCGGCGTGCGGGAGTGGCAGAGGTGATTCGCCAGGAGCATCCCGGCTACCTCCAAGGCACATGGGTGACATGGATGGCGCGCCGGGCCGCCACGCATCACGGTGCCAGTTGGGTGATCAACAGCGATGCCGACGAGTTTTGGTGGCCGCTGGATGGCGACCTCTGCGCCACGCTCGCCCGCGTGCCCGACGGCTGTGGGGGCGTCGCCGTGCCGCGGCACAATTTTCGCGCGATTGCCGGCTCGGCCGGCGCGTTTCTCGATCGCATGATCTATCGAGACGTCGTCTCCACCAACAGCCTCGGCCAGCCGCTGCCCGGAAAAGTGTGCCACCGCGGGCATCCTCTGGTCGATGTTTCCCAGGGCAATCATCACGCCGTCGTGCCGGGCCGCGGGCCGATGTGGGGGGAGCCCGCGATCGAGATCCTCCACTTTCCGATGCGGTCGCTCCGGCAATTTGAAAACAAGATCGCCCTGGGGGGCCGCGCCTACGAGATGTCTCCCGAGCTCGATGCAGGGCTCGGCAGCACCTGGCGTTCGCTCTACGCCGAGCTCAAGCGCGAGGGTCTCGCGCATCACTACGAGTCGGACTGTCTCGATGCGAGCTCGATCGCCCGGACGATCCATGAGGGCGTGGTCGTGCGGGACGAGCGGCTGCGGCACTTCATGCAGACGGCGCGGCCGGGTGGCATTCGTCAGGGTGATTGACCCTGCCACATCTCATGGAGCCTGCCGATCATCATGTCTTCCGATCCACCGAGGTGGCGGACGTGTTCCCTGGCCATGGCCTCGGCATGCGTTGCGATAAACTCGCTGAAATCACGCCGCAGCACGTAAAACTTTCCCAGAAAGTATGGCGGCGTGGGGCCGCCGCCAGGGAACACGGCGTTGAAGTCGCCTGGCACGCCCTTCGCCGCCATCCATGACTCGAAGCCGGCCCGATCGGCTCGTTGGCTGACGAGGCCGTTGTAGGCCGAGGCGAAGAACCGGGGATCGCCCAGTGCCTCGAGCACCGCGTCGGGCGTCAGCCGGGCGAGGAGTGCGGCGGATTTCAGCTGCCGCTTTTTTTCGTAGCCGGCGATCGTCACGTCGAGTTTCAAGAGAAAAGCGTAGTCGTGGGCCAGCGACGCCCGAATCATCTCGAAAGTCTTCAGGCTGAGATGGGAATACGACTCCCGACACGGCACCACCACGCATCCATTTCGATACTCCGCCGTCGCGACCCGGTCGCTGGCATGGACCTCCTGGACGATGAAGGTCGGGTCGGATCGCACCCGCCGCAGCAGCTCGGTGTTTTCGAGCGCGACGAGATGGTCTTGATCCTGTGCGCAGGTGTAGAGGCAGAGGAGTTTTTTCAAGCTGATCCTCCAGCCTCCCGCGATGCACTGCCCGCTGATTCCGGCAGCGGCTCCGTGACCCAGGCAATGGCTGTCAACAGGTGCTGCAAGGGAACGGCATGCTGTTCTTCAGGCTCGGGCTCGAACTGATCGGCGAGGATCGCTCGCAGCCGTTCCCGGATCGGCATGGCGAGAAGCTGGAGATACCCCGCGCGATAGCCGACGCAGGGCGACGCCCCCTGCTGCGGCCCCCGCTGCGTGCGCCGTACCGCCGCTCGAATGCCCAGGAATTTCCACGCCGCCAGCCAGCCTGAGCCATCCACCAGCGACCACGGATGCTCGCGCAACAGATATGCAATCAATCTGGCCGGCGACACGCCGAGAATCGCCCGCGCCACTTGCGCCTTGAAACCCGCGGCGGCCAGACGGTTTGGCGGATGAGGCCGCTCACGATCGCTCCGCGAACCGTGCCGATCGTAATGGTTGAGCATCCATACCACATCGACCCCTTGGTCGGCCGGTGATCCGCCCAGCGACAGGCTCACCCAGGCCAGACGCTTGCACTCCGAGCACTCGCTGCACGCCTTGCGGGCTTCCGTGATCCGCCAGCAGGAGCACTGGAGATCGCTGAGATCGGAGTAGCGGCTGGTGACGAGCTCCTGCACCTGGCTGCTCTGGAGCGCCGCGGTCAATGAGCCATATCGGAGGCCGAAGGGCCCGAGCAACGCAGCCACGCCAGCCTGCGTGAGGGTGGAATACATGAAGTGCGAGTGCTGGAGATACACGCCGTTCTCGAAGCTGTTGGCCGTCAACTCGTTTTCCGAGGCCAGAAAGAGATTCGGCACTCCCCTCGCGTGGCAGGCGACTGCGAGCGCGGCGGTGTAGAGAAAGGTGTCGGTGAGCTCGTTGAGCGAGAGCGGGTAGCCCTTGTCGCGAGGCGCGAGATTGTTCCAGGTGGCCCGAAAGTCAGACGTCACTTCCACCAACTCGACACCCCGCCGGCGCTGCACTTCCGCCATCGCCCGCCGCCGATGCGACGAATGATGGTCGAGCAACGGCGGCAAGGGCGAGGTCGTCGTCACCAGGAGCGGGCGGTATCCCATTTCACAAAGCAGGCCCACCTGGGCGAGGCTGTCTTTGCCGCCGCTGAAGGCGGTCGCCGAGCGATCCACGGCGGGAATCGGCGGGCACCGCCCGAGCTCCTCATCGCCCATCACAAACTCGATTCCAGACGAAGGCGCGAGGTCTGGATTCATCGCGTCGAGCGTGGCGGCATGGCTGTGCAACAGCCGCCGCCACACCTCGGCTTCTCCGGCCCCCAGGCACACCGGCAGCTGGATGCGGCACGGGCGCACGAGCAGCCACGGCGCGTGGACACAGAGCACAAACACGGTCCACCACAGGCTGTCGGGCACCCCTTCGAGCGGCACCGATTCCGGAAATTCCAGGAAAAAATCCTGTTTGTGGGACAGCCCGGAGGGCCGCGACTCCGTCCAGCTGAAAGTGGCCCGTTGCCCCGTCACACGCGGCGCATGCAGGGTGATTTCAATCGGCTGGAAGTGGCTCATGCCGATTTCCCGAAGTCGGCGAGCAGGGCGTGCACCGCGTCGCAGACGGTGTCGATATCTTTCTCGGTCAGGCCCAGGCCGCTGGGCAAGTAGAAGCCCCGCCGCGCCAGGCGCTCGGCGACAGGCCGACTTACATTGTCCGTGAGGCCGAGGCGCTGCAGCACCGGCTGCTCGTGCATCGGCCAGAAGAATGGGCGGGTGCCGATGCCGCGCTCGGCCAGGAGGCGCATCGCCTCCGCCGCATCCAACGGCACATCGTCATCGAGCGTGATGCCATACACCCAATACACGTTCTCGGCATGCTCCATGCTGGCGGCCTGCGGGGTGATCGCGGCGAGGC
>JAIXPT010000409.1 GCA_027486095.1 Planctomycetaceae bacterium | reverse complement strand
TTGACCCGCGTGGCGGAGATGCCCATCGCCGAGGCGGCGAGCTCGTCTTCGCGCACGGCCACCCACGCCCGCCCCAGCCGCGAGTGCTCGAGCCTGCGCATCGCCACCACGACGCCGGCAAGCGCCGCGAGCGCGAGGTAGTAGAACCAGCGCGGATCGATCGCAAACGCCAGGCCGAGGTCGAGGCCGCCGAGCTTCACGCCGGCGCCGGGGGGCGGCACGGGATTGAGCCCCTTCATACCGCCCGTGATCTGCTCGAGGTTTCGCAGCGTCACCTTCACCACCTCGCCGAAGCCCAGCGTCACGATCGCCAGATAATCGCCGCGCAGCCGGAGCGTGGGGGCGCCGAGCGCGAGGCCCACGCCGGCGGTCGCCAGCACGCTGATCACCGCCGCCGCCAGCCAGCCCATCTGAAACGGATACATGGGCACCGTGAGGATCGCCATCAGATAGGCCCCGATGCCGAAGAAGGCGGCGATTCCCAGGTGCACGAGGCCCGTGTAGCCCACCATCACGTTGAGCCCGAGCGCCAGGATGCAATAAATGAAGAGCGTGGTCACCTGGCCGCCGAGCGCCCCGCCGAGCGCCGGCACGAAGAGCGGCGCGGCCGCCAGCCCGGTGAGCGTGACCAGCTCCCAGCGTTCACGGAGGAAGGCACGCATCAGACCTTCTCCTTCGTGCGCCGGCCGAGCAGGCCTTCGGGGCGAAATACGAGGATCACGATCAGAATCGCGAACACGATCGCCCCGGTCCAGCGCTCGCCGACGTAGGCGCTCGAGAGCGCCCGCACCAGGCCGATCACGATCCCGCCCACGACGGCCCCGGGAATGCTGCCGATGCCGCCGAGCACGGCGGCGGTGAAGGCATACAGCCCGTTCTGAAACCCCATCTGAAAGCTGATCGTGTTGATGTAGAGCCCGTAGATCACGCTCGCGGCTCCGCCAAGAAAGCCGCCGATGAAGAAGGTGGCCGCGATCACGCGATCGACGTCGATCCCCACGAGCGCTGCGGCCGTCTGGTCTTGCGAGACCGCCCGCATCGCCTTGCCGAGCTTCGTGGCCCGCACGAAAAATGAGAGTGCGAGCATCAGCGGCACGACCACCAGCACCACGAGCAGATCCTTCCAGGTGAACTGCAGGCCGTCGCCCGCGAGCAGGTTTGCCGCCGGCAAAAGCTCGGGAAACGAACGGTCGGCGGGGCCGAGCCAAAAGAGGCCGATATTCATGAAGATGAACGACACGCCGATCGCCGACACGAGCGGCGCGAGCTTGGGCGCGGTGCGGAGCGGCTTGTAGACGATGCGATCGACGGCGACGTTGAGCCCACCGCAAAACAGGCCGCAGAGGCCGACGAGCAGGGCGATACCGAGCCATGTGCCGGCCGGCCCCACGGCGGCCATCCCGCCGGCGTCGGCCACCCCGAGCCCGAGCGCCGCCACGAGCGAGAGCGCGAGGCACGCGCCGAGCATGATCAGATCGCCGTGGGCAAAGTTGATCAGCCCGATGATGCCATACACCATCGTGTAGCCGAGGGCCACGAGCGCGATCAGCGCGCCGTTCGTGAGCCCGATCAGGCATTGCTGAAGAAAGAACTGCACGAGCACCGTCTTACCAGAGGGTTTGCACAGGATAGCGGCGGATGACGGCGTCGTCGGTGACGATCACCATCCCATGGCAATTCGCCTGAGCCACGAGCACACGATCGAAGGGATCGCGATGGATCGGGGGGAGCCGATGCAATTGGCAAACTTCCGGCTCGCCGATCGGCAGCAAATTCACCCCCGATCGCTCGCGCATCCGCGGCACATAGCGATCTGGCTCTTCCGGCAGCGGCAGCCTGCCGAGCCCGTGTTTGATGGCGATCTCCCAGGCCGACGCGGCGCTCAGCCACACCTCGTTGTCGGCCGCCGCGATCGCATCCCGGGCAGCCACCGACAGCGCGGGATCGTCCGTGATCATCCAGAGAAAGGAATGGGTATCCAGAAGCAGCCTCATCCACGGCCCTCGAAGCCGGCCAGCACGTCGTCGGGCAGCGGCTCGAAAAACGCCGGGCGGACACGAAACGCCCCCTTCGCCAAGCCGAACTTCCGCGGCCGGGGCTTGGCCTGCGGCAGCAGGCGCAGTTCGGCCACGGGACGGTTGCGATTGCAGATGATCAGCCGGTCGTCAGGCTTCAGCCCCGCGAGATGCCGAGACAGATGCGTTTTCGCATCGTGCATGTTGAGCCGCGTGGACTTCATGCCGGCATAATAAACTAACTACTGAACTAATTCAAGGCCGGCCTGCGACGAGGCCTCGCCCACGGCATGTGCGTCGAGGATCTCCTCGAACTCGAATTTGCCCTCCCGGACGGCGCTCACGGTGAGCGTCTGCATCGTCGTGTCGCCGTTTTCGTCGAAGCCCCAGTGGCCGAGGGCCCCGTCGAAGTCCTTGAGCGCGAGGGCGGCGTCGGAGATCGCCCGGCGGTCCTTCACGCCGGCGTCGCGGATCGCCCGCAGCGCCACGCAGGCCGCTTCGTAGCCGTACACGGCGTAGGCCTCGGGCAGTTCGCCGTGCTTCGTGCGATAGCGTTCCACGAACTCGGCGCCCTTCCCCGTGAGTTTCTCCGGCGGCAGGCCGCCGAAGGTCACGAAGCAGCGGCCTTCGAGGTTCGCCGCCCCGGCCGAATCGATGAACACCTGCTCGCGGCAGCCGTCGGGCACCATGAGCATCGCCTGGATGCCGGCGCTCGCCATGTCCTTCGCGAGTTGACCACCCTTGCTCTGCGTCGTGCCGCCGAAGTACACGAGATCGGGCCCGGCCGCCTTCACGCTCGCCATCAGCGATTTGAACTCCTGGGCCTTGGCGTCGATCGAGTCGTGGCCGAGCACCTCAATGCCGATCTCACGGCAGCGCTCGTCGAAGAGATCCGCGATTCCTTTGCCGTACACCTCGTTGTCATCGAGGATGTAGACCTTTTTCACCCCGCGCTGTTTCGCCCAGTCGGCCGAGAGCGGGCCCTGGAGGTCGTCGGCGGGCACGACGCGGGTGTAGTTGAGCCGGCCGGTGGGGCGGTAGACCTCCGGTTCGCCGGGGGCGCCGAGGCCGGGCTTCGTGAGCCCCACGGCCGTGTTCGCCGGAGAAACCATCAAGAGGTCGCCGAGATTCAGAATCGGCATCGAAACCTTCGCGGCGCCCGAGTTGAACGTGCCGATGTAGGCCACGACGTCGGGGTCTTGCAGCGCCCGTCGGGCATTTGCCGCCTCGGCCTCGCTCGTCCACTGGCCGGCGGCGGCGGTGGAGTCGTCGAGGTCGAGGTATTCGACGTGGAACGGCCCCGCCTTG
>JAIXPT010000016.1 GCA_027486095.1 Planctomycetaceae bacterium | reverse complement strand
GGCACCACGATCAGCGACGGCCGGTGCGGCATGCCGCCCGCCTGGGCGAGCGCCTGCCGGCGCACGAGCATGGCGAGCACCTGGATCGTCTTGCCGAGGCCCATGTCGTCGGCGAGGCACCCGCCGAGCCCCGTCCGCTCGAGGAACGCCAGCCATCCGAGCCCTTCACGCTGGTAGTGCCGGAGGGTGCCCATGAATCCGGCCGGCTCCGGCTCGGCCTCGGGCCGCTCGCCGCGGGAGAGTTCTTCACGGATCGTCTCGAAAGCCTCATCGACCCGCGAGCGGGGCTGCCCCGCCAGAAGTGCGTCGAGCAACGCCACCTGGATGCGGCCATACCGTAGCCGGCCGTCGTGCTTCTCGGCGAGCGCCATCATCGGCTCGAAGCTTTCGGCGAACCCCTCCGGAAGGATCCCGACCGAACCGTCGGGCAGGGCCACGGCCCGCTCGCCTTTGGCCAGCGCCTCGAGCAAGGCCGGCATCTCCGCGACCACGCCGCCAAAGTCCACGGTGCCCGAAAGCTCGAACCAGTCGATGCCGCTCGTGACGTTCCACGACACGCTGCCGGCGGGCCGATAGCGGCGGCCGGCAACCTCGACAGCCCACCCCTCCGCCGCGAGCTGCGCCACCGATGCATCGAGCCGGGCCCGGGCGATCTCGACATGATGCGCGGGCGCGGCAGTGCCTTCGTCGCCGCGCCGTGGGGCGACGACGCCATGCCGGGGCAGCATCGCGAGCGCCGCCCGTTCGGCGGCCCGGTCGCGGCGCACGAGCACCCGCCGGGCCGGATCGGCCGCTCCACCGGCGGGATCGTCGGCCGCGATCTGCATCACGCCGTAGTCAAACCAGATCCGCCCCGCCAGATTCACGCGTGGCACCGCCCGCCGCCTGCCGGGGCGGCGCGGCGCGGCCGGCTCGTCTTCCTCGAGGTCGATGGTTGGCGTGTCGTCGAGCACGAGCTTCGGGCGTGGCGGCCCCGACTCGATCCGCCAGCCCGTCCAGGCGGGCAGCTCGAGCCGCGGCACCTCTGCGAGCGACGCCAGGCGTTCGATGAGGCCGTCAGTCTGGCCACCGGCGAGCTCGATCGGGCCGCGGCGCTCGAACTGCTCGAGCCAGCGCACCGCTCCTCCCCAGCCGTCGCCACCCACGTCGAGCCGCGCGAGCCGGTCGGCGAACACCACGAGCCCCGACCGCAGGATCGCCCGCGGCTCCTTCAGATCCTTGCGCTGGCTGCCGCGCACGAGCACCCCGCGCAAGGTCGCTTTCGCCGGCCGGCGCGGCGGCCGCGGCTCACCGGCCACCTCGTCGAGCGTCTCGGCCTTGTAGCTGACGACATCGTCGGGCTCGAGCACGAGCGCGAACTCCCAAGGCCGGCCGCCATCCCACGTCATCGGGATCACGGTCTCGGGCGCGCGGCGGGGCTCCGGCTGCACGAGCAGCCGGCCGGTCTCACAGAGCAGCGAGAGATGGGCCGGGGCAGCCTGCGGGCTGACGGCGATCCGGGCGATCGTGCGGTGCTCGATCGCATCGACTCCGCCCATCGTGCCGATCGCCGCGGTGCCCACGAGCTGGGCGAGAATCGCCCGTTCGCGGGCATCGAGCGCCTCGAAGGGCATGTCGGCCTCGGGGCCGATCACGATCGGATGCGGGCGGCCCGTGGCATTCCCGGCCACGTCCACCTGCATCCGGCACGGCATGAGCACCGCCGCGCGGGCGTCGCTCGAGGCGGTGACGTCGAGCAGAAACACGAGCGCCCCGGTCGCCCGGCGGCCATCGACAAGCTCGAGGGCCTCGGCCCGCACGGCCGGTTCGACGAGGCGGCGGCGCTCCTCGAGATCGGTCGCCCAGGCCGGCTGCCGCGCGCTGCCGCGCCGGGCGACGGCCGTGGCGGTCGCCGCGTTCACGCGCAGGGCCGCCCGCGACGACGCGGGATCGACGTCGTCCTGCGGCTCATCGCCCGCCGCTGCGGGGGTCTGGTCGCCGATGCCGCGTTCCTCCGCGGCATCCTCGGCGTCGTCCGCCGCCACCACGTCGAGGACCACGGGCGTGTGGTCGTGGATGTTGGAAAACAGGCTGCGACGATCGACTTCGAGAAGCGTGGCTGCGAGCGCCGTGCACGGCTTGCCGCTGCGGCCCCGGGGGCTCGTGCTGCGGCTCTCGAGCGTCATCCCCCCACGCCGGCCGGCCGACAGCTCGAGCACGACGTCGTGCGTGGCTCCCGCGTCGTCGGTGACGCTCGACCGCACCTGGCCCACGCGGGGGCAGGAGATCCGCACGGCCTGGGCGGCCCGCGCCGCCGCGATGTCGCGCTTGTCGAACAGGTGGAACAGGCGCTTTTCGAGACTCGTCATGCCGTGCAAAAACCCTCGGATGGTGGGTTGCGCACGACAGCCCGACGCCGAGGGCGTCTGCGGCGCGCAACGCGCTATCGTACCCCGCCGGGCGGTTGATTGGCGAGGGGTCGCTCTGCATCCTTCACGGCGGCGATGAGCTCGAGCACGTTCTCGACCGGCGTCTGCGGCAGCACACCGTGGCCGAGATTGAAGATATGGCCCGGGCGGCCCGCGGCCTGGGCGAGGATTTCGCGCGCCCGGCGGCGGATCGTCTCGCGATCGGCGAGTAGCACGGCGGGGTCGAGATTGCCCTGTACGGCGCGGTCGTGGCCCACCGTCCGCCAGGCGTCGTCGAGGTCGATCCGCCAGTCGATGCCGATCACCGTGCCGCCCGCTTCGCGCAACAAGGGGAGCAGCGCCGGATTGCCGGTGGCGAAGTGAATCACGGGCCCGTGTCGCGCCGCCTCGGCGATCGCGGCCCGGCTGTGGGGCAGCACGTAGCGGCGGTAGTCGGCCGGCCCCAAGCAGCCCACCCAGCTGTCGAAGAGTTGCACGAGCTGTGCGCCCGCGGCGAACTGGGCCACGAGATACCGGCTCACGGCCCGGGCGAGCCTGCTCATGAGATCGTGCCAGGCTGTCTCATGCTGATACATGAGCGACTTGGTGTGCAGCCAGGCCTTGCTGCCGCCTCCTTCCACGCAATAGCTCGCGAGCGTGAAGGGCGCGCCCGCGAAGCCGATCACGGGAATCGAATCGTCGAGCCCCGCGCGGGTCGCCTGCACCACGTCCATCACGAAGCCGAGCGGGTCGAGATCTGTGAGTTCGTGGAGGCGATGCACGTCGGCGGCCGAGCGGATCGGATTGTGGATCACCGGCCCCTCGCCGGCCGCGAACTCGAGATCCATGCCCATCGGCTCGAGGATCGGCAGCAGGTCGCTGAAGATGATCGCCGCATCGACCCCCAGCCGCTC
>JAIXPT010000031.1 GCA_027486095.1 Planctomycetaceae bacterium | reverse complement strand
CGATTTTCGCTTGGCCGACTCCGTCGGCTGGTATTCACCCGGCCCTCCAGGCCTTGCGCTGCATGTAGCGACAGGCCTCCAGGGCTATCTTCACGCGAAACATCGGCATCGTGCCGATTTTCGCTTGGCCGACTCCGTCGGCTGGAATTCACCCGGCCCTCCAGGCCTTGCGCTGCATGTAGCGACAGGCCTCCAGGGCTGTCGGAAGCGGTCCGAATCCGACAGAGCTGGAGCTCCGTCGCTACGTGATCCCGCCCCATTGCCGCACGGCTTCGTAGGCCACGAGCGCGACGCAGTTGGCGAGATTCAGGCTGCGGACCTGCGGCCGTGATGGGATCGAAAGGTGTTTCTCCGGGCAGGCCGTGAGCAGCTCGCGGGGCAGCCCCGCCGACTCACGGCCAAACACGAGCACGTCGCCGCGCGTGAAGGCCACGTCGGTGTACGGCCGCGGCCCATCCACCTCGAGCAGCCAGGTTGGCTCGCGGCCGATCCGGCCGAGGCGGGCCAGGAGGTCGGCCCAGGAATCGGTCACCTCCCATTCGAGCTCGTCCCAGTAGTCGAGGCCGGCCCGCCGCAGATAGTAGTCGTCGAGCTTGAAGCCCAGCGGCCGCACGAGCCACATCTTCGCCCCGATCGCCACGCAGGTGCGGCCCACGTTCCCGGCATTGGGCGGGATTTCGGGCTCGTGAAGGACGATATGAAGGGCGGGGTCGTAGCGCACGGGCACTCCGCCGGGAGGCGGTTGTCTGCTATGGTTGGGGGCAGGACAAGTGTCACAGGAGACGGCTGATTTGGTCGAGATCACACGAAATCCGACGCGGCCGGTGAAGATCGGTTCGATCACGATCGGGGCCGGCCACCCGATCGCCGCCCAGAGCATGACGGCCACCCACACGCAAGACGTGGAGGCCACGCTCGGCCAGGTGGAAGACCTGCGCCGGGCGGGAGCGGGCGTGGTGCGGATCGCCGTCGATTCGAAGAAAGACGCCGCGGCCCTGCCGGCGATCCGCGCGGGCACGACGGCGAACCTCGCCATCGACCTCCAGGAAAACTACCGCCTCGCCCTCGAGGTGGCCCCGCACGTGGACAAGCTCCGCTACAACCCCGGCCATCTCTATCACCACGAGCCCACGAAGCCGTGGCAAGACAAGGTGAAGTTCATCGCCGACGTGGCGGCGGCCAACGATTGCGCGCTGCGGGTCGGCGTGAACTGCGGCAGCGTGGATCCGGCCAAAAAGGAGCAATTCGCCGAGGACGACTCGATCGGGCCGATGCTCGCGAGCGCTCTCGAGCACTGTGCGCTGCTCGATTCGCTCGGCTTCACGCGGTATGTGGTGTCGCTCAAGGATTCAGATCCGCGGAAGGTGATCGACGTGAACCGTCGGTTCGCCGAAGTCCGTCCCGACGTGCCGCTCCACCTCGGCGTGACGGAAGCGGGCATGCCGCCCGACGGCATCATCAAGACGCGGATCGCGTTTGAGCAATTGATCTCGCGCGGCATCGGCGACACCGTGCGGGTGTCGCTCACCGTGCCCAACTCCCGCAAGGGCGAGGAGATCGCCGCGGCCGAGGCGATCCTCGCCGACATCGCCGCCGGCCGCGTGCGCAGCGTGGTGGACTACGGCCTCGCATCGCTCAACATCATCTCGTGCCCGAGCTGCTCGCGCGTGGAAAACGAGGCCTTCATCGAGCTTGCCAGCCAGGTGAAGGAGATGACGGCCTACGCCAAGGAGCATGCGATCACGATCGCCGTGATGGGCTGCCGCGTGAACGGGCCGGGCGAGACCGACGACGCCGACCTCGGCCTCTGGTGCGGCCCGACGCACGTGAACCTCAAGCGCAAGAGCGCCGAGCTCGGAGCCTTTCCCTACGACGCGATCCTGCCGAAGCTCCGCGAGGAGCTCGACAAGCTGATCGCCTCCCGCGCATGAGCACGCTGCCGATCGTCGATCCTGCGGCCACCGCCACCTGCGGCGCCGGCTCGAGCGTGCTGCCCGCCGTGCGGCCGGTCGATCCGGCCACCTGCCGGGGCACGTTTGCGGTGGTCAGCCTCGGCTGCCCCAAAAACCTCGTGGACACCGAGCGGATGCTCGGCCTCCTGCGCGACGACGGCTGGCAGCTCGTGGGCGAGCCGGCGGGCTCCGACCTCGTAATCGTGAACACCTGCGCCTTCATCGACGCCTCGCGGGCCGAGTCGTATGCGGCCGTCACCGAGATGCTCGATCTCAAGAAGGCGGGCCAGACCCGGGGCGTGATCGTGGCCGGCTGTCTCGCCGAGCGGCAGAAAGAAAAGCTCTTCGACGAACTGCCGGGCGTGGACGCCGTGATCGGCGTGTTCTCACGCGACGAGGTGGCGCGGACGGCCGAGCGGCTCGTGGGCCGGCTCGGCGAGCAGCGGAGCGTCTTCAAGCCGGCGCCGGCCCGGGCCCTCGACGATTCGGGGCGGATGCGGGTCACGCCCAGACACATGGCCTATCTCAAGATCTCGGAAGGCTGCGACCGCACGTGCACGTTTTGTGCGATCCCGAAGATGCGGGGCAAGCATGCCACGAAGCCGATCGAGGAGGTGGTGCGTGAGGCCCGCGAGCTCGCCGCCGACGGTACGAAGGAGCTCGTGATCGTCGCGCAAGACACGACCTACTACGGGATGGATCACTACGGTGAGCCGCGGCTCGTGGAATTGCTCGCCGAGCTCGAGCAGGTGAGCGGCCTGGAGTGGATCCGGCTGATGTATCTCTACCCGATGTACTTCAGCGACCGGCTCATCGACGCGATCGCCGCGAGCGGAAAGATCGTGCCCTATCTCGACATGCCGCTCCAGCACGCGAGCGATCCCGTGCTCAAGCGCATGCAGCGGCGCGTGGCCCGCGGGCCCACCGAAGAGCTGCTCGGCAAGCTCCGCGAGCGCATCCCCGGCCTCGTGCTGCGGACGACGTTCATCACGGGCTTTCCTGGGGAGACGCGGGGGCAGTTCGACGAGCTACTCGACTTCGTGCGCACGTGGAAGTTTGAGCGGGCGGGCGTGTTCACCTACTCGCTCGAGCCCGACACCCCGGCCGCGAAGCTCGACGGCCATCTCGACGAGGCGGAGAAGATCGCCCGCCGCGACGAGCTCATGCGGGTGCAGCAGCCGATCGCCCATGCCCACGCCCGCGGGCAGATCGGCCGCACGCTCGACGTGATCATCGACGCCCAGAGCACGGAGCGCGAGGACGTGTGGATCGGCCGCTCGCAGGCCGACGCGCCCGACATCGACTGCGTGGTGTACGTGACGGCGCCCGGAACGTCGGCCGCGCGACCGCTCACGGGTCGAATCCTGCCGGTCGAGATCGTGGCCTCGAGCGGCTACGACCTGGCCGGTGTGGTGGCCGAATGACCGGCAAGGCCGACCTCGACCGCGTGTGGACGGTGCCAAACGTGCTCTCCGCGGCGCGGCTCGCGATCTCGCTCGCCTGCTTCATCGCGATCGAGCGGGCGGCGTGGGGCCCGGCCCTCGGGCTGTTTCTCGCGGCGGCCTCGACCGACTGGGTAGACGGCTGGTGGGCGCGGCGGTTCGGGCAGGTCAGCCGCCTCGGCCGGATCTTCGACCCGCTCGTAGACAAGGTGCTCGTGTGCGGCGCGTTCGTGCTCTTGGCCGCGCGGGGCGAGGCGTCGGCGATCGCACCGTGGATGGCCGTCGTGGTCGTGGTGCGGGAGCTCGTCGTGACGGCGGTGCGGGCCGAGATGGAGCGGGCGGGCCATGATTTTTCGGCGGGGCTCTCGGGCAAGCTGAAGATGCTGCTGCAGTGTGCCGCGGTCGCCATGGAACTCGCGGCCCGCACCTGGCCCGAAGCGGTGTTTGCCGGCATCGGGATGCGCACGGCCGCGACGGGCATGGCCTGGGCCGCGGTGGCCTTGACGGCCTGGTCGGGCGGCGACTATCTCGCGAAGGCCGCGGCGCGCGTCGTTTCGAAGCGAGGGTGAGCCGTGCAGGGCGGTGCTGCCGAGGGAATCGCGTCTGACATGCTCACCGTGCCCGCGCTCGGGCTCGGCGCCATGGCAGCCGCCATTGCCGGCAGCCTCTTGATGCTGGCCCTGCTCGGCAGAAAAGTTCGCCGTGGCGAGCCACTCGTGCGGCAGGGGGCCAGCGAGCCCGTGGCCTGGGACGGCATGGACGTGCTGTGGATCGTCGTGGTGGCGATCATGCTTCAGTCGGCCGCCGCGGCGCTCGGGCCCAGGCCGCTGCCGGTGCGGCAGCAGCTCATCTCGGGCACGCTCGCGACGGCCGGTGCCGCCGCGCTCGCGATCGTGCATCTACGCCGGCGCGGCGCTTCGTGGGCCGGGCTCGGGCTGCATGTGGCCGACTGGCCGGCGGCCCTCCGGCAGGCTGCGGGCACCGTGGCCCTCGTGCTCGCGCCGCTGCTCGGCCTGGCCGCGGTGCTCGACCGAATCGTGCCCTATCGCCACCCGATCGTAGACTTCCTCGCCGAGCATCGCGACGCCGTGTCCGTGGCGCTCGTGTGGCTGGCCGCGTGTGTCGTGGCCCCGATCGTCGAAGAGCTCTTCTTTCGGCGCATCCTCCAGGGCTGGCTGGAGCAGCGGCTCACGCCCGGCCTCGGCGCCGCCCAGGCAGGCGGGCTCGCGATCGCCGGCGCGGCCGTGCTCTTCGCCGCCGCACACCTCGGCCAGGGGCTCGCCTGGGTGCCGCTCGTGGGGCTGGGCACGGTGCTCGGCGTGCTCGCCCGCCAGACCGGCTCGATCGTGCCGGGCATCCTGGCCCACGCCCTCTTCAACGCCGTGAGCGTGGTGCTCGTGCTGGTGCAGCCGGCGACATGATCTGCCGGCTTCGGGCTCCCCGTATCCAGTCGCCGGACGGTCAGTCAGGCAGTAATTACCCGCAATCGGAGCCGGCGGTACGCTGCTCCATCGCCGAGGGCGATCGCTAGTCCAGTCTCAACTGTAATGGTGCGCTCGGTGTAAGCCGCGTATCTGCCCGTCGGCTCTTCCGCATCGCACCGACCGTCTCCGCCGAAAGTTCTAGGCGCCTACGAGTTGGGGAGGCGAGGGGTTACCCCTGCCGTTGAGACGGCGTATGTGACCAGCGCAGGCAGGATGCCGGAGCGCAGGCACATCCGAGTGAGCCGGAGCCTGGAGGGCGGAGGTGAACGTCCGGCGAGACGGTACGGGGTAACCCCGAGCCGGTGCAGCTGAATTGGTCAAGGGAAGCGAGACGCTTACCCCCCGGTGAAAACCGCTCTGGCAGCCCGAGATAGTCTTCGGCACAATCCCGCTCCGCATGGATGCCACGTCTCGGCCGTCGCGGCCGCTCGCCACCCGCTTTGTCGATGCTCTCGCCTACGCGGCGGTGCGGGTCGTGATCTGCGTCATCCAGTCGCTGCCTCGGCCGGCCTGCGAGCGGTTTGCCCGCAGCTGGTCGGATTTTCTCGCCAATCGGGTGAAGATCCGGCGGCGGGTCGTGCGCGAGAACCTGCAGATCGCGTTTCCCGACTGGTCGGCCGAGCAGTGCCGCGAAGTGGCCCGCGGGATGTGGGAACACCTGCTCTTGATGGTGATCGAGATCGCCCACGCGCCGCGCGTGATCCAGAAGACGACCTGGCGCAAGCATCTGCGCATTCACGGCATGGAAGAGATGGTGCGCACGCTGTGGCTCGATCGGCCGAAGGTGATCCTCTCCGGCCACTTCGGCAACTTCGAACTCGCGGCCTATCTCTTCGGAGTGTTCGGCCTGCGGATCTTTTCGGTGGCCCGCGAGCTCGACAATCCGCTCCTCGACGACTTCGTGACCACGTTTCGTGAATCGCGCGGCCAGCGTATCTTGCCGAAGAAGGGGAGCAGCCCCGACGTGGCCGTGGTGCTCGCCGAGAACGGCGCGCTCGGGCTGCTCGGCGATCAGGCCGCGGGCCCCAAGGGCTGCTGGGTCGAGTTCTTCGGGCGACCGGCCAGCGTGCACAAGGCGATCGGCGTGTTCGCGCTCTCGTCGCAGGCGCCGATCATCGTCTGCTCCGCGACGCGGCGGGGGGGGAGGCTCTTCGACTACGATCTGCGCGTCGAAGGCACAGCCGACCCTGCTCTTGGTGGGGGCGAGACGGCCGACCTGAGGGCCGTGTCGCAGTGGTATACGGCGTTGCTCGAACGGGCGATTCGCCGGGCCCCGCCGCAATACTGGTGGGTGCACCGCCGATGGCGGGGACAGCCGGCACAGGCTACAGTGACCCGCTCCGCCGCGTGACGTTCGTCATGGCGGAGCCCCGCGGTGCCCGCCCATGACCCACCGGCCCGAGCCGTCCGACTGGCTGCGAATCGCCTCCGCCTCCGAATGCCCGCCAGGCACGAGCATCGAGCGTGTGGTCGGCGGGCGGGTCGTGGCCCTGGCCAACGTGGCCGGCGCGTGGCACGCGATCGACGGGCTCTGCCCGCATCAGGGCGGTCCGCTCGGCACCGGCCAGCTCTGCGGCACGGTGCTCACATGCCCGTGGCATGGGTGGCAGTTCGACGTTGCGACCGGAGCCCACGGCATTTCGCCGACGGTAAGGCAAGAGGTGCACGAGGTGGTGGAGCGCGGGGGCGAGGTGTTCGTGCGATTCGCCCGCGCCGCGGACGGAGCGGGGGCGGCACGGGCATGATCGAGATCCGTTGTTTTCGCAACGCCGACCCTCCCCGGCTCGCCGATGTGTGGCGGGCCGCCGATCTCGGGCCGGCGGCGATGCAGCCGATGACCGCCGCCCTGCTCG
>JAIXPT010000162.1 GCA_027486095.1 Planctomycetaceae bacterium | reverse complement strand
TGAGGGAGGCGAGGGATTACCCCTGCCGTTGAGACGGCGTATGTGACCAGCGCAGGCATGGATGCCGGAGCGCAGGCACATCCGAGTGAGCCGGAGCCCTGGAGGGCGGAGACGAACGTCCGGCGAGACGGTACGGGGTAACCCCGAGCCGGCGCCAGCGACTAAGGTCTGGCTTGGAAGCCGGTTTGGGCGCGAGAACGTGATAGCCTCCCGGCGCTTCCAGAGCGATGTATTATTGGTGCGTTAGGCCGGCCCAGAGATCTCCCCATGCTCACCCCCTCCCAGGTCGTCGAGACCTATTTTCTCGAGTCGCGGCACCAGCTGCTCGAGATCGCCGCCTATCTCGACCGCTACGACGCGGCCGTGGCCCGGGCTGGCGATCGCAACGGCCGTGCGGCCGCCGACGAGAAGAGGCTGGCCGTGATCCGGCGGGCACTCGAGATCGTCGCCGAGCAAAAGCCGCCCCAGGAGCGCACCGTGGCGCTTTTGGAACTGTTCGCGACCGCGTAGCCGGCGGATTGCCCGGAGGCGAAACCCATGCAGATCATCCAGCCGCACTACCACGCGATCGCCCGCACCGCGCAAGACTACGAGCGGATGGCGATGAGCGGCGTCGTGGCGGTGGCCGAGCCTGCCTTCTGGGCGGGGTTCGACAGGCTCTACCCCGAGACATTTCTCGACTACTTCCGGCAGATCAGCGAGTTCGAGCCGACGCGGGCGGCGCAGTATGGCATCCGGCATTTTTCCTGGGTGGCCGTGAACCCGAAGGAGGCCGAGAACCCCGTGCTCACACGTGAGGTGCTGAAGCACTTTCCGGAGTTCTTCGCCAAGCCGACGGTGCTCGGCGTCGGGGAGACGGGGCTGCACAAGTCGACTAGAAATGAGTGTGAGTCGCTCGAGGCGCACGTCGAGATCGCGATGCGGCACGGCCAGCTCGTCTTGATCCACACGCCGCACCTGGCCGACAAGGCCCACGGCACGAAGCGGGTGCTCGAAGTGCTCGCGGGCATGAACATCGATCGCGAGCGGGTCTGGATCGACCATGTCGAGGAGCAGACGATTCGGCCCTGCCTCGATGCCGGCTACTGGGTGGGCTTCACGCTCTATCCCATCACGAAATGTTCGCCGAAACGGGCGGTGGACATGCTCGAAAAGTACGGCACCGACCGGATTCTCGTGAACTCGTCGGCCGACTGGGGGCCGAGCGATCCCTTCACGCTGCAGGAGTGCATTCTCGAATTTCGCCGGCGGGGGCACTCGCTGCAGGAGGCGATCGAGGTGTTTCACAACAATCCTTGCCGCTTCCTCGGGCAAAATCCGAAGTTCGACATTCGGCCGATCCGCATCGAAGCCGCGATCGAAGCCGGCACCCCTGCCTGACTCCCTCTGGAAATGGCCTGCCGCGCAGGACGCCCCCTCGATGTCCACACAGCTTGCGATCATGCGACAACTGTCGTTCTGCGCGGGCCATCGGCTGCTCGGCCATGAGGGAAAATGCGCCTTTTTCCACGGCCACAACTACAAGGTGGACGTGGAGGTGGCTCCGCGTGACGGCGGCGACGTGCTCGATGGCGTGGGCCGGATCGTGGACTTCGCCGTGATCAAACAGCGGCTCCTCGGCTGGCTCGACGAGCACTGGGATCACGGCTTCATCGTGGCGGCCGCCGATACGAACGGCATCGCGGCGCTCGCGCTGGTCGAGCCCGGCAAGACCTTCGTGCTCCCCAACAACCCCACCGCCGAAAACATGGCCCGCTATCTGTTCGACGTGGTGGCGCCCGAGGTGCTCGGCGATCTGCCCGTCGTGGTGCGGCGGATCGTCGTCTGGGAGACCGACACCTCCTGTGCCACCGCCACGCGGTAATCACCACCCATGCACCACCATCCCGGCCGCTATCCCACAACCCGCCTGCGCCGCACGCGGCAGCACGAGTGGCTGCGGCGGGTCGTCGCCGAGACGGCCCTCGCCCCGGCCGATCTCGTGTGGCCGCTGTTCGTCCACGAGCACGAGGCGAGCCACCCGGTGGCGAGCATGCCGGGCGTGGAGCGGCTCTCGATCGACGGCATCGTGAAAGCGGCGGCCGACGCGGCGGGCTTAGGAATCCCGGCGGTGGCGCTGTTTCCCGTGATCGATGTGCGGCACAAGACCGACGACGCTCGCCATGCCTTCGACGCCGACAGTCTTGTCTGCCGCACCGTGCGGGCGGTGCGGCAGGAGACGGGCGACGCCGTGGGCATCATCTGCGACGTGGCGCTCGATCCTTACACGACGCACGGGCACGACGGGCTCCTCCGCGACGGCCGGATTCTCAACGACGAGACAGTGGACGTGCTTCGCCGGCAGGCCGTCGTGCTCGCCGAGGCGGGCTGCCACGTGGTGGCGCCATCCGACATGATGGACGGCCGGGTGGGGGCGATCCGGGCGGCGCTCGATGCGGCCGGGCGGCACGACGTGTGCATCCTGTCGTATGCGGCCAAATATGCATCGGCATTCTACGGGCCGTTCCGCGACGCGCTCGGCAGCCATGCCGCCTTGGCCACCGCGGCCCGGCTCGGCGTGGCCGATAAAAAGACCTACCAAATGGACCCCGCCAACGCCGATGAGGCGCTGCGCGAGATCGCCCTCGACCTCGCCGAGGGGGCCGACATGGTGATGGTGAAGCCGGCGGGCACCGCGCTCGACGTGATCTGGCGGGTGAAGCAGGCCTTCGGCGTGCCCACGCTCGCCTACCAGGTGAGCGGTGAGTACGCGATGATCCAGGCGGCAGCCGCCAACGGCTGGATCGACGGCGGGAAGGCCGCGGTCGAGAGCCTGCTCGTGCTCAAGCGGGCGGGTGCCGACGCCGTCCTCACGTATTTTGCGCCCGAGATCGCCCGGGCACTCACGACTTCGGCCTGAAGGCCACGAGCCGCTCGGGGCGGGTGTCGAGCCGCGGGGCATCGGCGACGCCCGTGTGGATCAGGTCGATGCAGTAGGGAATCGCCGGAAACACCCCGTCGAGGCATTCGCGGATGCTCTTCGGCCGCCCCGGCAGGTTGACGACGAGCGTGCGGCCACAGATGCCCGCGGTCTGCCGTGAGAGGATCGCGGTGGGAACCTTCTCGAGCGACACCTTCCGCATCAGTTCGCCGAACCCTGGAAGCAGCTTCGTGCACACCCGCTCGGTGGCTTCCGGGGTGACGTCGCGCGGGGCGGGGCCGGTGCCGCCGGTGGTGACCACGAGACAGCAGCCGGCGGCCGACAACTCGAGAATCGTGCTTGCGATCGTGTCGAGATCGTCGGGCACGATCCGCTCGTGCGCTTCCCAGGCACTCGCGAGCACCTCGGCCAGGTAGGTGCGGATCGCCGGCCCGCCCTCGTCGGCATACTCGCCGCGGCTGGCCCGGTCGGATACGGTGAGAATGCCGATCAGGGCCGACATAGGTGGGATAGGCTTCAGCCTGTCTGTTTTGATTGTGGCAGGCGAAAGCCTGTCCTACACCACGCCGCGCGATTCGAGGAGCTTCACGAGCGCGTCCACGCACTTGCCCACCGGCCACTCGTGCGTGGGCAGCACGAGGTCGGGGCTCGCGGGTGGCTCGTAGGGGGCCGTCACGCCGGGGAAGTTGGCGAAATCACCCGCATCAGCCAGCCGATAGTGGCCGTCGGTGTCGCGCTCGCGGCAGACCTCGATCGGGGCGGCGAGGTGCACGACGATGAACCGCTCTGCGCCGATCCGCTCGGCGGCTTTCTGGCGCACCGCCTCGTCGGGCGCCACGAACGCGCCGATGCAGATCATGCCGGCGTCGATGAACAGCTTGGCGACCTCGACGCTCCTGCGCAGGTTTTCGCTCCGCTCGGCCGCCGAGAAGCCGAGGTCTTTGCTGATGCCCAGCCGCATGTTCTGGCCGTCGAGCACCGCGACGGCCCGGCCGAGGTCGAAGAGCCGGCGTTCAAGCGCCCGGGCGAGTGTCGATTTTCCGGAGCCTGTCAGCCCCGTGAGGAGGAGCATGGCGGGCTTCTGCCCGAAGCGGGCTTCGCGCTCCGCGGCCGTCACGCCGCTCGCCTGTCCGTGGAGATGCGGCTCGGCCACGTCGCCCCAGTGGTCGGATTCCGCCTCGTCGGGCTCGCGATCGAGGATCATGCCGGCGCCGACGGTCGCGTTGGTGACGCGGTCGATCATGATGAAGCCGCCCGTGGCCCGGTTGCGGCGATAGGCGTCGAATGCGATCGGGGTCGTGAGCGTGATCGCGCAGCGGCCGATCTCGTTGAGGCCGAGCGTGGGCGCAGGCTGGCGGTGGAGCGTGTTGACGTCGATCCGGTAGCGCAGCGTGCCGACGGTGCCGGTCGTGAGCTTGCTCGTCTGCTTGAAGAGATACTGCTTGCCCGGCACGAGCGGCTCGTCGCTCATCCACACGATCGAGGCCTCGAACTTGTGATCGACCTTCGGCACGTTGCCGGGCCGCACGAGCATGTCGCCGCGGCTCGAATCGATCTCGTCGTCGAGCGTGAGCGTCACCGACTGCGGCGCGAAGGCTTCTTCAAGCTCGCCGTCGAAGGTCACGATGCTCTTCACGCGGCTCTTCTTCCGCGAGGGAAGCGACATCACCTCGTCGCCCCGGCGGATGATGCCCGAGGCGATCGTGCCGGCGAAGCCCCGAAAATCGAGATTCGGCCGGAGCACGAGCTGCACCGGAAACCGGAAGTCTTCGAGGTTGCGGTCGGAGCCGATGTAGACGGTTTCCAGAAGCGGCATCAGCGGCGAGCCGGTGTACCACGGCATGTTCGGGCTCGAGGTCACGACGTTGTCGCCCTTGAGCGCCGAGATCGGCATGAAGTGCACGTCGGGCAGTTCGAGCCGCGAGGCGAAATCGACGTAATCGGCCCGGATCTTCTCGAACACGCCCTGGTCGTAGCCCACGATGTCCATCTTGTTGATCGCGACCACGATGTGCTTGATGCCGAGCAGCGAGACGATGAACGAATGCCGCTTCGTCTGGGTGAGCACGCCGTGCCGGGCATCGACGAGGATGATGGCCAGATCGGCCGTCGAGGCGCCCGTCGCCATGTTCCGCGTGTACTGCTCGTGGCCGGGCGTGTCGGCGATGATGAATTTTCGTTTGTCGGTCGAGAAGTAGCGGTAGGCCACGTCGATCGTGATCCCCTGCTGCCGCTCGTCTTCGAGGCCGTCGGTGAAGAGCGCGAGATCGACCTCCTCACCCGTGGTGCCGTAGCGGCTCGTATCCTTCTTGATGGCCGCGAGCTGATCCTCGTAGATCATCTTCGATTCGTAGAACAGCCGGCCGATGAGCGTGCTCTTGCCGTCATCGACGCTCCCGCAGGTGATGAAGCGCAGCAGCTCCTTGCGCTCGTGCTGCGCGAGGTAGGCGTCGATGTCGGTGGCGATGAGAGATGACTGGTGTGACATACGTGCTGTGATCGAAACGGGCGCAAGAGCCGTTCAGCGGCCGGAGGTCCGCTGCAACGGCTAGAGTGAACGCCGCCTCAGAAATAACCCTCCTTCTTCTTGCGCTCCATGCTCCCCGCCTCGTCGGAGTCGATGAGCCGCCCTTGCCGCTCCGAAAACGTGGTGAGGAGCATCTCCTGAATGATCTCGGGGAGCGTGGTGGCGGCGGAATCGACGGCGCCCGAGAGCGGGTAGCAGCCGAGGGTGCGAAACCGCACGCGGCGCATCTCGGGCGCTTCACCCGCCTCGAGGGGCAGCCGCCCGTCATCCACCATGATCATCACGCCGTCGCGCCGCACGATCGGCCGCTCCTTCGCGAAGTAGAGCGGCACGATCGGGATGTTTTCGAGATGGATGTATTGCCAGACGTCGAGCTCCGTCCAGTTGGAGAGCGGGAACACGCGGATGCTCTCCCCCTTTTTGACCTTCGTGTTGTAGAGGCTCCACAGCTCGGGCCGCTGATTCTTGGGATCCCAGCGGTGGAACTCGTCGCGAAAGGAAAACACCCGCTCCTTGGCCCGGCTCTTCTCCTCGTCGCGGCGGGCTCCGCCGAAGGCGGCGTCGAAGCGATATTTGTCGAGTGCCTGCCGCAGGGCCTGCGTCTTCATGATGTCGGTGTGCACCTTGCTGCCGTGCGTGATCGGGTTCACGCCCTGCTTCCGCCCCTCCTCGTTGACGTGCACGATCAGCTTGAAGCCGAGTTCCTTGGCGACGTATTCGTCGCGCAGCCGATACATCTCCTGGAACTTCCAGGTGGTGTCGATGTGCATCAGCGGAAACGGGGGCTTGGCTGGATAAAACGCCTTTTCGGCGAGCCGCACCATCACGGCCGAATCCTTCCCGATGGAATAGAGCATCACCGGGTTTTCAAACTCGGCCGCGACTTCGCGGATGATGTGGATGCTCTCGGCTTCGAGCTGGCGGAGATGGGTGAGGTTGTAGGTCGTCATCGCGCTCGCGGGCTTCTGGGACGCTCGTACTCTAGGGCAACGCGTTTCGGCCGACAATCGCGGCCGGAACAGGCGGTGGCCGTCTACGCCGGCTCGGGGTTACCCCGTACCGTCTCGCCGGACGTTCGCCTCCGCCGGAAGCCCGAGGCGCAAGCCGAGAGGATGCCCGGATTGCGAACAGTCACGCGTATTCCCTTCGGCTCACGCCTCGGGCTTCCTCTGAGGAGGCAGGGGTAACCCCGAGCCTCCCCCGTAGCGACGGAGCTCCAGCTCTGTCGATCGACAGGCCTGGAGGCCTGTCGCTACGGTTCCGGAACTTTCGGCGGAGACGGTCGGTGGGCACGCGCGGAAGAAGGGAGTCCTTGAGGACTATGGGCGTCTGATCAGAACCCATGAGTTGTGGACTCTCAAGACGACTGGATTCGAGCAGGCCTACCGCCGGCTCCGAATGCGGGTTAGTGCCACCTGCCCTGCCGTCCGGCGACGGGATAT
>JAIXPT010000269.1 GCA_027486095.1 Planctomycetaceae bacterium | reverse complement strand
TCCATCGGCTGGTGTTGGCCCGGGCCTCCGGCCCTCACGCCGCAGGCGTGGGAGTCGGGCTTTGCCCGGCGACCGTAAGCCGGAGACGACGCCGGGACGGCGGCGACGGCGCGACAGTCTTCCGGCGAGATGGCACGGGGCAACCCCGAGCCGGCTTGGGCGAGTTGAGGCCTGACAGGCTGAAGCCTGTCCTCCATACGGCAGCACGTCAGGCCCGGAGGGCCGGGTTCGTGCCCGCGGGCGCAGGCCCGCCAAGCGACGGGCGGCACGATGTCGCCCCGTCGCGGAAACCCAGTCCCGTCGCTTCCGCTCCGGGCTTCTAGGCCAGCGGGAGCCGCGTGCCGAACACGATTGCCGGCAGGGCCGAGGCGAACGTCAAGCGAGAGGGTCTGGGCAGTCACGAGCCGGTGCGCCCAACCTCACGAACGTCCGGCGAGACGGTACGGGGTAACCCCGAAGCCGGCGCCTGCCTACCAGCTGCCCTCGCAGCCGAACGAGAGGCCGTTGTAGAAGATCTGGCCACCGGCGTCGTGCGGATTGCCGCGCACGTTGTTCAGATCGAATTGCCGCGTGGCCGTGGCGATGCCCGCCACCCAGAGGAAGTCGTAGCCGGCCTTGAGCGAGAAGTTGGGCGTGACGTTCCAGCCGGCGAACAGGCTCAAATCACCCACGAAGCCCGGGGCGAACTGCTGGGCCGATGACGACCGGTTCACCGAGCCGGGCACGAACGGAGCGGGCAGGACGTTATTCACGCTCGAGAGGCTCTGCTGATTGGCCGTGAAGCTCATCGCCGGCGTGGCGCGGCCGCGGAGGCCCCAGAAATAGAACTCGTTTTGACTGATGAGCTCGCCGCCGAAGTTCATGCCCCACAGCCAGTTTTGTGTGTCGATCAGATAGTTGCCGCCAAACTCGCTGGGATCGACGTTGGTGCGGCGGCTGGTGAAACGAAACGTCTCGTTCACGTTCGTCACGCGGGTGCCGATGATGAGCGCCGGGAGCCAGGCCCGTTCGGCGTGCCGAGACCAATTGCCGTTGGGCGACATCACGAGCTGGTCGCGGCCGAGGCGACGGTGGAGCTTGTAGTTCCACTCCATGCTGTTGAAGATCGAGTTGTGGGCGGTCGCCAGCGTCTGGGCGCCGGTGAAGCCCGGCACGCTGTTGGCGAGCGGCACGATCAACACGGAGTTCGGCACGGCGTTGAACGAATCTTCTTGATAGAAGGAGAGGCCGCCGTAGTAGGTCATCTCCAGCGAGCGGTCGCGATCGAGATAGTCGCGGCCGAGGTACTCGCCGAGCGTGATCCTCGCACCCGGCGCGAGATTGAAGGGCTGGGCCGTGGTGGTGAAGCTGCCCACCGGAATCCGCACGCCCGGCGGCGTCGGGAGGGTGGCGTCGTAGCCGAGCAGCCGGCGATAGTTGCGGCTGCGGTCGAACCACACCATTTCGGCGGAGCCATACCAGCGGCCGTTCGAAAACCAGTCGCCGCTCGAAGCCTCGAATGGCATCTCGTCGAGCGTGAGGTCGTCGAGCCGCATGCCGTCGAGCGCCCGCGCCGACGTTTCGAGAATCGGTTCGGTTCCGAGCATGCCATCTGCGTCGCCCGCATCGCCTTCGCCGAGCGGCCGGTCGGCGATCACCGTCTCGCTGCCCGGCACGATCTCCTCCGCCGCCAGCACGCTCGGAATCTCGAGCACGTCCACGGCGGATGGATCCTGATCGATGAGGTCGGCAAACTGGATCGGCACGATCTCCTCGGCCTGCCCGCCACGCGTGCCGCCCACCACGAGGCCGAGCACGGCCGCGGCGATCCACACGATCGTGATGGGGCTGAAGGCGGGCACGGCGAAGGGTCCGGGGATTTCTGGGGTGGCCTGCATGATCGACATACTCGCTACACTTCTTCGTCACCGGCACAGCCGGTTCAACACAAAATTCCCTCCCAATCGTCACGCCACCACGCAGACTGCCCCGTTTGCCACGCCTCTTTCCGGAGCCGCCCACCCTTGCCACACGGAATCGCCTCGCTCGTCGCCACCGGCACGAAACTCTGGCTCGACTCGGTTGACCCGGATCTCGTGCGGGCCGCCCGGGCGGCCGGGGCCACCGGTGCCACGAGCAACCCCGTGATCATCTCGGACCTCGTCAAAACAGGCCGCTTCGACCACCGGATCGCCGCGCTCGCCGCCGCCGGCCACGACGACCACACCATCGCCTGGACGCTCGCCGACGACCTTGTCGGGTCTGCCCAGAGCGTGTTCCACGACGTGTGGGCGGCGTCGCGTGGCAACGACGGCTGGGTGAGCTTCGAACTCGATCCGCTCCTCGAAGATCCCGCCGCGGGCCTTGCCGACGACGACCGCGTGGCCCGCTACGTGGAGCTCGGCACGCGGTGGTCGGCCGGGCAGCCCAATCGGATGATCAAGGTGCCCGCCACGCCGGCCGGGATCCGGGCCTTGGAGCCGCTCGCCGCGGCGGGCGTGCCGCTCAACGTGACGCTGATCTTCACGCGGGCCCAGTATGAACGCGCCCGCGACGCGATTTGGCGCGGAGCCTCGCGGCGGGCGTCGCTCGACACGTTCAAGAGCGTCTACAGCGTGTTCGTGTCACGGATCGACGTCTACACCGCGGAGCACGAGCCGAGCCTCTCGCCGGCGGCCCAGGGCATGCTCGCCATCGCCAACGCCAAGCGGGTGTGGCTGGCCAACGTTGATTTTTGGAGCACGCACCCCACGCCGCTGGCCCAGGAAATCGTGTTCGCTAGCACGGGCGTCAAGCAGGCGGGAGTCGATCCCTGCCTGTATGTCGCCGCGCTCGCCGGAGCCGACATTCAGACGAATCCGCCCGCCACGAACCAGGCCGCCGATGCGGCCACGCGCACGTTCACCCGCACGATCGACACGCTGCCGCCGCCCGACGTGCTCGCCGAACTCGACGCAAAAGTTGACATGGACCGGCTCGAACACGTGCTCATGGCCGAAGGGCTCGAGAAATTCGTCGCCCCGCAGAAGGCTCTGCTCGCCGTCATCGCCGCCAAGCGCCCCAGCTGACGGTCGTGGCCGGCAAGGCCGCTACAACCGCGCCGTGGTCCGGGCGGCTGGAGTCGAGGGGGCGTGCGCCCCGAACTACAGGGATGTGGCGTGGGCGATTCGCGCTCTGGCCCCAGGCACCCCATGAAGCCCCAGTATCTGCTGATCGTCGGCCTGTTGCTGTTCTTCACCGGCGTGCAGTTCCGGATGGTGGAGTCGTTTACCCTCAGCGAGCCTTCCAGCCAGTTCGTCTCGGTCCAGATGGGCGGGCGGCTCCAGCCGCAGCCCTCGGTGTGGGGCACCGGCCCGGGCCGGAAGGTGGTCGAGCCGCCCCGGTGGCTGGGCCTGGCCCTGATGTCCGTCGGCTCCGTGCTCACGCTCAAGGGCATCGCCCTCAACCGCGGCGGCTGATCGTCAGGCCGCCTCGACGATGCCGGGGCTCTCGCCGAAGTAATACTTCTTGGCGTCGGGATTGTTGAGCACTTCGTGGGCCGTGCCATGGCAGAGCACCTGGCCGGCGCGGATCACGTAGCTGCGGTCGGTGATCGCCAGCGTCTCGCGCTCGCGGTGGTCGGTGATCAGGATCGAGATCCCGTCGTCGCGCAGGCCGCGGATGATCTTCTGGATCGAGTGGATCGTGACGGGGTCGATGCCAGTGAACGGCTCGTCGAGCAGGATGATGCGGGGCTCGGTGACGAGGCAACGGGCGATCTCCAGCCGGCGTTTTTCGCCCCCCGAGATGTAGTGCGCCTTCGACTTGCGGATCTTGACGATGTCGAACTGCTCGATGAGCTCGTCGCAGCGGCGGCGGCGGTCTTTTCGATCCATCCCCACAAGCTCCATGATGGCGAGCAGATTCTGCTCGACGGTGAGCTTGCGAAACACGCTCTGCTCCTGGGCGAGGTAGCCCATGCCGCCGTCGCGCGACCGCTTGAACATCGGCCAGTGCGTGATCTCGGCATCGTCGAGCAGCACCTTGCCGGCATCCGGCATCACGAGGCCGCAGGTCATGCGGAAGCTCGTGGTCTTGCCGGCGCCGTTGGGGCCCAAAAGGCCCACGATCTCGCCCGCCTCGACGTGAAACGACACGCCGTCCACCACCCGGCGGCGGCCGTAGTTCTTCACGAGACCATCGACCGACAGAAGCGCCACGAGCTCCTCCTTGAGCCCAGCCCTCGAATGCCAGTCCGCAAACTCAGCGGACGAACCCCATCCTCGCGAAGTTGGGCCACGAGGGCAATCGCAGCTCCAGCCCCCCGATCTTCACCGGAACGCTCCAGCTTGCCGGGACCGCATGGGGCCAGAAGATCACGAGCGCCTTGCCGATGAGGAGCTCGCGATCGACGTGGTGCCCGGTCAGCCACATCCGGCTGTCCTTGCTCGCCGCGGAGTTGTCGCCGAGCACGAAGAATTGCCCGGCCTCCAGTGGGAACTCGAGCCTCTCGCGCTCGATGAGCTCGCCGGGCCGCGCCCCGACATCGAGGGCGCCGATGTAATACACGTCGCGCAACACCCGCAGATCGGCCAGGCGGAGATCGGCTCCGACCGCGGTGATCCCGACCGGGGCCAGGTCGCCGGGCGCGGTCTCGCCGGGCTCCACGGGCCTGTCATCGGGCAGGCTCGCCTCGGCGGCCTCGATCGAGCGGCTCCAGAGCGTCGGCCGATCGAACGGCATCGCCCGGCCATCGACGAACAGCGAGAGCTCGTCGTCCACGTTCGCGAACAACACGCGCCACCGACCCTTCCCGCGCAGCGGCGTCTTGGTGCGGGGCGTGTCGGCGGCCGTGGCGTCGGGCAAGGCGAGCCGCGCCGTGCCATCGGCGAGATCGATCGTGCACCGATGGGCCCGGCCCGCCTCGACGAGATCGAAGACGACCGTGCCACCCTGGCCGCGGCTTTCGAGCCGGCACTCGATGGCGAGATCTCCCACCCAGTGCGGCCGGGTGGCGATCGCGTTGTAGGGCTGAAAATCGTCGATCAACCGCGGCCGGGCCCGGGCGGCGAGCGGCTCCCGCCGCTCCAGGGCGGCCCAGTCTTCGGCCGAGGGCAGGAGGTGGCGGTAGCGCAGCGTGGCCGACGACGAGCCAGAGCAGGTGACCTCGTATGAACGGCCGTCATCGGCCGACTTCCAGGCCGGCGCCACGCCACCGGGCGGTGCCCAATCGACCCACGAGAGCGGCCACCCGGCGGCACGGAGATCGGCCGCCACGAACCGGCTGTCGTGCACGCATTGCAGCATCGCCGCCAACTTCTCGGGCGGCTTCCGCGCGAGCGTCGGATCCGTGCCCGGCCGGTTCGTCCAGATGTCGCCGGCGGAGATCGACACCGTCTCCCCCGGCAGCCCGACGAGCCGCTTGATGTAGTTCGTCTTCGCATCCTCCGGGTATTTGAAGACCACGACATCCCAGCGGGCGGGGTCGGCAAAGTCGTAGGCGAATTTGCTGACGAGAATCCTGTCGCCGTTGAACGACGGATAGCGTGGGTCGTAGCGCACCTCCGGCCCGTCGGTTTCGACGAGCCGCATCACACGGCCGCAATTGGGGCACTTGGCCGCGGGCACCATCTTGCCGGCCAGCCGCAGCCGCAGCTGCGACAGCGGGCCACGTTCGCTCTCGAGCATCTCGACGCGGCGCCTCGTCACCTCGCGCACGTCGGGCGGGAGGGCGGCGTCGGCGAGTCGGGCCTTGAGGCCGTCGAGTTCGCGCTCCAGCCGCGATTGCTCCGTCCGCAGGCTCTGCGACTGGTCGTCTTCCTCCGCGCTGCACCCGACCCGGAAATCGCGGCTGCACGCGGTGCAGGCCAGGTCCTTGTGCCGGCCCATCAGCGTAGGGGCCATCGACCCGGTCGGAATCACGAACGCCTCCGCCTCGAACGCGCGGAACAGAAGCGCGAGCGTGAAGGCCACCACGATCGACTCGACCGTTGCGCGGCCAGACGCGAGCGGGCTCTTCACCTTGTCGGTGGGGCGGGGCTTGTCGGGCGAAGCGTCCGGCGCCATCACCGTCCGACCAGCCCGCGCACCACGTGACTTATCAGCCGTCATACAGTCGCGTCTCCAAAGGACGCCCGGATTCTACCGCAGGCCTTGCATCGCTGGCGTGGGGCATGCAGTAACAGCCCGCATTCGGAGCCGGCGGCACGCTGCTCCATCGCCGAGGGCGATCGCTAGTCCAGTCCTGACTGTGATGGTGCGCTTGGAGTAAGCCGCGTATCTGCCCATCGGCTCTTGCGCATCGCACCGACCGTCTCCGCCGAAAGTTCCTGGCGCCTACGAGTTGGGGAGGATCGGGGTCGTCCCCTACCGTTGAGACGGCGTATTTTACCAGCGAAGCCATGGATGGCGCAGCGAATGCGCTCTGAACATAGTCCAGGAAAATCCGAGTGAGCCGTAGCCTGGAGGGCGAAGGCGAACGTCCGGCGAGACGGTACGGGGCGACCCCGAGCCGGCGCGTTACTTGACGAAGGGCATGACAGGCTGAAGCCTGTCCCACGCTACAGGCCCCGCAGTACTGTCGCCTCGACGTCGTCGTACGTGAACGGCCGGCCGAGCCGCCGCTTCGCCCCGTCGTCGTCGAACTTCTCCATGAGCCGCCCGTCGCGGCCATACACGAACACCGCCGGCACGCCCACGAGGTCGAGCTTCACAGCCAGGGCGTCCGACTCTTCACTGCCGAGCAGGTTCACGACGCGGCCCGCCCCCACCGCCTCGAGAAACGTGCGCACCTTCGGCAGGGCATCTTCGGCCGCACCGATGCCCTCGAAGTCGAACGACAGCGAGACGCACACCACGTCGTCGGCGAACTTCTCGGCAAGCGCCACCAGCCGGGGAAACTCGCGCACGCACGGCGGGCACGACGTGCTCCAGCAGTCGAGCACCACCACCTTGCCGCGATGGGCGGCGATCTCCGCGGTGAGGCCCGCATGATCGACGAGCCGCACGCCCACCGCCCGCGGCGCCTCGCCGGCGCCGCAGCCGACGCCACAGCATGCCATAATCACCGCCCAGCCCATGAGCCGCTTCATCCACATCCGCCACAAGCCTCCGGAGGTGCTCGCCGCACCGCGCGAGCTCGTCGTCGCCTGCGCTCCCATGCGCAGCCATGTGAATCTCTCCCACATTGTGCGCACCTGCGGCTGTTTCGGCATCGCCCGCGTGATCGCCACGGGCGCCGCCCGGCTCGACGAGAAAATCGCCCGCGACGGAGCCGAGCACGTCGCTCTCGATATCCACCGCAGCCTGCCTCCGGTGCTCGACCGCCTGCGGGCAGAGGGCTACGAACTCGTGGGGCTCGAACAGGCGACCGGATCGGAGCCGCTGTTTGCCTTCGCCTTCACGCCCCGGACGGTGCTCGTCGTCGGCAACGAGCGGACGGGCCTCGAAGACGACGTGCTCACGCGGCTCGACCGGGTGGCCGAGATTCCCATGGCGGGCCTGCCGCACAGCCTGAACGCCGCCACGAGCACGTCGATCGCGATCTATGAATATTGCCGGCAGTTTCCCGGGCCGACCCCGCGATGACGCTCGTGATCGGCACCGACGAAGCGGGCTACGGGCCAAACCTCGGGCCACTCGTGGTCGCGGCCACCGCCTGGCGGACCGCGGCCCCGGTGGATGGGGCCGAGGCCGTGTTCGAGCACGTGGCCGCCGGCGCGTGGAACTCGTCCCCACGAATGTGGGCCGACTCGAAGACGATCCACCGCGGGGCCCGCGGGTTCGAGGCGCTCGAGCGCGGCGTGCACGCGGCGCTCGAGCTGGCAGGCACGCCAAAGATCGACCACTGGCCTGCGCTCGTGGCGGCCCTCGGCGCGATCGGGCCCGGGCGGCAGCCCACGGCCGACTGGGCGCGGCTCGAATCGCTCCGCCTGCCCGCTGCCGCCGCGGCGGATTCGTGCCATGCGGCCGCGGCCGCGGCCCGCACGGCCCTCGCCACCGCCGAGATCGTCCTCGTGGGCATCGCCGCCCGGGCCATTTACCCGCTGGAATTCAATCGGCTGCTCGCGACGGGGCTGAACAAGTCTGACATCCTCTCGCAGGCGACGCTCGAACTCGCCGCAGCTGTCCACGGCCGCCACGCCGCCGCCGACACGCTCGTGTGGTGCGATCGCCACGGCGGCCGCAAGGCCTACGCCGGGCTCGTGGGCCACCACTTTTCCGCGCCGCTCGTCCACGCACTCGCGGAGACCACGGCGCGGTCCACGTATGCCGTGCCGGCCGCACGGCTCCGGATCGAGTTTTCCGTGGGGGGTGAATCGCGGCTTCCGGTGGCGATCGCGAGCATGACGGCGAAGTACGTGCGCGAGCTGGCGATGCAGGCCTTCAACGCGTTCTGGGGCGAACGTGCAGCCGGGCTCGCCCCGACGGCCGGCTATCCCGTGGACGCGCGGCGCTGGCGTGACGAGGCGGCCGCGGCCATCGCCCGCGAAAAAATTCCTCCCGAAGGCCTCTGGCGGCGGGCCTGAACTTGCCGTGGACGCACGGCGCCCCGACAATCGAGTCCCGTCATGCCCACGCTCACCACCCGCCTCTACGTCGTCCGCCACGCCTGGGCCGAAGATCCCGGGCCGGGCATCGACGACCATGCCCGCCGCCTCACGAAGAAGGGTCGCCGGCGGTTCACGGCGTTCGCCCGCCATCTCGAAGCGGCCGGCATGGGGCTCGACCTCGTGGCCACCAGCCCGCTCGTGCGCACCCGCGAGACGGCCGAGATTCTGGCCGAGGTGTTCGCGACCCGGCCGCCCGTCGTCGTCGATGCGCTGGCCCCGGCGTCCGACTGGCAGGCGCTCGTCGAGTGGACGATCGAGCAGGATGCCGCGCGGGTCGCCTGGGTGGGGCACATGCCCTGCGTAGGCCGGCTCGTCGCCCTCTCGATCGGCGATGGCTCCGCAGCCGTCCGCATGCAGAAGGGCGCCGTCGCCTCCATCCGCCTCGACGACGGCCCCGGCCATCCGGGGGAGCTCGAGTGGCTCGCCACGGCCGGCCTCTTCGCCGCAGACTGATCTGCCGATCCCCCAGGGCCACGTTCGACGCGGCCCGCCTCCCGATGGACGCGGCCCTCGGGCACGATTAGGCTATCGTTCAATCACGACACGGGGCGAGGAGACACGGACACGATGGACGCCTATCGCAGAATCCAGACCGGCAAGACCGGCGACGTGCACCTCGTGGTGTTCAAGGACAAGAAGATCCTCGACGACACCACGCTCGACGAGATCAAGAAGGAGATCGCCGCCCTCCTCGGCAAGGCGACCGGCCCCGACGTGCTGCTCGATTTCGGCAACGTCGAGTTCATGTCGAGCGCCATGCTCGGCCTGCTCGGCCAATTGCACCGCAAGATCTCGGCGGGGCATGGCCGGCTCAAGATGTGCAACATCCGCCCCGAAATCTTCCAGGTCTTCAAGCTGACGAGCCTCGACAAGCTCTTCAGCATCCACAAGGACGCGCCCACGGCGCTCGCCACCTTCACCTGATGGCCGGCGTGGACGTCCTCATCGCCGAAGACAGCCGCATCCAGGCGAAGATCCTGCAAAAACGGCTCGTGGACGCCGGCCACACCGTGCGCTGGGCGGAGAACGGCGCCGCCGCCCTCGAGCTGGCCCGGGAACGGCGGCCCGACATCGTCATCTCCGACATCGAGATGCCGGTGATGACGGGCTACGAATTCTGCAAGGCCGTGAAGACGGATCCGGCCTTGCGGGACGTGCCGCTGATCCTGATGTCTACGCTCTCCGATCCGATCGACATCATCCGCGGGCTCGACGCGGGGGCCGACAACTATGTCACGAAGCCCTACGACCCCGACTACCTGCTCGGCCGCATGCAGTCGCTCCTCTCGACGCCGCTCGGCGCCCCGGCCGAGGAGGCCACGCTCGAGGTGGCCGTCGCCGGGCAGAAGTTTCGCGTCCAGGCGGGCCGGCAGCAGGTGCTCAATCTGCTCGTGTCCACCTTCGAGAATGCCGTGGCGAAAAACCAGGAGCTGATCGCCGCCAACGAAGACCTGTCGCTCGCCCGCGACAAACTCCAGCAGACGAATTCCGAGCTCTCGGCGCTCAACGACAAGATCTCCACCATCAACGCCCGCATGGTCCGCGACCTCGAGGCGGCGGCGAAGGTGCAGCGCTCGCTCCTTCCGCCCGACGACGCCACCCTGACCGCGGCGACCGTGGCCTGGCGGTATGTGCCCTGCCAGGACCTGGCGGGCGACTTTCTCAATTTCTTCCCGCTCGACGCCGAGCACGCCGGCCTGTTCGTGGTGGACGTGAGCGGCCACGGCGTGCCTTCGTCGCTGATGGCCGTCGCGGTGGGCCGTTTTCTGTCGCCGAAAGTCACCGATCAATCGCTCCTCGTGCGGCAGCGGCCCGACGGGGGCATCGCCGTGGCCACGCCGGCCGAGGTCGCGACGCAGCTCAACCGTCTGTTCCAGGCCGACGAGTTCTCCGGCCTCTATTTCACGATCCTCTACGGGGTGCTCCACGTGCCGACCGGCCGGCTCGACTACATCTCCGGCGGCCACCCGGCCCTCCTCCACGTGCCGACCGTCGGGGCTCCCGCCTACCACGGCGCCGAGGGCTTTCCGATCGGCTTCGTGCCCGACATCGAATACGCGCAAGCCTCGCTCCAACTCGCCCCCGGCGACCGCATCTATCTGTATTCCGACGGCGTCACCGAGGCGATGGACAAAGACCAGAATCCGCTCGGCGAGCAGGCCCTCGCCGACTGCATCGCCGCCAGCCGCGGCCAGCCGCTCGACGACACCGTGGCCGGCCTCCTCGAAACGGTCGAGCAGTGGTGCCAGCCGAACGGCCCGCTCGACGACGTCTCGATCCTCGGCCTCGAGTGGCGGCCCTAACGCGCCCAACCCGGCGTCGAAGCCGGCGGTACGCTGCTCCATCGCCGAGGGCGATCGCTCGGCTGCTTCACGGGGAGTCTCGGCATCGTGCCGAACTTCCCTTGGCCGGGCGCCGCCGGCTGGTCCGCACCCGGCCCTCCGGGCCTAGCGCTGCTAGCGCTGTCTGTAAGCCGCGTATCTGCCCGTCGGCTCTTCCGCATCGCACCGACCGTCTCCGCCGCCTCCCCCTTCCAGTTGAGGAGGCTCGGGGTTACCCCTGCCGTTGAGACGGCGTATGTGACCAGCGCAGGCATGGATGCCGGAGCGCAGGCACATCCGAGTGAACCGGAGCCTGGAGGGCGGAGGCGAACGTCCGGCGAGACGGTACGGGGTAACCCCGAGCCGGCGCCTACCTAGCGCAGGCGGACGTCCGGCGATGGGACATGGGGAGCCCGAAGCCGGCGCGTTGGGATGGCCAGCGACAGGCTGAAGCCCGTCCTACGCCCGGGCTTTTGGGCGGTAGTAGCTGCAGCCGGCGCCGGCGAGCCGATCGTAGCCGGTGTCGATGCCGATCATCGTTTCGGCGCCGCCCAGGAAGAGCGCGCCGTCGGGCTTGAGCACGCGGCGCATCTTCGCGACGAGCGCCGCGCGAGTGGGCACGTCGAAGTAGAGCATCACGTTGCGCAGAAAGATCACGTCGCAGGGTGGCAAGGCCGGCCACGGGCCGTTGAGATTCAGGCTGCGGAATTCGACGAGCCGGCGGCAGTCTTGGGCGATGCTCCACTTGCCTTGGAGCGGCCGGAAGTATTTTTTGAGCAGATCTGCCGGCAGGCCGCGGTTCGTCTCCAACTCGCTGAACACGCCCTCCCGGGCCCGGGCGAGCACCGGCTCAGAAATGTCGGTGGCGATGACCCGGATCCGCCAGGTGGCCACGAGATCGGGGAAGTGCTCGTTCAAGAGCATCGCGATGCTGTAGGGCTCCTGGCCGGTCGAGCAGGCGGCCGACCAGATCGCGAGCTGCCGGTGGGCCGCACGCTTCGGGATCATCTCCGTCACGAGCCGCCGCAATGTTTCGTAGGGATTCTTGTCACGAAAGAACGAGGTCTCGTGCGTCATCATCGCGTTGAGCACGTCTTTCTCGAGCGCCTTGTCGCCGGTGAGACGGATCCGGTCCACGAGCGTGTCGAGGCTCGGGATGGACCGCTGGCGGACGATCGGCAGCAGCCGCGCGACCACGAGATAGTGCTTCGAGTCGTCGATCACGACGCCGGTGCGCCGGCGCAAGAGGTCGCGGAGAAACGCGAATTGGGCGGGGCCGACCTTCATCGGCTACGCCGTGCGAGCCGCAGCGCCACGTCCGGCCCGATGCGGGCCAGCGGCAGCACCGCGTCGGCGAGGCCGGCCTTCGCCACCTCCCCCGGCATGCCCCACACGACACTCGAAAACTCGTCCTGCGCGATCACCGTGCCGCCGGCCTCCACGATCGCTCGCGCTCCGGCCAGTCCGTCGCGGCCCATCCCGGTGAGCACCACGCCGAGCACGCCGTCGCCCCAGACTTTCGCCGCGGTACGAAACAGCACGTCGGCCGCCGGCCGGCACGATTGCTCGGGCGGCTCGTCGCCGAGCCGCACGCGCGGGGCGGCCGCATCCCCGGCCACCGCGAGGTGCCGGCCCCCCGGCGCCAGCAGGATTTCGCCGCCACCGAGCGGCGTGCCGTCGGCAGCCTCCCGCACGTCGCGGCCACAGGTTTTCGTGAGCCGTTCGGCGAGCTGCGCCGTGAAAAATGCCGGCATGTGCTGGACGATCAAGACGGGCACTTTCACATCGCGAGCGATCGCGGGAAGCACCTCGGCGAGCGCCGCCGGGCCCCCCGTGCTCACGCCGATCACCACGGCCCGGATCGGCCCCCCGACCCCCGGCCTGCGCACCACCGTCGGCCCGCTGGCCACGGGCCTGTCGAGCCGTTGCCCCCGCGGCACGAGGGCCTT
>JAIXPT010000284.1 GCA_027486095.1 Planctomycetaceae bacterium | reverse complement strand
TCCGATGGAGCGACAGAGCTCCAGTTCTGTCGATCGACAGGCCTGGAGGCCTGTCGCTACGGTGGAGGCTCGGGGTTACCCCTGCCTCCTCAGAGGAAGCCCGAGGCGTGAGCCGACGGGAATGCGCGTGGCTGTTCGCAATCCGGGCATCCTCTCGGCTTACGCCTCGGGCTTCCGGCGAAGGCGAGCGTCCGGCGAGACGGTACGGGGTAATCCCGAGCCGGCGAGTTATCTGTGACGCGAGTGTCTGGCGGCCGGGTATGAAGAGCCCGAAGCCACATTCGGCGAGTTAAGCCCAAACAATCGAACGCCCTACGCCTCATCGCGCAGATACCAGCGGGTGGCGAGTTTGCGGTAGGTGAACATCAGGAGCAGGTTCGGCTTCGAGAAGAGCAGGCGTGTGACCACGCCCCAGAAGCCGGGCTTGTGCTCGAACTCGATGTGTTCGTCGATTCGTGTGGTGCCGGAATCGATCGGAGTGAAGGTGTGGGTGTGTTCCCAGCGGGCGGCCGGGCCCGCGGCCTGCACGTCGGTGAAGCCGTGCGGCGAGACGTTGCGATGCACCGCCGTCCAGTGCAGGGGCAAGGGGCCCACCCAGAGTGTGAACTTCGAGACGGATCCCTCGCCGAGCGGCTCGATCGAGTGCAGGCGCACGATCGTGGGCGGCGGCGTGAGCCGCTTGAGCGCGCTGGTGTCGCTGTGAAACGCCTGCACCGCGGCGAGGGATGCCGGCACGGTGAAGGAGTAGTCGAAGGTGGGCATGCGCGGCCGGGGGGTGAGCGAGGCGGTCGGGAGGGGGTTGCGAGCGAGGCGAGAGCATAGTGTAATGATCGTGTTAGTAACAACGAGTTAACACCCGCCAGTTCAGGAGCCTGTATCCCCCATGGTCGAGAAGAAGCCCGCGAAAGACGTGAACAAGTCCGCCGAGATCCGCCGCGTCGCAGCCGCGATGAAGGAGAAGGGGGAGAAGCCGCGTCCGATCGTGATCATCGCGCAGCTCAAGAAGCAGGGCGTCGAGGTTTCTTCGCCGCAGGTGAGCATGGTGCTCAAGCGGATGGGATTTCGGCCGCGGAAGCGGCGCGGCGGCGAGGCGGCGGGCAAGGTTCAGCGGCCTTCCGGCCGGAGTGCCCTGATCTCCGTCGAAGACCTGATCGCCGCCAAGCGGCTCGTCAGTCACTTCGGCACGGCCGACCGGGCCCTGGCAGCCATCGCCGCCCTCAAGCGGCTGGAATCCTGAAGCCGCTCAGGCGATGCCGTGGCGGATCGCCCACACGGCGGCCTGGGTGCGGTCGTCGAGGGCGGTCTTGCGGAGCAGGTTTTGCACGTGCTCCTTCACCGTCTCGATACTGATCTCCAGGGCGTCGGCGATTTCACGGTTTGAGAGGCCGAGCGCGACCTGCCTGAGCACCTGGGTTTCCCGGGGCGTGAGCGGCACGTCGGTCGAAGTCGGGGCCTCGCGCTTCGCCATGGCGCCGGCGATCCGCCGGAATTCACCAGAGCGGGAGGGAGGGGTGTTTTTCGCGGCCCCGCCGATGGCGTCGAGCAGTTCCTTGCGGGTGGCGGTCTTGAGGACGTAATCGTGGGCTCCGGCGGAGACGGCCCGGGCCACGTAGGTGGAATTGTCGAAGGCGGAGAGCATCACCACGCGGGCGTTCGGGGCGGCGGAGCGGATGCGTTTGATGGCATCGATGCCGTCCTTCCCGCCCATCCGCACGTCGAGCAAAACGACGTCGGGCTTGTGGCGGCGGGCGGCCGTCACGCCGGCGTCGCTGTCGGAGGCCTCCGCCACCACCTGGATATCGGCCGTATCGACCATGTCGGCGATGCCGCGGCGGACCATCTCGTGGTCATCGACGATCAGCAGTTTCATTGGCATGATGCACCTGGTTTTTCGCGTGCCAAAAACGTAGCGGACGGGCAGCCCATATGAAAGAGGGGTTTGATCCCCAGGAAACAGAAGCGGATTTTCGCCCGACCGTGCTCCACGAGGGCGGGGGGGTCGTGGCGCTTGTCAAGCCGGCGGGGCTGCCCACGCAGGCGCCTCCCGGCGTGGCGTCGGCGGAGGCGTGGCTGCGGGGCCGGCTCGACTCGGGTGCCTATGTGGGGGTGCCGCATCGGCTCGACCGGGCGGTGTCGGGCGTGCTGCTCCTGGCCGTGACTCCGCGGGCCGCCCGCAAGCTCGCGCGGCAGTTCGAACGCCGCGAGATCGAGAAGGCCTATCTCGCGCTCGTCGCAGACGAGGCGACCGGGTCGATCCGCCCCGGCCCTGCGGAATGGCGCGACTTCGTCGTGAAGATCGCCGACGAGCCGCAGGCCCGGATTGCTGCCGCCGACGAGCCCGGCGCCCGTGAGGCCGTCACGCTCGTGCGGTCGCTCGCGCGCCCGTTGCCGGGCGCCTTGCTCGTGCGGCTCGAGCCCCTGACCGGCCGCATGCACCAGCTGCGCGTGCAGGCGGCCAGCCGTGGTATGCCGATCATCGGCGACACGCACTACGGCGCGCGAGCATCGACGCTCGCCGCCTTCGCCCCGGCTGCGGATCCACGGCATCAGGCGATCGCCCTGCATGCGCATCGCATTCGCTATGCCGACCCGATCACCGGCACGGCGATCACGCTCGAGGCGCCGCTGCCTGCAGCGTGGCCCGCGGCGGTGCGGGCGGCCAGCGGCTCATGAGGGCGGCAGCCAGCCCGCGTGGGCCATCCACTGCCAGATCCAGGGAGGCGTCCACGGGCTCCACGTGGGATAGGCGACCGACACCACCGAAAGCGCGAGCAGCACGAGCGCGCAGCCGCGGCCCAGGCGATGGGTGGCCAGGCGATCGACGGCCGGAACCGCGGCGGTGATCCAGAGGGGGGCCAGCCAGAACACCCAGCGAAACCCGCTCGACACGCCACCGTAATTACGATCGGCCTGGGAGCGGGTGAGATAAAACGCGAGCACCACCGCCGACACCGCCGCGATCGCCAGCGCCAGGGATCGCTCGTGCGGGCTCGCCCTGCGGCCGCGGGCGGCGAGCGCGGCCAGGCCCGGAATCACGAGCAGCCATGCGGGCGTGAGCGACACGATGCCGTGGTGGCCCACGAGGGCGTGCCAGGCGTACGCCGCGGGCGACGCTTCGCCGCGGTCGATGCCCTGGGGATTTCGCCAGTAGCTGGTGAGCACTTTGCCATTGGGCAAGGTGATGGCGTAGTCGTACCAGTTGTCGGCGCCGGCCCGGTGGGCGTAGGCGGGCACCGGGGTGCCGTGGGCCAGCCAGTTGGTGCCCAGGGCCGCGGCGGCCACGAGCGCCGCGGCGGGCAAGGCGGCCCAGGCCGTGCGCCGGGCGTCGGTGACGGCGAGGAGGGCGAGCACGGCGGCGCACCACGCAAGCGCGGGGAGCTCGAACGCGGCCGCCAGGCCGGCGGCGAAGCCCGCCGCTGCGAAGCTGCCGGCGGAGCGGACGCCATCGCAGCGGATGCGCCGCAGATACCACGCGCTCGCGGCGGTGCAGGCGGCGGCCGGCACGTGGTTGGTGAGCACGACGGCGAATGTCGTCAACAGCGTGCCTCCGGCCGCGAGGGCGGCGGCCCAGAGTCGCCCCCAGTCGGTCGTGCCTGTGGCATCGATGAGGCGGAACGTGTAGAGCATCGTCACCACGAGGGGCACGAGGCCAAACAGCACCATCAGAGCGCGGCCGAGCTCGAAGGGATGGTTGCCGAGTGTCCAGCCGGTGGCGGAGTGGAGCAGCCAATAGGGACCGGCGCAGAGCACCGCCAGAAGGGGCGGCTTGCTCGAATAGAGCCTCATCCGGCCCGTGGCATCGGGATGGGCCACCGCGTCGATCGTGTCCCAGCCAGGCTCGACGACGAGCTCGTCGATCGCGAACGTGCCCCGCTCCACGAGGGCCCGAATCGTGAGCCAGCGGCTGCGGTCGTTGGCCGAGAGAAATGGTCGCAGCAGCCGCTTCTCCGTTTCGATGCGCCCGCGGATCGCCGCGGCGTCGGCCGGCAGCCCGGCCGCGGCGGCGGCGGCGATGGCATCGGAGACGAGCCGCTTTTCCAGGGCGAGCTTATCGACGCTGGCCACGGCCCCGATCCTGCCCAGCACGGCGCCCACGGCGAGCGTGGCGAAGATCGCATACACGCCACGCCGCAGCCGGCCGCGCGACATGCCTCGGCCGGACTGCCGCCCGAGCAGGCCCTGCCCGCGCACCCGCGCGGCGACCCGGGCGAGGTCGTAGAGGCCAGCGAAGAATCGCGTCATGCCATATTTGGAGTGGCCGTGGGTGCGCCGCCGATGGTGCACGGGAGTCTCCACCGCGCGAAACCCGCGGGCCGCCGCGAGCACGGGGATGAAGCGGTGCATGCCGGTGTCGAGCGCGAGCCCCTCGGCCACCTCCCGGCGGAACACCTTGAGGCCGCAGTTGTGATCGTGGAGGTGCAGGCCGGTGAGCGTGCCGACGAGCGCGTTGAACACGCGCGAGGGCAGCGTCTTGTGCCAGGGGTCGAGCCGCGGCGTCTTCCAGCCGTTGACGAGATCGGCCCGGGGGCCGCCTTCGCGCTCGAGGCGGGCGAGCATCGCCGGGATCTCGGCGGGGTCATCCTGCCCGTCGCCGTCGAGCATCGCGATGAACCGTCCCCGGCACCGGGCGAACCCCGCGGCCAGGGCCGCCGACTTGCCGAGGCCCGCAGGATGCCGAATACCCGTCACCCGCTGGTCGAGAGCCGCGGCCGCCTCGATCTCGCTCCAAGACGCGTCGCTCGAGCCGTCATCGACGACGAACAGTTCCCACGTGCGGTCGGCGGCGGTGAGCGTGGCCCGGATCTCGGCGATCAGGGGGCCGATGTTGCCCGCTTCGTCGCGCACCGGAATGACGATCGAGATGTCGGGAGACTGCATGGGAAGCCGACGGCCGCAAGGTGGGTGAATGGTCGCGGCCTGCGGCCACGTCCGACGGGGAGAATCGCCGCCGCGAGAATACCCGCGCCGCCGGCCGGATGTCATGGTGGCGCATGGGCTGGCCGCGGCGTAGACTTGCAGGCGATCGATGGCTCGGCCGTGCGGCCGCCATCCGCCGCCGACAGGATGTTTCATGACACGTCTGGTTTCTCTCGGAGTGATCCTCGGCCTCGTGGCGGTCTTCGGCCTGCTTTCGCTGCGGGTGATGTCGAGCTTCCTGCTGCCGCTCCTCCTGGCCGCGATGCTCGTCGTGATCTTCGGGCCGCTGCACCGCTGGCTCCGCGATCGGCTGCCGACCCCGGAGTGGGTCGCCGCCGGCCTCACCACGCTGTTCGTGCTCCTGATCGTGCTCGTGCCCTTGTTCCTGCTCCTCTCCCGGGCCGGAGGCGAGGCGGTGGCGATGCTGCGCACGCCCGATGGCCTGAAGCTCGACGCCAACGTGCTCGGCGGGCTCGTCGATTCCGTCAACAACGCCACCGGCCTGCATCTCACCGCCGAAGGTGTCAATGCCGAAGTGCGCAAACTCGCCGAGGAGTGGATCGGCCCGATCGCCGCCCGCACGCCCGTGGTGATCGTGAAGCTCGTGATCGGGCTGATCGTGATGACGGTGGCGTTGTTTTACTTTTTGGCCGATGGCCGCCGGATGTTCGCGGCGGTCACGCGGCTCGTGCCGCTCGACGCGCGCTACCAGTGGCAGCTGCTCGAGGAGTTCGAGGAGGTGAGCCGGGCCGTGGTGTCATCGACGCTGCTCGCCGCCCTCGTGCAGGCCGTGCTCGCGGGCATCGGCTTTTCCGTGGCGGGCTTGAAGGGCGTGTTCTTGCTCACGCTCTTGACCTTCTTCGGCGCCCTGGTGCCGTTCGTGGGCGCGGCGGCCGTGTGGGGCACGGCCAGCCTCTACCTGCTATTTTTCGTGAAAGACACGTGGACCGCGGCAGGCCTCGCCGCCTGGGGCCTGTGCGTGGTGTCCACGGTGGACAACATCATCAAGCCGATCGTGCTCCACGGCCAGTCGAAGCTGCATCCGCTGCTGGCACTTCTCAGCGTGCTCGGGGGCGTGGGAGCGCTCGGCCCCATCGGCATCTTCGTGGGCCCGATCGCCGTGGCCTTCCTCCAGGCCGCCCTCACCATGCTGCAGACCGAACTCGACCATTTCTCGGGGGTTCCGGCGTCCGTGGCCGGTGCGGAGCAGGTGCCGGCGGCGGGAGTTGCACAAACGCCGTCCGGGAGGGTGAAATCCTCGTGAGCGTAGCCCCGCCCCCGACCCTTCCGTGCCCGACCCAGGGAGTTTTCCGCCCATGATCATCAAGATGGCCTTCCTCCTCGCCAGCCTCCTGGCGATGGGCATCGAGACGGCCTACGTGCCGACCGAGGAGGGGAGCGGCGAGTATCTGATGCGGGTCGAGCCCGACCTTGTGCGCAACGCCACTCCGTACACGTTCACGAGCGACGTGCCGGCCGACGCCCGCAACGTGCGCCGCGTGAAGGTCTACGTGGCCGACTCCTGGCCGCCGGCCGTGGAGCGGTCGATCGCGGAAGCGCAGAAGCGACCGCGGGCCGCACCGGTGGCCGCGGTGGCGCCGTCGTCCGCCCGGCTGCTCGAGCCCGAGACGAAGGCGATCGTCACCGACAAGCCCTGGGGCTGGCTGATCGGCAGCCTCATCGCGCTCTTTCTTTCCCTCGGCCTCAACGTGTTCCTCGGCATGCTGCTGGCGCAGATGCGGCAGCGCTACATCCGCGACCTCGGCGACGCCGCCTTGCGCGCGTGAGGCATCGGCTGGAGGCTGCTGCATCGCGGAGGCCGATCCCGCTTTCGATCTCAACGCGCCCAAGCCGGCTTCGGGGGAGCGGCAACTGTCTTCACGCGAAACATCGGCATCCTGCCGATTTTCGCTGATGGCTCCTCACTCCGGCCGCGGCGGACAAAAGTTCGGGAAGCGTTCGCCGACTCCCCCAAAGCCTCCCATGTGGCGACAGAGCTCCAGCTCTGTCGATCGACAGGCCTGGAGGCCTGTCGCTACGTTTCGGGAGGCGAGGGGTTACTCCTACCGTTGAGCCGGCGTATTTGACCAGCGGAGCCATGGATGGCGCAGCGCAGGCAAATCCGAGTGAGCCGAAGCCTGGAGGGCAATCCTGTTCGGCACGGCATCTGCGCTGCGTGCTGCAGCGAAATGTCAAGCTAGGCAACTTGCGCGATCGGATTGTCGCCGCTATCG
>JAIXPT010000095.1 GCA_027486095.1 Planctomycetaceae bacterium | reverse complement strand
TCCCTTCGGCTCACGCCTCGGGCTTCCTGCAAATCCTCCTGCCACACTTCCGGATTCCCTTCGGCTCACGCCTCGGGCTTCCTGCGAATCCCCCTGCCACACTTCCGGATTCCCTTCGGCTCACGCCTCGGGCTTCCTGCAAATCCCCCTGCCACACTTCCGGAAGCCCGAGGCGTAAGCCGAAGGGATCTTTACCCCACCGCGCGTTCGAGGAATCGGATCGACCTGAGCTGCGTGAGCACGTCTTGCATGCTCGCGGGGCGGTCGGCCGGCTTCTTGGCGAGCATCTGGCGGATCAGCTTCGAGACGCTCGTGGTGGCGTTGGGGTTGAGCGATTCCACCGCGGGCGGCGTGGCCGACACCTGCTTGTTGAGCAGGTCGTTGGCATTCGGCGAGGCGAACGGCGGCTTGCCGGCGAGCAGCTCGAAGAGCACGCAGCCGAGCGAATAGATATCGGCCCGGGCGTCGAGCGGCTCGCCGCGGATCTGCTCGGGGCTCATGTAGCTCGGCGAGCCCTGCACGGGCCCCTTGCCTCCCATGAGCCGGCCGAGCAGGCCCGGCTTCCGCTTGGCGATCGCGAGATCGATGAGCTTCAACTGGCCGTCGGACGCGGCGAGGATATTGTCGGGCTTCACGTCGCGATGGATCCAGCCCCGGCCGTGGAGATGATCGAGGGCGAGCGCCGTCTCCGTGACGATCCGCTGGAGCCGCGGGGCGAGCTGCTCGACGCCGCCGGCGATCTGCTTCTTGAGATTCGGATGCGGAAACAGCTCCATCACGAGGTGCGGCAGGCCGCCCTCGTCGGAGAGCCGGTCGATGCGAATGATCGTCGGGTGCGAGACGGACTTCGCCACCTTGAGCTCGTGCTCGAGCAGCTGCCGCTGCCCGGCATCGCGGGCCTTTTCCGGCACGATCAGCTTCACGGCCACGCGGGCTTTCGAACCGGTGTCCAGCGCCTCCCAGATCTGGCAGTGGCGGCCGAGCCCGAGCTGGGCTTCGAGCTTCAGCGGTCCGAGGCGGTCGGGGAGTTTTGCCATGCGATGTCGGGGCTGAGGGTCGTCTCGAGAAGCACGAGGCCTTCCGGCGGGGCCGTCGGCCCGGCGGCCGGCCGGCTCTGCGCGGCGAGCGCGGCTGCCAGCCAGTCGCGCGTCCGGCGGCCGCTGCCGATCATCACGAGCGAGCCCGCGATGATCCGCACCATGTTGTACAGGAAGCCATTTCCCTCGACCTCGATCCAGAGTTCGGCCCCGGGGGCGTCGTCGTGGAGCGGTGGCCGACAGACTTCGAGCCTGTGAATTGTGCGCACTTTTGAGAGGCGTTGGGAGGGGGTCGTCTCGAAGCTCGTGAAGTCGTGCTCCCCCACGAGCACGTCGGCCGCGGCCTGCATGGCCGCCGCGTCGAGCCGTGACTTCCAGCGCCACACTAGATGCCGCGCGAACACGGGCCGCCACGGGGCGTCGTGGATCCGGTAGCGGTAGCGTTTTTTGACCGCCGCCCGCGTGGGGTCGGAGCCCGGGGCCGCCTCGCGGCCGGAGAGCACGGTGATGTCCGGGGGCAATTTCGCATTCAGGGCCCGCACCCACACGGCGGCCGAGAGATCTTTCTCACTTGAAAAACACACCACCTGATCGAGCGCGTGCACGCCCGCATCGGTGCGGCTCGATCCACGCGGCATGATCTCTTCGCCGCTGATCGCTGTGATCGCCGCGGCGAGCGTCCCCTGCACCGTCATCCGCCCCGGCTGCATCTGCCACCCCGAGTAGCGCGTGCCCTCGTAGGCCAGCCGCAGGCAGATCGTGCGCGTCATGACCGCTTCGCGAGGTGTTCGGCAATCTGCACGGCGTTGGTCGCGGCGCCCTTCCGGAGATTGTCCGACACGCACCACAGCGCGATGCCATTCGGGCACGAGATGTCTTCGCGAATCCGGCCCACGAACACTTCGTCGCGGCCGCTCGAATCGCGCGGCATGGGATACCGTTTCGCGCCGAGGTCATCGACGACCACGATCCCGGGAAAGCCGGCGAGCAGCCGGCGGGCCTCGGCGGCCGAGAGCTTCTTCTCGGTCTCGATCAGGATCGATTCGCTGTGGCCGTTGGCCACCGGCACCCGCACGCAGGTGGCGCTCACCGCGATCGATTCGTCGCCCAGGATCTTCCGTGTCTCGAGCACCATCTTCATCTCTTCGCTCGTGAAGCCGTTGGGCTTGGGCGAGCCGATCTGTGGAATCAGGTTGGCGGCGATCGGATGCGGAAAGATCGCCGGCTTGGGGGCGTCGCCGGCGAGCCAGGCCGCGGCCCCCTGCTCGAGTTCCTTCGTGGCCGGCAGCCCCGCGCCGCTCACGGCCTGATAGGTGCTCACGATCACGCGGCGCACGCGGGCGGCATCGTGCAGCGGCTTCATCACCATCACCATCTGCGTGGTCGAGCAGTTGGGGCTGGCGATGATGCCTTTGTGGGCGGCGAGGGCTTCGGGGTTGACCTCGGGAATCACGAGCGGCACGTCGGGATCCATGCGGTAAAACGCGCTCTCATCGACCACCACGGTGCCCCGCGCCACCGCCCAGGGCACGAACTCCGCGGCCACCTCGTCGGGCGTGCTGCCGATCGCGATCTCGACGCCCGCGAACGACTCGGGCTTCAGTTCCTCGACAGGCAGCGACGTGCCGGCGATCTCGAGCGGCCTGCCGGCCGAACGGGCCGAGGCGAGCAGCTTGATGCGCCGCGCCGGGAACTTTCGGTCGAGGAGCATCGTGACGATGATTCGGCCCACGGCGCCGGTGGCGCCGACGACTGCCAGCGTGTCGATCATGCGAGTCTTTCGGAAGGTGCGGAGGAACGGAACGAACGGTTCGTGACTGGAGCGAGCAGGGCCCGGAAGGTGTCGGCCTCGACAAACGCGAGGTTCGCCACGAGCATCGCCAGGCCAAACTCCATCATGCCCATCGCGAGGCCGATTCCCAAGTGCACCGGCGCCGCCATCGCGAGAATCGCGGGCCGCGTGAGCCGCGGCCAGACGAGGGCGGCATAGCCCACCTCCCACCACAGGGTGGCGAGCGTGAGAGCGTTGACGGCGAGCGGATGGCGGGCGAGGCCGGTGAGGTCGAGCGTGCGGTATTGGCGGTTGGCGATCGCGCCCCACAGGGCCGTGCCCTCCCACCAGCTCGCCCCGAGCAGCTTGCCGGTGCCCGAGAAGAGATAGACGACGCACAGATGCACCTGCAGAAGCCGCAGGGCGATGTTGGCCCGCACGCTCGGCTGCGGAGCGCGGCGGCCGAAGAGCGCATCGAGCGAGAGCACGGCGCCGGCCGGGCCGATCGCGAGCGGCACGAGCAACAGGCCGAGCGTGTCGTCGAGACCGAACGTGGTGAGCGGTGTGCGATTGGCCGCGCTCACGAGCCCGGCGAGCGACACGATCGCCGCGAGCGGCGTGGCGAGGCCGAGCGCGAGGCACACGGCAGCCACGAGCAGGCCCGCCGTGAGCAGCCACGCCGCCTGCGGGGCCGCGAAATACCAGCTCCACTGCCAGGGCTGATCGTTCATCCGCCACACGTCGGCCGGCCGCAGCCAGCCGTCGGTGCCGAAAAACGCCGGGGCGTCGAGCAGCCAGATAAGCGCCGTCCACGCGAGTAGGAAGCCGGTGCAGATCCTGATCACGGCCAGCGGCAGCGGATCGGCCGGCGTAAACCAGAAGCCGTTCCAGCCGGCGAGACACTCGGCACACCAGCCGCGCGGGCTGCGGACGCCAGAAGACGATGAGATCATGGCCCCCTGCCCTCCCCGGCCCGCGCATAGGCCCCGAGCGGCGTGACGAGATCTGCCATCGGGCCCGGCTCGGCCGCGGTGAGCTCCTCGGGCGCCGGCAGATAGTGCTCCACGAGCGCGAGCTCCACCCGCGCGCCGGCGTGTCGCTCGAGCAACTGCCCGGCCACGCCCTTCACGAGCGGCAGCCAATCGGCCCGAGCGGCGCGGCGCACCTCGGCCGGCGCATCGGCGGGCGGCACGAGCGGGGCGATCTTCTCCGCGATCATGAAGCGGCGGTGGTAGAGCAGCCGCGGCCAATCGGCCTCGCGGTCGGGCAGGCTGCCGGAGAGCCGCGTGCCGTCGGCCTGCTCCACCGTCCAGCGGATCGAGTGGCCCGGCCCCGGGTCGGGCGCGAAGAAGCGGTAGCCGTGGCCGAGGTAGACCGCGCCTACGAGCGGGCGGAGGGGCTGCAAGAGGCGGGTGGCGAGCTCACTCGCCGGCGGCGGGCCGGCAAGGGGCGGCAGGACGACCGCCGCGAGATACCCTGCGATCAGCAGGGATGCGGCGACGCGGGCGGCGGGGCTCCATGCGCGGAGGACGGCGGGGGTTGAGGAGGCGACAGCTGGCATGATGGCTCGCCATCAACTCTACCATCGCGCAAAAAAAACCCCCGCGCGACCGGCTGTCGCGCGGGGGTTCGTGGACCACGGTCTTGGGCGTCCGCGGCCTGTGTGCTCAGCGAATCGACGCGGTGGCATCGACGGCCGCCGTCCGGGCGGCCGGGTCGAGCGTGAGCTCAAGACTCGCGCCGGCAGCGAGTTCGATCGTCTTCACGATCGACTGCTCCTGGCCGTCCACCACGTGCGTCACCCGCACTTCGTAGTTCTTCCAGGCCTGACCTTCGCGAAGGGTGGTCGTCTCGAAGAGCCGGGTTTCCCCCTGCGACGAGGTTTCGTTGCCCGCGAGAAACACCTTCGCGTCGGCGGGAACGCGGAGCGTGAGGCTCGTCTTCGGGGCCGGCTGGGCTGACTTCTCGGCGGCCACGGCGGCGAAGTTCACCGTCTTTTGAACACCCGCGGCGAGCGAGACGACCTTCGTCTCCTCCTGCTCCACGCCGTCGCGATCGACGACCATCCGCACCACATACTCATAGCTCTTGCCGGCCTCGAGGCCGCGCGACACATACCGCCGCAGACCGCCCGTGGCGGCCGTCTTCGAGCCATTCACAAACACCTTTGCGTCGGCCGGGAGCTTCACCACCAAGAGCGCCGCATCGGCCGGGAGGGCCGTCGAATCGGTGGCGGCCGGAGTCGGCGTGGAGATCACTTCGCCGCCGGTGCTCGGGGCCGCGTCGATCACGCGATACGACTCGACAGGCATGCTGCTCGACATGCCGGAGATCGAGGAATAGCCGGCCGAGTAGGCAGCCGAGGAATAGCCACCGTACGAGCCGTAGGAACCGCCGCCATACGAACCGCCGCCCGACGAACCGCCGCCCGAGGAGCCGCCCGACGAACCGCCGTAGGAATACGAGCCGCCCGATGAGCCGCCCGAGCTGCCGCCAGACGAGCCGTGGCTGGAGTGACGATACGCACGCATCGCGCGCTTGTGGGCGTGGTGCGAGCCCCAGCTGCCGCCAGACGAGCCGTGCGAGCCAGACGACCCGTAGCTGCCGTAGCTACCACCCGACGAGCCAGACGAGGCGTAGCCGCCCGAGCTGCCGCCGGATGAGCCGCCCGAAGACCCGCCCGAGCTACCGCCGGACGAGCCACCCGAGGATCCGCCCGCGGCACGGTAGCGGTGATTCCAGCCCGCGTGCACATCGCACGCCGATGCGACCACGGCCATCAGAGTGAGAGCACCCACGATTCCCGACCAGCGACGCTTCGCCACCATCTCAGTCGTACTCCAAAAAAGTTGATTCTTCGTGACGGGCGGCTGAGCCTCGAACCGGTTTCGAGACCGCCGCTGGCCTTACGGTCGCCAAGGATAGTTGGATGCCTGGGTAAAGCAAGCAGAAAGCGCGGATTGCGCAGACTTTGCCGACCATCCCCGGCAAGGCCCCGAAAGAGCGGGCAAAACCGGTGTTTCAGCACGGCTAGCGGGCGATGCCCGACACGACGACGGCATCGATCTCGACGCGCCCGGTGGCCCCGAGCAGGCCGACCTGCAGAATCGCCTCTCGCGCCCAGGTGGGTACGGGCACCGTGCCCGAGACGTCTTTCCACGGAAACGTGCCCGACCACTGCCCGACCACGCTGCGAGCCGAACGGGCCCGGCTCTCGTCGAAAAACTTGACGACGAACGCCGGCAGCTCGTCTGGCTCGATGCCCGGCCGCACCGCTTCGGCCCGCACACGGCCCGCGATGGCCAGCCGCGACACCTGCCGGCCATCGACCGGAAACCCCTGAAACACCTGCGCCGGCCGGCCCGGGTCGGCATTGTCGAGCTGCAGATAGCGACGGCCTTCAGGGGCGTCGTCGGCCTCCACCACCGTCATCTGCCGGGGGTAATACCACGCTGTTGGCACGCTCGACTCGGGCAACAGCGTCTCGAAGCCGCCGTTGTCGATCGCCGGCCGCGCGCCATCGGGCTGCACCCGCCTCCCCTGCTCCGCCGTGCCCGTCATCGGCACGAACAGGCTCGGCACGAGCGCCTCGCGCTCGAGCCTCCCCTCGCGCTTCGTGAGCAAGACGAGCGTCTGGTCGTAGCGCTCGCCCACCGGGATCACCATCCGGCCCCCTTCGGCGAGCTGCTCGACGAGCGGCCGCGGCACGTCTTCCGGAGAACACGTGACGATGATCTTGTCGAAGGGGGCGTGCTCCGGCCAGCCGCGGAATCCATCGCCGATCTTCGTGACCACGTTTTTATAGCCGAGCCGGGCGAGCGTCTTCGCGGCCTTCTCACCGAGCTTGTCGTGGATCTCGATCGAGTACACGGTGCGCACGAGTGGCGCGAGCACCGCCGCCTGGTAGCCGCTGCCCGTGCCGATCTCGAGCACCTTGTCGGTGGGCTTGGGCTCGAGCTTCTCGGTCATGTAGGCCACGACGAACGGGCCGGAGATCGTCTGCGCCTCGCCGATCGGCAGCGCCATGTCGAAATAGGCCATGCTTCGCTGCGGCCCGGGCACGAACTCGTGCCGCGGCGTGGCGCGCATGGCGGCCAAAACACGCTCGTCGGCCACGCCGCCGGCCGAGATGTCGTCGCGCACCATGCGCTCGCGGGCCGCCTCGGTGGGATCAGGCTTTTGCCGGGGCGTCGGGGGCTGTGCGGCCGACACGCCGGCCGCGAGGGCTGCCACCAGCATCACCCACACTGCACAAGATCGCGTCATCGGCATCACTTCTGCGAAGGCACGATCTGCACGAGCTCGATCTCGAAAATCAGCACTTCATTGGGCTCGATCACCGGCGGCGAGCCCTCTTCGCCGTAGCCGAGCTCGGGGGGCACATAGAGCCGCCACTTCGCGCCGACCCCCATCAAGGGCAACGCCTCCTGCCAGCCCGGCACCACGCCCCGCAGCGGAAACGTGGCCGGCTCACCTGCGGGGTCGGTGGCGTCGAACTCGCTGCCGTCGAGGTGCGTGCCCCGGTAGTGCGTGGAGACGGTGTCGTCGGCCGTGGGCCGCGGCCCCTCCCCTGCCTTGAGCACCTCAACCTGCAGCCCGCTCGGCAGCGTCTTCACGCCGGGCTTCGCGGCGTTGGTCTTCATGAATTCTGCCGCCTTGATCTTGTTTGCCTTCCCCACCTCGGCCATCCGGGCGGCGAAATCGCGCTCGCGCTCGCGCATGCGTGCCTCGAACCGCTCGAGCGCGGCGGCGATCGTCTTCTCGCCGAGCCGCGGCTTGGCGCCGATCGCCGCGTCGGCCAAGCCGCGGGCGAGGGCCGCCGGATCGAGCGGCGCCTCCTGGGCCCGAAAGTCGGCGGCGATCCGCGAGCCGATCCGGAGGCCAAGCGCATAGCCAAGCTCGGCCTCGGGCGTGTCGAGCTTGGGAGCCTCATCGGCCCGCGCGGCCGGCGGCGCGATCACCTCGGCCGGCTGGGCAAGAGCCAGCCCCGCCCACAGCCCCGCCCACAGCAGGGCAGCACCAAGAAAACACACACGAACGGCCATGGCGCAGACCTCACAGGAACACCAAGAGCGGCACATGCCCTCTACCAGCGTTCAGTCTGCCATGCCCCCGTTCGAGGCTGCAACGCGAGCACAATGCGGCGCTCAGGCTCGGCGGCGGCGGGCGAACGCTGCACATCCGGCGGCCGCGGCCCCAGCCACGAGCAACGTGATCGCGGTCGGCTCCGGCACGGCCACGATCGAGGCCCCGCCGAGATCGCGGAAGCCCGTGTTGCCGATGACCTTGGTCTGAAAGTTGAGGTCCGTGAGGGCGCCCGTCGTGGTGCTGACCTCATACCACTTGCTATCGGCATAGTTGTGGCCGTAGAGCTTGGTGTAGTCCTCGTTGAACGACAGCTGCAGGCCGATCGGCGAGCTACCCGAGATCAGTGTGAAGCTCGCGGCCGCTGTCGGATTGTTGAGGTTGAGCGAGTAGAACTTGCCTCCCTGGGCCTGGGCTGTGTAGCCGTAGAGCATGTTCGTATCGACGTTGATCGCGATATCGCCAAACCGATTCTGTGTCGCCGTCAACGCCCCTCCGGTATCCATCGAGAAAACCTCGACGCCGCTCACCCCGGTCGGCACCGCTGCCGCGCCCGTGCCTGAGTAGGCCAAACTGACTTTCTTCAGGTCCAGCGAAACCTCGTTGAAAAACCAAAAGGCATTGTCTTCGTAGGCTGCGTTTGCAGGAACGGTTCCGCCGGCACCATACGATGAGCCCGTCGTCGCCAAGAGCGAAAACGTGCCGGCCGGCTTGTTCCAGAGAAAGAGGCCGTTCGAGTAGGGCGTGCCACTGAATGTGCCGGAAGGGTTGATGAAGAACATCTGATCGCGCTCGCGATCGAAGGCGAACGCATTCGACTGGCCAGTGAGCCCCGTGTTGTAGACGAGGTTGAAGCTCTGTTGCCCGGGAACAGGATTGATCTGGTAGATGTCGTTGTTGTCGGCGATGCCGTAGATGTAACTCGGGTCGTTCGCCCGCGCGATGGCTGGCTGCAGCAGGACGACTGCGGCCCCGAAGGCGACCCCAAGGCAGCCAGCGGAGGTCGCCCTCCATTGGCTCCATCTGCCGATCCGATTTTTCACATCCGCCATGTCGGTCACGAGCCTTGCTCCGGTGGTGCTATATGGTGAGCAAACGTTCCCCCTGCTGATCCGTCCAGAAAAATGCGGGGCGGCCCCTGCGGTTGAAGCCGCGGACATGAACGCCGAGCGATTCCAGACACCACCCCGGCTTGACAAATGCTTGCCTTTTTCAAAAGTCGGCTCCAGAGCCGTGTCCGGGACCTCCGGCGGATCGCCGCACGGCTCAGAGTGACGCGGGCGTGACAGAGCCGTCACAAAACGGCCAGCTCAGAGGTCCACTTCACCCCGATACCTGTCGCGGACGGTGGCGAGAAACGCCTTGCACCAGCCGTCGAAGTGGGCCACTGTCCGCGATGCGATCTCCGCGGCTTCTTCAATTCGCACCGGGTCGAGATCCAGATCGTAGGCGTGGCGAAACAGGTGGCGAAAGCCCTTCAGTTCGCGGACGTCCCGGACCGCGTCGGTCGGCAGAAAAGCCGGCCGAATGCCCTTGAGGTCGAGCGTGACCCGCTCGATCAAGGTGTCGTGATAGCGGCCGGTCTTCCCCAGATGGTTTTCAAACGTCTCGCAGAGCCGTTCAAAGGCCTTCTTGAGAATGTTGTAGATGCGATTGATCTCGAAAGCGGCGGCAGCCCAGCGGCTCTCGGCCGACTCTCGGAGGCGACGCTCCAGGATCTCAGCCGCACGACGCATGACCCGAGCGTCTTGCTCCCAACCGTCTTTGAGGATCTGGAGCGCTATGCGATCCATCGCTCTCCCTCGTGTTCGATGGCTGTCCGCAGCCGGGTGCGATCCAAGCGGCAGACATCGACCTCGCGGCCCACGTCGGCGGAGAGCAGGCTCTGCAGATATTCGAGGCTCATGCCCGGCGGCAGCGACTCAAAGGCGAGATCGACGTCGGACCATTCGTGAAACCGCCCGGGCTTGACGAGCGATCCGTAGACCCAGACTGCCGTGCCGGGCACATGCCGCGCAAGCGCCGCTCGGAGGAGACCACGCGTGTGGCCGGCGAGCCGTGCATCTCGCTGCTTCTGCCGCTCTCGTTCTTCGATCAACAGCCACATGCCGAAATGATACGCTCCGACGAACGCCGGTGCGCAGTCCTACGAGCGAGGCACGCGAGGCTGCCCACTCCACGCGGTCGAACTCAGAAAGCGGGCCGTCCCGGCGGGCTGTCGCGCGGGCTTCTCGTCGGGATGGTAACCACACAGGCCAAGCACATCGAGCTAGGGCCGCGCGGTGAGGGTCCGGGCTTGAAAAATGCATACGTTTTTCAACGATCATATGCATGCGAACGACCCTCGAAATCGATGCAGATGCCCTCGCCAAGGCAGCCCGGCTGACCGGGGTGCGCGTGAAGACGAAGCTCGTCCGCATGGGACTGGACGCCTTGATTGCCCGCGAGTCGGCCCGCAAACTCGCGGCGTTGGGTGGCTCTGACCCAAAGGCACGGCCGATCCCCCGGCGGAGGCCGGGTTGAGTGGTGCTCGTTGATACGTCCGTCTGGATCGAGCATCTGCGGCGCGCTAACGCCCAACTTGCGAGCCTCCTGGAGGCGGGCGATGTCGTCTGCCATCCGCTGGTCATCGGGGAACTGGCGTGCGGAATTGGAGCCGTCGCGGGATCACATCGGCTCTGGACCCATGACCGGGGCCTCCGGCGGATCGCCGCGCGGCTCAGAGTGGCGCGGGCGTGAGTCACGGCCCCGTCGCGATGATCCACTCGACCCGTTGGAACTCAGGAAGTGGGCCGTCCCAGGTGGGCTGTCGTGCGGGCTTCTCATCGGGGTGAAAGCCGCACAGGCCGAGCACATCGAGCTGGGCCCACGAGGCGAGGGGCCCGAGCTTCTCGTCGGTGGGCACGAAGTCAGCGGGCGTGAGGAGGAGCGTCTGGGGCTCGGTATTGCCCTGAACCTCGCGGGTGCAGGTGAACGTGCGGCGGCGGCCGCGCTCACTGCGCCACTCGTTTTCCACGACGACGACCGTGAGCGTGTTCGTCTTCGGCATCGTGAGCGTAATCGCTAGCGCCGCGCCGTTCGGCCCCCGCCACGCCGGATCGGTGATCTTTCGGGTCCAGTGCTGCCAGTGCACGGGGTTGCCGGCGTTCAGCAGATACCAGTCGCGCCAGCCGTTCGAAAAATCGTCGATCAACAGGCTGCCAGAAGGACTCCCGGACCGCACGGCCACCGGGTGCTCACGCACGCCCGCGGCTGCAAGTTCGGCGGGCGTGGCCGAGCGAATCTCGCTGCTCAGGCACACCTCGCGCACGAGATCGCCGTTGCCGGGCAACGCCTTCATCGGCACGGGCTCCGGCAGCGTGTGATACACGTTCGCGAACGCAAAGAGCGGCCGCGCGGTCGATTCGAGCGGCAGGGCTGCTGTGAACGATTCACCCTCGCGGACGACGTCGGCGCTTCGCCAAAACCGGGCCCGCGGATCGGAGTCGATGGAATAAAAGATCTCGCAGCGAGCTGCCGGCCAGCAACCATCGGGCCGCACGGTGAGCCGGGGGACGCCGTCGCCGGCTTTTAGATCGAGGGTCACCTTGGGCGTCTCGGGCAACACCGGGCCGCCCTTGAGGAACTGATCGAGCCAGAGCGGCATCGTCACGGCCACCTCAGGGGTGAGCCGGTGGTTGAAGTGCGGTGCCCAGGAATACCGCAGCGGCTGCCCCTCAATGAGCGCGCTCGTGCGATAGACGTCGTCCATCCAGCCGTGGAAGTCGTTCGTGGCGCTGCGATGCAGGACGGGGCAGCGAATACGCGGCGCGTAGCTCTCAAACGAGATCGTGCGGCGAAAGAGATCCACATCGCCTTTCACGCGGTCTTGCGGCGGCACGGTGCCGCTTGAAAACACGTGCGGCTCCCACCGCCAGCCCTGGCCGCCCACCGCGGGCACAGCCGCCTTGACGCGGTCGTCGGTGCCAGCCACATACATCGTGAGGTTGCCCCCCATCGAGTAGCCGTGCACGCCGAGCCGCGCTGGATCGACCTCCGGCTGCTGCTCCAGGAATGTGAGCCCGCGGCGGCAGCCGATCGCGAGGAGATACCAGTTGTTGTTCTTCGGATGACTTCTCGGGGGCTGCTCATCGCCGTCGAACACCTGCAGCGGTCCCGGGAGGAGCGTGGAATAGCCCTGAGCATTGCACTGCGAGGGATCGACGGCACCCCAGTCGGTGTTTGGATCGCCGGGCTCTGCCCCCTCCACGGTGTTGAACGGTGGCTTGCCGTCACCGTCGCCGCCCCAGTTCACCGACAACGCGGCATAGCCGCGTTGCACCAGAAACTTCACCTCCGACAGCGAGCCTCGCTGGCCGCCGCCGTGGATGTGCATCACGGCCGGTACCTTGCTCTCGGCCTTCTCCGGGAAGCCGTAGATCGCCGTCATCCGCGCCGGCTTGCTCTTGAACGTGCCCACGAAAAACCGCACGTGACGAAACACACCGCCATCCTCCCGCCACTCGCGAATCACCTCCGTTTCGAGCGGATCGAGCCGCGGGTCGAAGTCGGCCCACAGTTCCTCGACCGACTGCGGCACGGCGGCGGCACCACTTCGCTCGGCCCGCACCCATACGTCCACGTGGTGCGCATCGGCGGCGGGGAAAAGCTCTGGCCCAGTTGCTGAAGAGACCGGCTTGAAGCGATCGCTATCGTGATCAGGCCTGACCCGGAGGCCGTAGCCCAGGAGCCGCTTCCACTTCGTCGTGTGGCGGTCGAGGGCGATGCCCTTCACCTGCGCGTAGTAGTCGTGGTGCGGATGATCCGCGGGCACGCCGAGGTCGAGCGGCTCCTGCGGCACAAAGCGATAGGGATCGGTGGACACGACCTCCCGGCCGGTGGCTGTGTCTTCGAGCAGAAAGAGCGGCAGCGAGCCGGGCACGGGCTTGGCGTAGACCTCGAACGCAGGCGGGCCCTTAGCCGCGGCGGGATCGACGACGCGGCCGTCGCGCACATGCACCGGCATTCGCGGCGTGGTGGCCGGGTCGAACGTGAGCAGGCCGTAATCGACCTTGTCAACGAGCGAGCGGGCCAGTTCGATCGCCCGATCGCGGCGATTCACCACCAGAAACACGCGATACCAGATCGAGGTCTCGGGCGCGAGCCGGAGCTTGGGGATGAACTCGATCACGTCGTAGTTGCGAAACGAATTCTCCGGCCGCGTTCGCCAGTCTTCCCAGAGCTTCTCGTAGAGCTGCGGCGCGTGGGCCAGATAGTCGCGAAGCACGCTCGGGCCCTGCTGGCAGTGCGGTTCGCCCCGCGCCGCCTTTGCCCGCTCTTCCTCCAGGTGGCGATCGCGGCCAAAGACGAGGGCCAGGCTGGCGGCGTCGGCGGCGTCGCTCGCGCTTGCCACCCGCCAGCCGCCGGTCTTGGCGACGGCGATTTCCTTATCGGGCCGGTCCGCCGGAAACATCTTCGCCCGCGGCCGCGGCTGGCCGTCGGGCCCGCTGATCGCATGCACTGGCAGGCTCGTGAGCCGGGTGCCGCCCCACGGCGCGTTCAGGAAGTCGAAGACGATATCGTCGCGTGTGCTGAAGTTGTGAACGACCCAGGTGAGTTCGACGATGCCATCGCCCACGTCACGGGTCTGGCAGGAAAACAGGATCGGCGAACGGTGGATCGTGCGCACCTGCGGCACGAGGCCCCAGTTGAGCGTGCGGACGGTGCGGGCCTCGGCATCAGCCTCGAAGGCGAGGAGCGGGCAATAGAGGCTCTGCACGGCGGACTCGCCGGGAATGTAGGCCCCCGAGTTGTGGATGAAGAACGACGTCTTGTAGGGAAGCGTCTTCCACCGCGCCTGCACGTCGTCTGGCACCTTGCCCGCCCGCAGCAGCGGGTCGATGCCGTTGTATCGGCCGCACACCGCCACGAACTGCCATACTTCGTCGTTCCACGGGGAGCGCTCATCGCGGGGAAATCGCCACGACGGCGGCACGCTCTCGCCAAAGGCTCCGCGGAGCGAATAGATCTGCCCCCCCTGCCCCACCCGTAGGGCGAACGAATCGTCTTGGCCCTGCGCATGAACAAGCTGGGCGAGAAACACCTGCCGCTCATCGAGCCCTTCGGCCCACACGCTGCCGCTGGGCGTGTAGTCGAGCGTGATCGTGGTCGCACCGCGTTCCGCGGCCGGCACGTCCGCCACCGACGGCGGAAACACGTCGAGCAGCGGCGAGGCTGCGGAGGCACAAGTGACTGTCCCAGCCGTCAGGCAGGCCGCACACGCGAGAACCACTCCGAACTGTGTTTTGGGCATGCGGGCAAACACCATGGCAATACTGACTTCTGACCGGCGGGCGACTTAGGAATTTATCGAGCGACGTGGACGGTGCCGTCGATCCGGCCGACGACGGGCTTGCCATCGGTTGTGACCAGTCTCCAGGCGAGCTCATAGCATTGGAGCGGGCCGAACTCGTCGATCCGAACGGTCGCCGTGCGGCCGTCGCTCGACACTTCGACGCCTGCGATGTTCAGACCCTGCTCATCCACGTGCGCGGAGCCATACTTTTCCGTCCGCTTGAGCCGCCATGACCGGCAGGACCAGCTGCGCAGATCGACGGCCTTCCCGCAGTCGAGCGGCGTGGAGAACGTGATCGTGAACCCGTGGGCAGTGGCGGCAAGTGCGATCGGCATGTGCACGGGCTCAGCCGTGCGACGCACGCGAAAGAAGCCGCCGGGAGACGTCTTGTTGCCCGCCCAGGCGAATAATCCGCATGCGTAGAGGGCGTGATCATGCGGAGAGAATCGGCCCCGCATGATGCCGGTGGGAAGGTCGGGCATCGGCAGGGCCACGAGCCCTCCTTGTAGCTGCGGCCCGGTCGCGGCCGCAGCTGAAATCGGCTGCGGCAACACAAGATGAATCCGCCCCTCGCCGTAGGAGAGTTCGAGCAGCCCGCCAGAGAGCGGCGGCCACGCATCCGGTGGCACGCGGAGCAGCTCAGCCGGCGAGCGGTCAAACGCATTCGTCAGCCAGGCCAGCGGCTGCTGCATGGCCGCGTCGCTGAAGTCGGTCCGGTCGTGATAGCCAAACATGTTGCCGTAGAAACCGCCACGGCGGACGTGGTTGATCCTGTTCTTCGGACACCAGTGACCTTCCTGATCAGTGACGAAGAACGTGCCTTCGGGCTCCACACAAACGCCGTTGGCCGCGCGGAAGCCCGTGGCGAGGATCTCGGTCGTGGAGCCGTCCTTCGCCACCTCGAGCAGCGTGCCATGGTGAGGCACGACGGCGGGCAGTGCATGCCGCGCACTCTTGGCGTAGTACAGGTTGCCCGCTGCGTCGGCCTCCAGCCCCATTGCAAACTCGTGAAAATGCTCCGTCACCTGGTGGTCGGAGTTGAACGTGTCGTAGCGATCGGTGCAGCCGTCGCCGTCGAGGTCGCGCAGGATCGCAATCCGGTCGCGGCAGCCGACGAGGATCGCCCCCTCGACCACCTTGATGCCGAGCGGCTGGTAGAGCCCCGATGCGATGCGTTTCCATGCAAGCCTTCCGTCGGGGTCGGCAAGCCCGCGGACGGTCCACACATCGCCATCCCACGTGCAGAGCACGGCAGTGTCGGCAGACAGAAAGTCGATCCCGCTGAACCGCAGTTGGGCGTTCCACGGGTTTGCTACCGGCGGGGTCAGCACGTCGGTGGCGAACGGGCCGCCGTCGGCACCGCGAACAACGCGGTTTTCGAGCGGCACGGTCCAGGGATCGCGGGCCGGCGTGCCCACGAGCGTGTCGAGTGGCTCGACAGCCGGCAGCCGGGCGGCATTTGCGGCCAGGGCGGCCTGATCGCCTGAGGCCAGCGCGACACCGATCGTCGTGGCCGCCTCACTCGCCGGGAGGATGAGCACGTGAAACCCGTCGCGCGTTTCGAGCCGCGCTGCCGCCGTCGGCTGCCCGATGACGGCCGCGGCCGTCGTCGCCCTGCCCTTGCCGACCGCCGCGATCCGCACGGCCAGCTCGCCATCGTGCGGCGCGACCGACCAGATTCGGGTGACGATCGGCACGGCTTTGGGAGCCGGCTCGCCAGCGGCCTGCTCGAGCCGCGCGGTCTCCAGGATGCGCGTGTCGCCCACGGTGTATTCGAGTACGACGGAGTCGCCCGCGTGGTGCAGGGCCTTGAATTGTGCGTGTGCCCGCGGCAGTGGGCCATACGGCTTGTGGTCGCGACCGAGCGGCCGTGGGTCGGTGAACGAGCCTGTGTCTGGATCGGCCCAGCCGGGGAGCGTCGGCATCTGCGCAAGCACGGTGCCTGCGACCCGCGGATGCGTGCCGTGGCTGCCGTCGAAGTTGATCCCGCGCCAGTCGATGAACGCATCGCCGCTCCAGATCGCAGCGGCGCGGAGCGTATCGAGTTCGTAGAGAATCCACACGCGGCCGCGGCCGATGCCCCCTGGGCCGGCATCGAGCCGCACGGCCAGCCCCTTGCGGGCCACGTTCGTGCCGTCGCCACCCACCTCGATGCTCGCGGCGAGGAACGGCCCGTAATCGTGGAGCCGCCACGGCTCGATGTTCGAAGGCTCCGGCCCGCGGCCCGTGCCTTTAGGCAGCCCGGCCAGATAGTCGGGCGTGACGGCCGTGTAGAAGTTCGGATTGCGATCCTTGAGATACGCCTCGCGGATGTAGTGAATCACGTCGTACTTCTGGCTCGGCACCATCCACGACTGCGCCACCATTTGCCCAGTGCCGCTCGTGAGCGTGCGATACATGGCATACGGATCGGCCCCGGCCTTGAACGTTCCTTCGGCAAACCGCAGCGCCGTGGGGAGCGATCCCGCCGCCGCGTGTGTGCCGTGGCAGTTGGCGCAGACCCGGCCATAGATCGCCTCACCCCGCTTGAATGCCGCCGCGGCTTTGTGCGGATCATCCCACTCGGTAATGAACCCCGCGTGGTCGATCGTGGCCTCGTAGGCAGCCGGCCCGGCTGAGGCGAGCAGCGTTGGATCGGGTCGCAGGGCCGCCGCCCGGTCAGCCCCTCCGCGGGCGATCTCGTCGAGATACTTCACGAGATCGAGAAATTGCTGCCGGTCGGCCAGGAGATTCACGAGGCCCGCGGGCATCAGCGACGCTGCGAGATTGGTCCGCTCGTCGATGTCGTCAGCGGCGATGTCGATCTCCTTCCCGCCCGCACCGGCATCGCGGAGCACGATCGTTGCGTCGGTTTCCCGGGCGATCAGCCCCGACACCGATTGGCCCTCGGTGGTGAGGATCGTCACGGCCCGGTACTCGGGCCGGATCGACTTCGAAGGCTGGAGAAGCGACTCGACGAGGTGTTCCGTCAGGGCGGCGCCTGCAAGGGCGCCATTGGGCCCGACACGCGGCCCGGCGAGATTCGGCCCCAGCGGCGAGTCGCCCTCACCGGCCACATGGCACTTGGTGCACGTGAGGTGGGCCGTGTGAAACACAACCGCGCCACGGGCAGCGTCGCCCGACGCCGTCGCTGCGGCAGCGACCGCCTGCGTGCCTGCCCGCGTCAACTGTTCGGTGAGCGTGTCGGCACGAAGCCACCCGGCCGGCAGGGGCGTCACTGCGGCGGCAAGAATCGCGAATGTTGGCAGCGGTCTGAGCATGGTGGAGAGATGGCCCCGAGACCCACTGCGGCCGGAGTCAGAGCGAATTCTTGATCTCTGATTGGATCGTCGCATCGAGTTCGCCGGGGGCCGGGGCGGCGGGGGCGGGAGCGACTGATGCAGCTGCGTCGCTGCCCCCTTCCCAACGCAGGTTCCTGAACTCACGGGGCTCATGCCAGCCGTTGCGCTGCGAGTTTTCCGGTCCGAACGGCACTTCCTGCCCATCCTGAATGTACGTCGGTGCCCAGCCAAAGTTCAGCTCCGTCGCCGTCGCCCACGACGTGAGCGTGGACGGATCGTCTTTCCTCGACGCGTCGTCTTTCTTGATGGCAACCAGCTCGTCGAGCGACACGGATATGGTCTGCCAGTCGGGCGAGCCCTTGATCGGCTTGCGGACCTGGTAGGTGCGGCCCCAGGGCAAACCAGGGAATGCCCCCCAGCCGTTCGACGTGACCGTCACCCTGAGGACGATGTCGGTCGGGCACTTGAGGTCGAAGACGAGCCTCGCCCCGTCGGGCCCGCGCCACTTGGGATCCTTGATCTTGTGGGTGGTGACAGACCAATGGTGCGGGTTGGCCCATTCGAGCCGACACCAATCGTGCCAGCCGCGGCCAAAGTCGTCGATCAATCGCGTGGGCGCGTCGGTCGCCTTCACGCCCACCGTCTGTAGGTCTTCGGGCAGGAGAATCGCCTCGCGGGAAGAGATCATGAACGTCGCGGGTGGCTTTGATCCCCGGAAGCCGAGCCGCTCGGTCGTCAGCGGATAGCTGACGTTGGCATACACGAAGAGCGGCTGGTCGGTGCTCAGCACCGGCAGGTCGGCGGTCCAGGCATCACCGTCCCGTTTCGCTTCCGCGTCTCGCCAAAACCGGGTGATGCAGTGGGGATCGATCGAATAATAGAGGTCCACCTTCGCGACGTCGGCCACCCGGTCCGGCTTCACCGTCGCCCGTGGCACACCGCTCGCCGTCTCGAGTGTGACGGTCAGCTCGGGCGTTGCAGGAAACCGAAAGCCCCCCTTGAGATGCTGGTCGAACCAGAGGACGCCACAGATGGAGGTCTCGGGGAGTGCGCGGTGATTGAAATGCGGCGCGACCGTGAAGCCCACGATCCGACTGCCGATCTTCCGCCAGTTTTCCGTCATGTTGTCGAACGGGCCGGCGAAATCGTTGGTGGGCGACATGAAGAGGATCGGGCAGGTGATGCCCGGGATGTACGCGCGGTCGTCGATCGTCGCGTCGTAGATGCTCGGCTTCTCGGCCCCGACCCCCGCCCCCGGCATGCCGCTCAGCTTTCCGCCTGCACCTCCTGAGCCGCCGCAGGAGGGCACGGCCGCCTTCACGCGGCGGTCGATGCCGGCCACGTTGACCGTGATCTTGCCCCCCATCGAATGGCCGGTCACGCCCAGCCTGTCTGGATCGACCTCGGGCTGCTGCTCCAGAAACGTGAGGCCCCGCCGCGCCGCGAGCACGAGCAGAAACCAGTTGTTGTTTCGCGGCGACTCGACGTCATCGAGCGTTTTCGAGTCGGGCTTGCCGCCGGAGTAGTGGCTGTTGTGCCGCTGTGTGGCGTCGAGTGCGCCCCAATCGGTGTTTGGCTCGTCGTCTTTCACACCCTCCATCTTGTTGCCACCCCAGTTGATGGAGAGGCAGGCGTAGCCGTTGCGGGCGAATCCGCGGACCTCGTCGAGGGAGGCGCTCTGCCCGCCTCCGTGCACCTGAAGAATCCCCGGCAATCGCTCGGCTCCTTTAACAAAGCCGTAGAAGCCGGCGAGTCGCGCGGGCTTTCCCTTGAACACGCCCACCGTAAAGACGACATGCCGCAGCGTGATGCCATTCTCCTCCCACTCCCGCACCACCTGCGTGTCGAGCGGTTCAACGCCCGGGTCGTAATTGCCCCATAGTTCGGTGAGGTTCGTCGGTGCCTTGCCGTCTTGCAGGGGCGGGAGCGACTCCTGGTCCGCGGCGGCCGTCGCAGCCGTCAGACTTAGCACACCAACGAAATGCATTATGCACTGTCTCATGGTTTCCTCACTCTGGGTGCTGGACGCGCAGCGGCTCATCCTTGACAAAAAACTGGCTCTCGAGCCATGGCATGGGGCCAGGGCCTTTGCTTTCGACACCGATCTCCAGCGGGCCGTGCGGTGCCACAAAGTTTTTCTTGACCACGGGTAGCGTGGCAATCAACTGCCAGTTCGCATCGTAGACGCCGAGCGTCTCGCCGCCCCGATACCAGGCATACGAATCGCTCGCGATCGTGCCCGTAATCTCGAGCGTGCCTGCCCCAACGCTGATCACTGGGACGATCAATGCGGCCGGTGTTTCCGGCAGCAGCCGCAGATTGGCGATCGAAATATTGACCGTCGTCTTCGGCGGCACCTGCCCCAGTCCAAGCGACATCCTGCGCAGGGGGCCATACTTTGAGTTTTTGGTCTCAAACCGCCAGCCCCAGCGGGCATCGCTCCACGACACTTCCCCGCACGGGATGACGACGTCACGCGGGCCTTTGAAGTCGAGCGGGATCACGTAATCCCGCGGGCCATGGCAGTGCGCCTGCAGCACGAGCACCGCCCCGCTGCCGTCCCCCGTGACGGTGACGGCGATACCCCGCGCCCGCTCCATGTCTGCCGAGCACTCGAAGACGGGAAGATTCGCTTCGTTGCGGATCGCCTCGCCGCGCTTGTTCTCGAAGCGAATCGCGAGCGCGGCGCCGTCGTCGGTGAGCAGATGGTCGCCGATGTTCCGAATCTGCCCCGCCTTTGGCTGGAGAACCATTTTTGCCGGATCGGACTGCGATGCCTTCGGCGATGACGCGTCAGTTGGCTTGATGCCAGCCCCGATGTTGTACGACTCCACGAGCGCCTTTTCGGCAGCAGCGGCCTGAGGGGCTCGGGCGTCGTCGGGCACGTTCGCCAACGCCGGGCCACCGAACCCACTCATGACGCGGATCAGGAGTTCCGGCTCCTGTTCGCCGTAGGGGTTTTCCACAGCCAGGCGGGTGCCCGCCTGGAAATACTGCCGGGGCACGATGGGCCCAAACTCCGACCCACTCTTCCAGCCGATGTCGATGCCTGGTCGGAAGAGCATCCGCAGCGGAACCACCTCGTAGCCGACCGCGGTCTTGGCCGCCCGAAACAACACGTTCTCGTCGGCCGCGAGGATCGTCTTGCGCTGCTCGTCTGAAAGCAGCGGCGCGACCCGCTTCCAGGCCAGCACCGTCTCTGCGGCATGGCCAGCCAGACCATGCGTGCGCAGGATCTCCTGCGACACTCCAAACATCGGCTCCGGCTTATGCATGCCCACGCTTCTCACGCCCGAGGCGATCGCCTTGCCCATCCCGGAGCACAGCTCATACGGTCCCGTTGCCAGCCGGCCGTTGCGGGGAAGCATCAGCGGCACAGTTGCTTGCTTTCGTGCCGCCACGGCCGCCTTCGAGCTGTTGAAGCGATACTCGAACTGGCAAGGCATGTGCGAGCCGCCAGAGTTATTGCTGGTGATCGGGTGATCAACGTTCGTGTAGACGAACTCTGCAAACTTGGCGTAGCCCCATGGCCTGTTGACCGTGTGGATCTCGCCGGCATCCTGTTCGCAATGATTGATGCCGGTGCGGTTGTAGAACTCAGCGATTCGGCGGCCAAGTTCCTCGACGAGCGTGCTGTCGCTGTCGGCCGTGAAGACCTGGCCGTAGGGCCGAATCAGGCCGATCAGCGGCGCGTGCTCCATGTGGGCGACCGCGGCGGTGCCAAACAGCCCGCGTCGGCATCCCTCGAGAGTCCATACGTCACGGTCGGTATCACCAAACTTCCCCACTTCCACGAACTCGTCGCCGAGGCGGATCACCCGAATGTTGTTCCAAGGATCGACGTGCTCAGGACCGGTGATCGGCCGACCCAGGCTCTCCGGCATCTCGCCGCCGGGCGCGGGCTTGAACAGGAGAGTGGTGTCCGTCGGGGCCGCAGGGCGGGCGAGCGTGCCTTCGATCCACTTCGCCAGCCGCGGGTCGATCCTGCCGACCACGTAGTCGGGATCCGCGTTGGCGATCGGGCAGCTCACTGTGTGGATCGCCAGGCCGATGCCCTTGCTTCGTGCATAGGCAGCGAACTTCTGGAAGTCTTTCTCGCCATCGGGGAACGTGCTCGGGTTGAGGTGCAGGAAGCTGTACTTCCGGGGCCAGTATTCGCCGTGCCAGGTATCGGTGTGCATGTAGATGCGTTTGATGTCCAGCTTCGCGGCGAAGTCGGCGAGTTCAAAGAGCTCTGCATTCGTGGTTGCCGTGATCAAGAGCTGGCTCTGATCGGCAAACTCCCGTTGCCACTCCGCGAGCCAGGCCCGCGCTCGCTCGACCGTCCACTCGCCCTCAACCCTGGGGTGCGGCAAGCCCTCGTTCGCCCACAGGTGCAGGAGCGTCTCGTCTTCGTCGGCGGCATCGGAGGGCACGTAGAGAGCGAAACTGCCAAGCGGCGTACCCGAACCCCTGGCCCACAGCCAGGGCCAACTCACATCGCATCCCCAGTTGGCGGCCCGCGTCATGAAGTCGAGCGGCAGCGTCTTCATCTTCCAGTCCGTGTTCATCTTGAATCGCAGCCAGAGCAGGTTGCTTTTCGGCACGCCCTCCACGCGGCTGATTCGGAAGGCGAGATAGCGGTCGGCCGCCGTCACGTCGAACGTGATGCGAATGTTGTCCTTGATCGCGGCCACGAGCTGCCGCCCGTCCCAGCGCAGGTCTTTGAACAAAAAGGAGACGGGCCGCCTCTCGTCGAAAGCGAAGCCCATGAGCTCGAAGCCTGGGCCCGGATCCTGCTCATTGAGCAGCTCCTTGCCGTCCGCGAGCAGCGACTTCGGCCGGCCGTCGGCGGCGAATTTCAAGACGACCCTGCCCGCGCCGATCTCCACGGGCTCAGACGCAAGGCACGGGTGCCTGAGCCCCAGCAGCCCGACGACGATCACCGCGAGCAGCACGTGGCTCGCACGCCGCTGGTTGATTGTTTGTCGCATGCCTTAGCTGCCGATGAAGATGGCTCACTCGAGGGTGGCGCGAGCCCGCCGCCGCACGCCTGCGTGATGGGAGCACACGACGGTGCCGCGTTTCCCACATTTGTTTATATTAACGTTTGTCAACGATATCTTCAATGATAGCGACTCCTCAGCGTGCGGGTGAAAACGAACCATGGCAACTTCAAGCGAGGCTATGAGGCCCGTACGTCGCCGTCGTGCGCGGCTCTCATTGAATAAAGGCGGGGCTGCGACAATGCGCGTGCTGCAGATCCTCGGCATGATCGGTGGACTGGTCTCAGCGGCCGCTGAAACTGCAGGCCCCGGCCCGATGGATCTATGGGCAGCCTATGATTCCGTGGCCGGAGACTTCCGCGAGGAAATCATGGCCCAAGGTAGGCTCGGATCTCACGAAGGTATTGTTTGCGAACTTCCGCTGGATTCGCCCCTGATCGAAAACGGGCGACGATCGACGTATGCATCAGCATGGCAATCGACCACCGCTCATTTCGGCGTCGTTTCCGTCGCTGACGAATCGAGCTCGAACCGAAAGGTGTTCTTGCCCTTCTTGACCGTGGCCCGCAACGGAGTCGTGATCGCGTGCTTGTAGACCACGGGAAGCACATCCCACACCTTGACGTCCGGCGGTCCACTGGGAGGTTTGTCTGGATCCGGGGGCGGTACCGGATCGTGGTCCTGCTTGATGATCGTGACAACGTAGTCGCCCATCTTCGTGCCTGCCCCGAACTTCGCGCCGCCGGCCGCATTCAGATGGAAAACTCCGTCGCGGCCCGTTCGTCCTCCCGCGGGAAGGCCGCGTTCGGCACCGCTGGATTCCGGCGAAAACAGCACCGTTGCCCCTTCCACAGGCTCGCCGTCGAGCAGGACGGTTCCCTCCACCATCTCCACGGCCGGACCACGACGGCCACAGCCGGTGATTGCTGCCACGATGAGGCCCGCCGCGACCATCCCCTTGCAGCACATCGCCACGCTGAGATTGCTGTTCATCGAACGTACTTCCATGAATCCCTACCTTGATCCCGTCACGCAACTCACTCCATCCGTGCCGTCTCGCCCTGCTTGATGGTGCTCATCGCCCCCCAAACGCCTCGAATGCTGGCCCCTGAATACGTCCAAGCATTCGCGTAGTTCGGGGCACCTTGATTATTGTATTGCTGCTGCGTCGGGTCGCCGGCATCCACCCCATCCGACACAAACCGCACCGAAGCGTCGCACATCGTCGCAAACACACCGCCTTGGTGATAACTACTCGCAGGCATGACCATCGCCCCCCAGTTGTAGTCGTTGACACAACGGGGCGTGTTCGGCGAGGCGTTCGCGTAGAACGCGGTGTCGGAATCACCAGAACTCCACCAGCAGCCCCCGGGCGGATATCGCACGTCGGAGGGAATCGCCAAGTAGTCGTTGCCGACGACGAGCGCCCAGCACGATGCGGGCGCAGTCGAGGCGCTGATACTGCTGCCGAACCTGCCCACGCCGGACGGCAAGGCACTCAGTCTGGATGAATCCGCAATGATGGCTTCACTGAACATCAGCGTGTTCGCCAGCCCATCAGTGATTTCCTTCAGCGACGTGCTCGCAATTTTCGTCTCGGCTGTTGGGGGGCTCCCGGTCCAGGTCGAGCCAGGTGAGAAGACACCGCGGCATTTAGCGTGGTTGGCGGTGTAGACGTCGCCCCGATTCGCACGATAGTTGATGGTGGCATAACCGAGAGGTGCGAGCCTGCGAAATTGTTCCGAAGGGCAGAGGAACACACCGATGGGAATGGCAAAAATCCCCCCGCGACCGCTGGCGTTGTTCTTCGTGAACTCGTTGAAAACGCGGTCGTACAGCTGCTGCTCCTCGGCGAACGGAAGCAGCCAGAGAAAGCAGCCCACGCTGTCGCCGTAGGTTATGGTGATGCCCGAATTGATCAACCGTCGCAATTCATACGGGTAGTGATGCCCCGGCAGTCTTTTCCTCACGGCTTCGTAATTCAGCGCCGCGAGCCCGAGCTGCTTCAGGTTGCTCTTGCAACGACTCTGGCGGGCAGACTCACGGGCGCTCTGAATGGCCGGCAGCAGGAGCCCCACGAGCACACCGATGATCGCGATCACCACGAGCAGTTCCACGAGCGTGAACGCGCGGCGTTGTTTCATGGCGTGTGACTGACAGGCTGAAGCCTGCCTTACTTTCGGCGGATCGCAAGCCAGCCGGCGAGGCCGATGCCGAGCCCGGCCAAGGCGAGCGAGCCCGGCTCGGGCACGATCACGAGGTTTACTTGGCCCGTCGTCGCGGTATTGATCTGGAAGGACTTGCCGGACGCACCCACCGACGGCATCGAGCCGAGCGTGAGGCCGTTGTTGGTGAGCGTGCCTGTGTAGCTGAACAACCGCCAGGTCGTGAAATCGGCTGCATTCGAGAAGTCACCGATGCCGGCCACGTTCAAGATGCCGGCGAGCGCCAGGTTGCCGCCGACATTCACGAGGTCGTTGATGCCGCCACCGGCCGTACTGTCCGTGGCGTTGAGTTCGAAGTTGAGAATCGAGGCGGCGTCGAGCGACAGGCCTGAATTCATCGTGAGTGTGCCGGGGCTGTTGCCCGGGGCGAGGATACCACCCGCTGCCACGGTTACGAGGCCATTGAGCACGCCTGATCCACCGAGAGCGGCCCCGCTTGCCACGTTGACCGCCCCGCCGATGCTGCCATTCACGGCGAGCGTGCCGGCCGCGATGTAGGTGCCCCCCGTATAGCTGCTTGAGCCGGAAAGCACCCATCGGCCGGCGCCGGTCTTCGCCAGACTAAACTTGTCGGCCCCGTTGTCGTTGAGCACCGCCGCGAGTGTGTTAGCGCCGGTGTTGGTGCCCGTGAGTGTGAGCGTGCGGTTGCCGCCGCCGGCAAACACCACCGCCGAGCCCGACGTGAAGTTTGCAGCCCCCGATCCCGAGGCATCGAGGCTGCCGCCGTTCGCTCCGAGCGTGAACTGCTTGGCCGTGCTTGCGGCGGCGCCCGCATACCGCAGCGTGCCACCATTGAGCACCAGGTACGACGCTCCCGATGAGCCGCCAAGCGCTGAGAACAGCGGAACCTGCAACGTACCTTCGAGGAGATTGGCCCTCGTCGCGTCGTTGAACGTATTTGCCAGAATCCACGTCCCGGCGCCAGTCTTGTTGTAGGTCGCTCCGCCGCGAACGACGCCGGCAAACGAGAGTTGCGCACCGGCAGGGGTGTTGATCGCGAGAGTGGAGGCGCTCGCTGCGTTCACATCACCCGTCACGGAGGCCGTCCCCGACGCTTCCATGCCATACGAGGCGATCGCGTTGCCAATGGTCGTTCTGAATGACGCCCCGTCGAGGAGGATAATGCTTGCCGTAGCGTCTGGCCGCCACACCTGGCCACCTGCGGCATTCGTGCCGCCGATCCGAAACGTGACGTTTGCTCCCGTCCCCACGTCTCCCCCAAACGTGTTGCTGCCGGTGAGCGTGAACGTGCCGGAACTCACACCCGTGGCGAGTTGGAATCTGCTGGCGTTGCCGGCCGCCACGGTGATGTTGCCGGCAAGCGTCACGTTACCAGCCTGATTCTGTTGAAAGGTGTACGTGCGCGCGACGCCGGGCCTGGTGATCGTGATCGCATTGGGCACCGTGCCGCTTGTCGGCAGATTGAACGGAATCGTCGTATCGGCATCGACATTCGTTGTGAGCGTGCCTGTGCCCAGGGCGCTTGCGTTGGCAATCTGAAGCTGGCCGCTTGTCAGCGTTACGCCGCCACTGAACGAGTTGGAACCCGCAAGCACGAGCGTGCCCGCGCCCGCCTTGGTTAGGCCGAAGCCGCTGCCGCCGTCGCCGATGGAGCCGCCAACCGTCAGTGTGCTCGACGTCACCGTCACCTGGCGGTTCGCGCCGAGCGTTACCGCGCCCGCGCCCAGATTGAGGGCGTTTGAGCCGACGAACCCGAAGTCGCCATTCCACACCTGCGGATTGTTCGTCGCGAGCGTGACGGCCGCACCGGAGCCGTTGTCGAGCGTGCCGCTCGAGATCGTGAACGTGCCCGTGCCGATAACGCTTGCACTGTTGATGGTGAGCTGGCCGGCCGAAAGCGTTGTGCCACCGCTATAGGCATTCGAGCCGGAAACCACCCATATGCCGGCACCGGTCTTCACCAGGCTCACCTTGTCGGAGCCGTTGTCATTGAGCGCCGCCGCGAGTGTGTTGGCGCCGGTGTTGGTGCCCGTAAGCGTGAGCGTGCGATTGCCACTGCCGGCAAACACCACTGCCGAGCCCGACGTGAAGTTCGCAGCCCCTGAACCCGAGGCGTCGAGGCTGCCGCCGTTCGCCCCGAGCGTGAACTGCTTGGCCGTGCTTGTGGCGGCGCCCGTATACCGCAGCGTGCCGCCGTTGAGCACCAGGTACGACGCTCCGGACGAGCCGCCAAGCGCTGAGAAAACTGAGACCCGCAACGCCCCATCGAGAAGATTGACCGTCAGCGGATCGTTAGCGGCGGTCATGATCCACGTCCCGGCGCCAGTTTTGTTGTAGGTCGCTCCCCCGCGTAAGACCCCAGTGAAGGAAAGTTGCGCACCGGCAGGGGTGTTGATCGCATATGGGCCGGCGCCGAATACGTCACCCGTCACCGAGGCCGTCCCCGACGCTTCCATGCCATACGAGGCGATGGTGTTGCCGATCGTTGACCTGAACACCGCTCCGTCGAGGAGAACAAAGTTTGTCGTGGCGTCGGGCCGCCACACGGTGCCGCCCGCGGCGTTCGTACCGCTGAACCGAAACGTGATGTTGGCACCCGTAAAAAGGTCCGCCCCCCACGAGTTGCTGCCGGTAAGCGTGAACGTGCCGGAACTCACGCCCGTGGCGAGTTGGAATCTGTTGGCGTTGCCGGCCGCCACGGTGATGTTGCCGGCAAGCGTCACGTTACCAGCCTGGTTCTGCTGGAACGTGTAGGTGCGAGCCACGCCGGGCCTGGTGACCGTGATCGCGTTGGCCACCGTGCCGCTCGTCGGCAGGCTGAACGGGATTGTCGTGGCAGCATCGACGTTGGTCGTGAACGTGCCCGTGCCCAGCGCGTTTGCGTTGTTGATCTGCACTTGGCCGCCCGTCAGCGTCACGCCGCCACCGAACGAATTCGAGCCCGAAAGCACGAGCGTGCCCGCGCCGGCTTTGGTCAGGCCCGCAGAGCCGTCGAGGACCGACGAGATGGTGCCGCTGGCAGTGTTGGTGATCGTTGGTGTCGTGCCGGCCAGATTGATCACGCCGCCCGAGATCGTGGCCGCGTTTGCAAACGTAATACCGTTCGCCCACACAGTGCCGCTCACTGTCGGCGTGGCGTTGGCAGTGTTGAAGATCGCCGCGTTCGTGCCGCCGTTGGTGATGTCCCACGGGGTGCCCGTGAGGTTGAGCCAGTTCGTCGTGCCCGTGCTCCACGTGGCGCCCGCGCCCCCGCTCCACGTGCCGTTGGCGGCGAGCGCCGGCGCGGCACACATCGCAAAAAGGGCGGCGAGGATGCCATGAACAAGCCGTGCTGAAACGCAATACCCCCGCATGAACACGACGGTGCGACTGAACGGGCCATACTGCTCGCACGAGTTCATCACGACTTGCCTCCGAAAAAGATCGCGAACCCCTGATCAAAGGGCGGTGATTGTGCAGGCGAGAAAAGCCCAGCCCCCACTACAGTTAAACTTAACGCTCGTCACGTTGCCGTCAAACCAAAACCCGGGCTGAGCAACGCCTTTGTGGCAGGCCTGTTTTCCAGCACCGATCGCACATTTACCGGTAGTCCACCTACCGGTAAAAACGCCGTCTGCCGGCCTGTGAACAGCGATCGGCCGCGAACACGGTCGTCGCGCGAGCCAGCGTTACCGCCGCCATTCGAGCAGGCTTACGGCGGCACGAGGCAGCGGAAACATGACGACGAGCGTCTTGCCATCGAGCCGCACCTCCGGCGCCGCAGCCTCCTCGAGCCCGTCGCGGCGATCCATTTCAGCCACCTGCTCGGTCGTCGGCTCCTGCAGTGATCCCATCCGCTTCCACACGGCGAAGGCGTTGGAGTGGTCTTCGTCGATCCGGTAGTGGGTCGGCTGGACGGGGCCGCCATTCCAGCCGGGGATCGCCAGCGTCACGCGAGCTTCCCGCCCCGGCACGTCGTCGTCGTGGTAGTGCCAGGCCATCACCCACAGGCTGTCGCCGTCACGGCTGGCGATCGCGGCCACGTCGGGCCGGTCACGGACGCCGCCCGCGAGCAGCGTGTCGAGCGGCACTTCGCCATCGCTCTCGACCGGCAGCCGCCGACCCGCTCCGCGAGGGCGAGCCTTCGTGGAAAGCTCGCCGAGGTGTAGCTCGAATACATCATGCCGTTGCGGCATGCCAACTGCGGCCCCTGGCAGGCCGCGCAGCCCTCGGGATCCTGCCCCTTGGCGTGAAACGAGACGAAGTCGAGCGGCGTGCCACGGGCTCCCGTGGCGAAGTTGGTGCCGCGGAGGCAGTGGTCGAGAAACTCGTCCATGAATGCGCCGCCGTCGCCGGCCGTGTCGGGGCCGCCCACCCGCGCGGCAGGGAGCACGCGACGGACGGCGGCGAAGAGGGCGACGGCCAGGAGAACAAAGGCTCGTTTCATCGAACACCCTTTCATTTCACGCTGGTCGGTGGAGATACGAACGCCGGGCGGTGATGGGGCCGGACCGCTTCATGATGCTGTTTCCTCGACTCGGTTTCTCAGCGCTGATCGAGCCACCGCTCGGGCGATGACGAAAAAAACTCCTCGAGCGGCAGTCCACTGCCCCCGATGACCAGCGGCCGAGCCCGTGGATACGTCCGGCAGAAGGTGGCCATCCCATCGGGTTTGCCTGGCCGGCCAGACTTGACCTCGATCGCCACCGCTTCGCGGCCCCGGCTGACAACGAAGTCCACTTCCGCATTGGCCTTCCTCCAGTAGCCGACCTCCCATTCCGTCGGCGACAAGCTGTTCAAAAGCCAGCCACCGACCGCATTCTCGACGAGCCGCCCCCACCAGGCGGCGTCGGCGCGGGCCTGAGAAAAGGGCCGCCTCGCCAGTGCCGACACCAGCGCGTTGTTCCAGTGCACAAACTTGGGGCTGCTGCCCCGCTTGCGGCCCTGGCCGGCGGAGTACAGCTCGAGCCCCGACACGAGAAACGCCGTGCCGAGCAGTTGCAGGTAGCCAGCGAGCGTGGTCGTGTTGCCCGCATCGTGCAGCTGGCCCAGCATCTTGTTGTAGGAGAGAATCTGCGCGGGAAAGGCGGCGCTCAGCCCGAAGAGGTGCCGGAGGAGCGCCGGCTTCGCAACCGTTTGCATCTGGAGCACGTCGCGGCTGATGGCCGTCTCCACGAGGCTGTCGGCCACGTAGCGTCGCCACTGCTCCTCGCGGCGAACCCAGGGGGCGGCTCCGGGATAGCCGCCAAAAAAAATCCACTGCGGCAAGGTCCAGCCAAACGCGTCGCGGCATTCCTGCCATCCCCAGTGCATGCAGCGGTGGAGGAAGAAGCGTCCGGCCAGGCTCTCCGAAAGACCCTTCTGCACGAGCAGCGCCGATGCCCCCAGGAGCAGAACGCGGACCTTGCCGCCGGTTTTGGTCTCCTCATCCCAGAGCCGCTTCACCACGCCGCTCCAGCCGACCACCTTTTGAATCTCGTCGAGCACCAAGAGCACCCGCCGGCCGGGGAGCGACCGCGCCGCCTGCCAGTGCGTCTCGATCCATTCCGGCCCTGGCGGCAGGGCGTCGTCGGCGGCGGCCGACCGTGTCGGCCAGCCGAGCAGGGCTTCGATCTCGGCGGCTGCCGTACTCTTGCCGACTTGCCGCGGCCCGATGACGACCTGGATCGCGGTGTGCCGGGAGCGCAGGCCCGCGGCCACTTCCGCGACGGTGCTCCGACTGAAAGGCACGGGCGTGAATCCTGCCAAATGTTTAACTACTCAATCGCTGAGTAATTTTGCTCAATGGCTGAGTCGATAGGAAAGCCCCGTGCGGTCGCTGGTTCAGCGGGAGGCAACGCCGAGGTCGGGGGCCGGGCCGGTGAATGGCAGACCCTTGTCTGCGCGAGGCCCGGTGAGCCACGAAGAACAATCGTTGTCGCGGGCTGCTAAAAAAAAGTACAATCCTGGCAATGACGACACTTCTCGAAATCAAGGCGGCAATCGACAGGCTTTCGCCGCAGGAATACTGCGAGTTGATGGGCATGCTTCATCCGCTCGCCGATGACGATTGGGATCGCCAGATCGCGGCCGATCACGCCGCAGGGCGGCTTGATGGCATCATCGCTGAAGCACGGGCCGACGTCGCCGCGGGCCGCGCCGAGCCGCTCGAGATGCTCCTCGCCGAGGAAGAGCGGGCCGAGGGACGGCCGTGAGGATCCCGAGCGTCGCCAGCCGGCAGTTCTGGCGGGCATACCGCCAATTATCCCGTGACGTGCGCGCGGCCGCGACCAAGGCCTACCGAATCTGGCAGCAGGATGCGTTTCATCCGTCGTTGCACTTCAAGAAAGTGGGTGGGGATCTCTGGTCAGTTCGTGTCGGTCGTAACCATCGCGCTGTCGGAGCCTTTCACAACGACCGTATCGTGTGGACATGGATTGGCTCCCATGCGGACTACGACACGCTTCTCGGCTGATGTATGGGCGACCACGGTGGACGCGATCTCGCTCAAGGGCGCCTGGCCGGCAGCCGTGAGGAGCCCCGTTTCAAAAACTCGAGATCGGGCAGCCGTCGTCGGAGTTCCACCAGGCGCGACAGCCGCGAAACACGGTGCTCGGGCCAGGCCTCTGGTAATGGCAGCCAAACCCGTCGGCATTCTGGCCGGGGCCAGCGCCCGCATTGGGGTCGTCGTTGTTGTAGCAATCGCAGTTGAGCACGAGATGGTTCACGATGTTGACTAGCCAGACTAGATTGAATACTATCCAGACATGAGAAGCGTGAGTACCTATGAGGCCAAAGCCCACCTCTCCCGGCTGATCGCCGAGGTGCAGAAGACCGGGACCCCTGTGACGATCTGTCGCAACAATCGCCCCGTTGTGGACATCGTGCCCCACCGGGAGCCCCGCGATCCACTCGAACCGGCTCCGCAACTCGAGGGCGCTCGGTTTCTGGGAGATCCGTGCGCACCGGCTTCCGCTGAAGACTGGCCGGAGTCGGCCCGCTGATGCTGTTGCTCGATACCCATGCGTTTGTCTGGCTCGCATCAGACCAGGACCAGTTCACCAAACGCGGAAAGGCTGCAATCCGCGAGTCCGCCGGCAGGCTCTTCGTGTCATCGATTTCGAGCCTGGAAATCGCGCTCTTGGTGAAACGCAACCGCCTGCAATTGCCGTTGCCGCCCGAGCGATTTGTCGCCGAGACCCTGCGGCACCATGGCATCAACGAAATCCCTGTGGATTCAACGATCGCCATGGCGGCGGCTACGCTTCCAGACATCCACAACGACCCCTTCGATCGGATTCTCGCGGCGACGGCGCTTGTTCAGCGGCTCGATCTGTTATCCAAAGACGCTGTGCTTCCCCGGTATCCTGGTTTAAGCGTTATCTGGTAGCGAGAACGTGCGGCACGCCGCGGGTGATCACCTGCAGCTCGCACCAGGGCAGCGGCTCGCCATCGCGGGCGGCGCATTCGATCCGCACCGGCACGCCAATCCTGTTCGGCACGCGGTTGCCGCTGGCCTAGAAGCCCGGAGCGGAAGCGATGGGACTCCGGGTTGCGTACCGCATCTCGTGGAGCAATCGGCTCGCTTGCCGTACGGAGGACAGG
>JAIXPT010000045.1 GCA_027486095.1 Planctomycetaceae bacterium | reverse complement strand
GATTTCGTCACGAGGCCGCATCGGCCGAATCCTTTTGCTGCGTCGGGGGGCGGGCGATCGTAGGGAAACGGCGCAGCCGGGCCAACGCCCGGTTTCGTGATCCGAGGCAAGCAACGCAAGCTGGGCAACTCCCCGCGCTCACGCCCTGCCGGCCGTAGCCGGAAATGACTGTTCCGGGCCGGGTCTGCAGGCCGAAAACTCCTCAGCACCGTCACGCCCTGCCAGGCCGCGACGGTGGGTTTGGGGGGAGTGTCATGCCGATATGCCGTGGATATTGGATCGGGGTCTGGGCCATCTTCCTCGCGGCGGGCAGCGCCTCGGTGCGCGCCGACGAGCCCGCGCCGGCCGCGAATCTCATTGCCGTCTGGAACGACGGCGGGTCGTCGAGCCGCGAGGCCAAACGGCAGGCTGTCGAGTCGTTGCCTCTCGATCGCATGGCCGCGCCCGCTCGGCAGATTGTCGAACGGGCGCTGCGGCAGACCACGCTCTATCGCCGCCTCCCCGTGCAGACATTCGCGTGCGATGCCGCGCTGCTCGAGTTTGCGCTCGTGCATCCCGAAGCCATCGTGGATGTCTGGCGGGTGCTCGGCATCAGCCGGCTCTCGCTCGACCCGGCCGGTCCGCAGCAATGGCGGCTCTCCGACGGCTATGGCACCGTCGGCGCCCTACGACTCGTGCACCGCGAACGGCAGGGCGGCGGCAGCCTGCTCGTCTACCACGGCCGCGGCGGCTATTCCGGCTCGCTCGCCCCGAAGCCGCTCACCGGCGGCTGCCTGATCGTGGTGCGGCATCATCCCGAGCCGCCGGCGGCCGACGGCCGCGCCCGCCAGAACGTCCGGATCGACGCCTTCCTCGACGTGGACGGCATGGGCCTCGAACTCGTCACGCGAACGCTCCAGCCGCTGATCGTGCGCTCGGCCGCGATGAATCTCACCGAGGTGTGCATTTTCATGGAGACGCTCTCCACCGCCGCCGCGCAGAACCCGACCGGCGTCGTGCGGCTCACCGACCGCCTGGCCCGCACCGATCCCGAACACCGCGCCACCTTCGCGGGCATCGCCCGCGCCGCCGGCCGCAACGCCGGCCGCACCGGCGACCCCGAGGTGGTGCAGGCCGAACTGGCTGCCCGCTGGCTCTCGACCGAGGAGCTCGACACGCTGCAGCGTTGAGCTGGCATCGCGCATGCGCGCCGGCTTCGGGCTCCCCATATCTCGTCGCCGGACGTTCATATCTTTGCATGCACACCGGCTCGGGGTTACCCCGTACCGTCTCGCCGGACGTTCGCCTTCGCCCTCCAGGCTACGGCTCACTCGGATGTGCCTGCGCTGCGCCATCCATGGCTGCGCTGGTCACATACGCCGTCTCAACGGCAGGGGTAACCCCTCGCCTCCCCAACTCGTAGGCGCAGGGAACTTTCGGCGGAGACGGTCGGTGCGATGCGGAAGAGCCGACGGGCAGATACGCGGCTTACTCCGAGCGCACCATCACAGTTGAGACGGAACTAGCGATCGCCCTCGGCGATGGAGCAGCGTGCCGCCGGCTCCGAATGTGGGAAGTTATCGCCTGTCTGGCGTCCAGCGAGCCGGCACGGGCGCAATCCCGAAGCCGGTGCGCTTCAGCGTGTGAGATCGCCGTTGGTCTGTGGGGCGGCGGCGAGGCGGGGGCGGGCTTCGGCGGCGACGACATAGGGCCGCTTGTATTCGGGCATGTAGCCCTGGGCGCCCCGCACCGACACCTGCTGGCCCACGAGCGGAGCGAGATTCAAGCCGGCCTGCGGCGTCACGAACACGAGCACGGTGTTGTGGTCGTCCACGATCGCCCAGCGGGGCGCGTCGGGCCGGCGCGAGACGACCGTCGCCAGCCGCCCGGTGGTCTCCATCGTGGAGGGCGGCGTCCATGCGGGCTGGCCGTCGGCAGGGCCCCCGCCGGGGAGCACGCCCGGCCGCACGGGCCGCGTGCCGAGCGCCGAGAGGCTCGACCACATGCTTCCCAGCCGCAAGGGCGACGCATCGGCCGGGGCCGTCGCGGCGAGGGCCTGATATTTGCCGTGTATCGCCTCGAAGCGTGTCAGCCGGGCGTCGATCGCCTCGGCCCGGAGGCGATCGGCCTGCGACGTGGTCTTGGCGGCGGCCACCCGCAGCCGCTCGCGGATCTGGGCGAGATTCATCTGGTCGGGCGGGTTGGTCACGGCGAGCGAAAGGGCGAGGTCGATGTCGGCCAAGTCGTCGGTGGCGGCTGCGCCGCCGCCGCTCACGACCGCGACCGCCGCCGGCTTGGCCGTGGCTTCGAGCACGCCGCTGCCCATCGGCAGCCAGCCACCGAACAGCCGCTGAGAGAGTGGCACTGGCTCGAGGTCGGGCGGAGCCGCCTGCTCCGGCGTCGGCGTTTGCGCGGTGGCGTCGCGCACCTCTTCGACCGCAGCCGCCACCGCCGCACCGGCTTCCTTGAGCGCGGCGAAGGCGGCGCCGGGGTTCGCATCGGCCGGAGCACTCCGGGGCACGAAGGCGGCGAGCGCGGGCGGCAAAGCGAGATCCGCGAGGCTCACCCAGCGAAACTCACCGGCCGGTGGCTCGATGCGCACCCAGAGGCCGGCGTGGCGTCCCGACGCAATGCGCACTTCCTCGAGCACGCGCACCCGTTCGCCGGCCTCGAGCTGCACCTGGGCGACGTGGCGGAGGTCGTTGAGCTGCGATCCGATGCGGGCCACGGCCCCATCGACCACGATCACGCCGACGCGACCCTCCACGTCAGCCGCGGGCGCCGCCACGCCGCCGTCGAGCGCCGTTTCGTCGTCGATGTCGGCGGCACGAATCCAGCTGTAGCTGCCAGCGACCGGGCGCACCGCGGCATATCCCGAGGCATCGAACGCCCACAGCTCGACTTCAACGCCCTGCCCGAGCCGCTCCGTGGGATAGAAGTCGTCGCCGGGGCCGGCGCGCAGGTAGGTGTGGTCGGCCGCTACGCGCACCATCGCTGGCAAGAGCCGATCAACGCTCGGCATGACGCTCGGGATTGCGGGCGGCGTGGCGGGCGGCGTGGCATCATCGGCACGAGCCGTCGTGCAGCCGGCCGAGGCGAGCACGAGCACGATCGCGCGCACGCGGCACAACAGTGGCTCTGATGGCATGGGGCGAATCCGTCCGTGGAGACACGCCTCGCACAGGCGCGTAGACGAGGCTTGGGCACCCTCGTCTACGCGCTGCGGACGGCCTGCAAAACGCGGGCCTCACGGTCTTGTAGACCACCGTCGAGAGCCGCTCAAGGGGCGAATTTCGGGGTCGCCAAGCCGGCGGCGGCTTGTCTGCCGCGTCCCCCCATCACGCCCACCTTCGGCGTCTCCGCTGCGAAGCGGCGAAAGGGCGGCAAGCTGCGCTCGACTGACAGCAGCGGCCGCAAGCGCCAGCGGTGCTGGCTGTCCGTGGAAAAATCCCTCCGTGATCTTTTCCACGCGTCTTCCCTTCGGCTCACGCCTCGGGCTTCCTGAGGCGAGCATTCCCTTCGGCTCACGCCTCGGGCTTCCTGACCACCGGCGACAGCCGTGCCGAACGGGATTGCCGGCTCACCACCGATCGGCAGGCCGCTCGAGGATCTCGCGGAGCAGCATCGCCTGCCGGATCGTCGCCGGATTGCGCGCGGCCGCCACGAGATCGCGGGCGATCACGAGGCTACCCGCCGCGCGACGCGCCGCTTCGGTGCTCGCAGCCGCCTCAGCGGGCCTTTCGAGCCCCGAGTGAAGCTGCCCGAGTTGATGATCGAAGGCGTCGTGAACGTGCCGCGCCACGGTCGAGGGCTGCACGTCGAGCGTGCCCACGTGCCGTTCGCCGACCGGCTGCCGGCGCTCGGCGGCCGGAGCCGCCACCGGCGGCACGGGCTTGGGCCGCGGAGCCGGGGGGCCGGATCGCTGCGGCTGTGGTGGCGACCGGGATGGCGGCTGGACGGGTGCGCGGGAGGGCTTGGCGGCCGGGGGTTCGCCCGTCACCTGCCGGAGAAAGTCGGCGATCTGTTGGTCGAGCTCGGCCCGCGGATCGAGCTCGGGCCGACCGGCCGGAAGGGGTGGGGGAGCGGCCTCGCGGGCGGCGTCGGGCACGCGCGGCGCGGGAGGCCGCACCGGGCCGCCCGCCACCCGCCGAAACACCGCGAACACCTGCGAAAGAATCCAGAAGCCGACGAACAGGATCGGCAGGATCGCCTCGAGCCAGTCAAAGCCCGCGGCAAACAGCAGCGGCAGTGCGACCGGCGCCCCGATCATGGCGCGACGGGGGCCGGCGTCCCGCCTCCCGCGATCGTGCGCCGCATGTCGGTGTCGGCCTGGAGGTTGCGGAGCTTGTAATAGTCGATGATGCCGAGGCTGCCGGTGGCGAGCGAATCGGCGATCGCCTTGGGCACCTCCGCCTCCGATTCCACGAGCGCTGCCCGGCTTTCCTCGATGCCGGCGATCATCTCCTGCTCCTTGGCCACCGCCATCGCCCGGCGACCTTCGGCGTTGGCACGCGCGACGCGCGTGTCGGCCTCGGCCTGATCGGCCTGGAGACGGGCGCCGATGTTGGCGCCCACGTCGATGTCGGCGATGTCGATCGACACGATTTCAAACGCCGTGTTGGCGTCGAGCCGCCGGGCGAGCACCGTCTTCGAGATCACGTCGGGGTTTTCGAGCACGTCGGTGTGCCGCTCGGCGGAGCCGATCGCCGACACGATGCCCTCGCCGACGCGGGCCACGATCGTCTCCTCGGTGGCGCCGCCGATGAGCTGGTTGAGATTCGTGCGCACCGTCACGCGGGCCCGCACCTTGAGCTGGATGCCGTTCTTCGCGACGGCGTCGAGCGACTCGCGGCCACTGTTCTTGCCGGGGCAGTCGATCACCTTCGGATACACGCTCGTCTGCACCGCCTCGCGCACGTTGCGGCCGGCCAGGTCGATCGCCGTGGCGAGCTTCCAGTCGAGCTCCTTGATCTTGGCCTTGTTGGCGGCGACGAGCGCCTGCACCACCAGCGGCACGCGGCCGCCGGCGAGATAGTGGGCCTCGAGCGCCTGCCGCGTGATGCCGGTGGCGTCGCCGAGTCCGGCCTGCACGGCCATGATCTTGCTGCGCACGATGACGGTGGGGTTCACCTTCTTGAAGCTCATCGCCACGAGATCGAAGAGGCCGATGCCGGCGCTCGAGGCATACGACTGCAGCCAGAGCCGCAGGTAGCGGGCCAGGAGCCCGAACACGAAGACCATGGCAAGGATGCCAAGGCCGAGGACGATCAACGTGGGCATGCGGGTGCTCCGGGGTCCGGAAACGATCTCGAGAGACCCTCAAGACTTGTTCCGGGGCGGGGGCGAGTCAAGTTTACGGGGGATCGAGCCGCTCGAACTCGAACGTTTCGAGCGTGGGCGAGAGGCGATCGGCCGCTGCCGCCCCGGGCATGGCCGGCTCGGGTGCCGATTGCACCGGTCGTGCGGGCTTGGCCGCGCGGACGGGGGTCACGATGAGATCCCTCCCCTGCACGCCCACGGCCTCCACCGCCGCGCCGCGGGCGATCGGCCCCCCGTCGCTCACGGCCTCCACATGGATGCCGTCGATGGCGACGACGCCCCAGGGAAGCATCTCGCTCACGGCCTGCCCGCCGCGGCCGATGAGCTTCTCGAGCTCGCGCCGCCGCGCGGCCGACGGCGCCACGTCGGCCGGATCGGGCGGGGGCGGCAGCACGCGACGGCCGAGCGGGGTCTCCGGAAACCAACGAAACGCCAGGGCCAGTACCGTCGGCACCACGACGGTCGCGACCGCAAGCACCACGAGCCCGGCCGTCGCGCCCAGTTCCAGAAATGCGGTGGCGATCGCCGCGACGATGGCCGTGAGGCTCAAAAACCCGAGGATGCCCCCGGAGGGCAGAAACACCTCGAGCACCATCACGGCCAGGCCGACGACGAGCAGCACGACCACCCACACCAGCGCCGTCATCGCGCACCCGTCCCGTCAGCCGCGGGCCGCACCACGATCCGCCGGCCGCGCACGTCCACCACCCGCACCGCCTCGCCGGGCTCGACGAGCTGGCCGTCGGTGGTCACATCGAGAAGTCGTCCGTCGATCCGCGCCTTGCCCGCCGGCACCAGTCGCGTGGTCGCGACCCCCGCCCGGCCCATCAGCTCGGGCAAGGGCTCGTCGTCGGCAGCGTCGGCGGGCGGTTCGAGCAGCACGTGCCGGAGCCCCGGCGCCCGCGGCAGCCAGCGCCGCACGAGCGTGGCGACGACGGCCACGCCCGCGGCGGCGGCGAGGATGCCGAGGAGCGACCACTGCAACTGCCGGATCTGGTAGTCGTTGGTCGGCAGCACGAACGACTGGCTCGCGAGCACGAGCGACGCGATCACGAGCAGCCCGCCGCCCAAGCCCAGCACGCCGAAGCCGGGGAGCACGAAGATCTCCGCGGCCAGGCAGAAGATTCCGGCGAGAAACAGCATCACCTCGAGCCAGCCGCTCGTGCCGTGCAGATACTGGCTCCAGAAGTAGACGATGAAGGCCACCATCGCCACGAATCCTCCCAGGCCGATGCCGGGGGTGTGCATCTCGATGTAGAGGCCCGCGCCCCCGATCAGGAGCAGGAGCCAGGCCACGCCGGGGCTCGCGAGCGCGTCGAGCAGCCGGTCGGCCCAGCCCGGCTCCTTGAGCGCCACGTCGCCCGGCAGGCCATACGCGGCCGCGAGCGCCGGAAAGCCGTCGATCACGTGCGTCGCGAGGCCGAGCGTTTCGGCGCCGCGGCCCGAGAGCTCGATCGGGCCGACGCCGACGTCGTCGCCGAGCTGCCACGAGTCTCGATCGTCGCGGGGCAGCAGCTCGTCGTCGCTGAAATACTCGGTCCGCCCGCTCGCCGGCTGCACCGCCCGGTGCACCACGATGCCGGGCGCCACCAGCGCCACCGGCAGCGACCACGAGCGGCCGCGGCGTTTGGCCACACCCTCGCGCCACGCGACGGCCAGCGCCTCCGAACGGCGCCCATCGATCGTGGCGGCACCCTCGCCGCCGAGCACGGCTGTCGGAGCGATCGCGAGCTCGTCGCAGGCGAGGGCCACGAGCGCCGCGTCGGCCCGGGCTTCGCGCGGCACATAGGCCACGGTGCGCACCCGCGCCGGGTCGAGCCCGGCGAGAAACGTCGCGAGCACCAGGCTCTGCTCGGGGTCGCCGCCCGGGCTGTCGATCCTCAGGCAGACGAAGTTCGCCCCGCCACCGACCGCCTCGTCGATGCCGCGCTTCGCGCGGGCGACCGCATCGGCCGTGATCGGCCCCGCGAGCCCGACCTGCACGGCGTTCCAGCCACCATCCGCTGCCACGAGCGCCGCGAGCGACCGCTCATCGACGCCCAGGCCGCGGGCGAGTTCGGCGGGGGTGGCCGCGAGCAGGCGCACGAGCCCCAGCTCGCGGGCCCGTCGGCCGGTGAGCACGAGCGGCGCGGGGCCGACCTCATCCACCGCGAGCACGGCCGCCTCGCGCTTCACTCTGTCGAGCTCCCGTGCCTCGACAAGCCGCTCTCCGCCATCCGTCGCCACCCGCAGCACCTTGGCGGCCGGATCGAGCAGCGCCACCGCCAGGGCGGCCGGCACGGTCTGGCGGCGCGCTGCCACCTGCGCGTAGGCCGCCCGCATCGCGTCGTCGATGGCCGGCTCTTCGGCGTTGGCCGGGCCGAAGAGGCCGTCGGCCGGCATCACGATCTCTTCGCAGGCAAGCGCCGCGAGCACGGCGTGGCCGCGCACGCCATCGGGCAGGAAGGCGACGGTCTTCACGCCGTCGAGCCGATCGGCGCCGAGAAACCGCGCCAACTCGAAGGCCCGCCCGAAATCGGTGGGCAGAGCACTGTCGTCATCGGTCTGCCGAAACTCGAGCACGAGCACGCCCCGCTTGGGGGCCTGGCTCCGCAGGCCGTCGAGCTGCCTGAGGATCGCCGCCTTGACCTGCGTGTCGCGGGTGCCCGTGATCGGCAGCCGCACGACGACCGTCGCCGCCGGCACCGGCTGATCGGCAGCGGCTCGCGCGAGCGGTGCGGCGGCGGCCGCCACCACGACGAGCGCACACACTGGCCCGAGAAGAAGCCGATGGCGGGGCATGGATGCCATTTTAAAACCGTGCCGCAGCGAGTCAAAAACCGGCCTGCCGATATACTGCCCCGCCATGATGACACATTCCGCCGCCGATCCCACCGCCCGCCTCGTCGATCTCGTCGCCCGGAAGGCGCTCAAGCGTGGCACCTTCCGCCTGGCCAGCGGCCGTGAGGCCAGCTTTTATCTCGACGCCAAGCAGGTGGTGCTCGATGCGGAAGGGGCGATGCTCGTCGGGCAGGCGATCCTGGCGCGGCTGGCCGCGTTGGCACGATTCCCCGACGCCGTGGGCGGGATGTCGATCGGCGCCGACCCGATCACGGGCGCCGTCGTCACCATGGCGGGTGTCGCGGGCCGGCCGCTCAAGGGCTTCATGATCCGCAAGGAGCCGAAGGATCACGGCACGAAGCGGTATGTCGAGGGCCCGGTCGAGCCGGGCCAGCGGGGCGTGATCGTGGAAGACGAGACCACCACCGGCGGGTCGTCGCTCCTGGCGATCGATCGTGCCCAGGAGTTCGGGCTTGTCGTCGATCGGGTGGTGACGGTGATCGATCGGCTCAGCGGGGCCGCAGCCGCCTTCGCCGCCCGGGGCATCCCGCTCGAATCTCTGCTCACGATTCGCGATCTCGGCATCGAGCCCGACGCTCCCTGAAGCATCCGCTTGCCCCCGGCAACGCGGCAGTCGTAGGCTGCACATGGCGGCGGCATGCCAGCCGCCGCCGGGAGAGTCGCGATGTTGCCAGGCCGATTTCATCTGCCGTCGATCGCCATCGCAGCGGTCGCCTGCCTGGCGCTCTGGGCTCCGCGTGTCACCGCCGACACCGGCGCCCAGGAGCAGCTCGCCACGCTCATCGCCAGCCTCGGCGACGACGACTACCACCGGCGCGAGGCGGCGGCGGCCGAGCTCAAGGCGCTCGGGCCGACGGCGATCGACGCACTGCTCGCCGCGGCCGAGACGAATGGCGACCTCGAGATCGCGCTCCGCGCCCGCTGGCTCGTGGAGACGATTCCGTTCGAGACACCACACGATCCTCCCGAGGTGGTGAAACTCCTCGCGCGGTTCAAGCGACGCGGCTTCGACGACCGCGTACAGGCGATGCACCGGCTGCTGAGGGTGGACGACGATGCCGGCATCGAGCCGCTCGCCCGCGTGACCAGGCTCGACCCTTCGACGGCGGGGTCGCGCGTGGCGGCGGCGCTCGTGGCGCGGGAATGGCGGCCCGACGATCCGGCCTGGCCCGCCCTACGGGGCAAGATCGAGGCGGGGCTCGGGCCGAGCACCCGACCCGCGGCCAGGTTTCTCGCGGCGCTCGTCGCCTTCACCGGCCCGGGCGGCGGGGCCGACCGCGACACCGCGCTCGCGGCGGCCGGGGCCGCGCTCGACGACCTGCGGCGGCCGGCGGCGGACGACGCCCAGGAACCGGGCGACGACGCCGGCGACGACGAGCGGGTGGTGGTCGGCCGCACCCTGCAGATCTTCGAGCGCTGCCACGTGCGGATGCTGCTCGCGGCCGGTCGCCGTGAGCAAGCGCTCGCTGCCGCGACGACGCTCCTCGAAGAGGCCTTGGCACTCGACGACACCGACCGTCAGGCCGCCGAATGCATCGATGCCCTCGCCTGGGCGGTGGACATCGGCCTGCCGGAGACGGTCGAGGCGGTGCTCGCCGTCCCCGACCTCGCCGCCGGCCGGCCCCTCGTCGCCCATGCGATCGCGCTGGCGGAACAGGCCCGGGGCCGCACGGCGGCAGCAACCGAACGATTCACGGCGGCTTCCGCGGCCCTGGCACTCGACAGCTTTCTGGAGCGGCTGCAGGCCGCGGTGATGCTCGCCAAATGGGGCCGCATCGAGTGGGCCGAGCGATCGTACGACGCCCTGCTTGCCGACACGAATCTCCCTGTCTCCGAAGTGGCGCTCGCCGCCACGATGGCGGCCGAACTGCTCCACGACCTCGGCCGTGACGACGAGGCTGCCCGCTGCCTGCGCGGCATATTCGGCGCCGACGAGCAGGCTGCAGGCCGGCGCGACCGCGGCCTGCAGCTCGAGCAGTTTGGCCGCGATCCGCGGGGGGTCCGCTCCCGCATGCATTATTTCGAGAGTTGTGCATTCGCCGCGCGGGGCGACGCGGCCAGCCGCCGCGGAGCCATCGAGCAGGCGCTCGCCGTGTATCCGAAAGACGTCGATGCGCTCATCGGGCTCTACACGCTGCCCGACAACACCGCTGAGCAGCGGGCCGACGCAGCCCGGCGGATCAAGGCAGCGCTCGCCCAGCTCGAGGAAGACATCCAGGCGGTGCCGGACGACACGACCGCCTACAACGAATATGCCTGGCTCGTGGCCAACACTGAAGGCGATGTCGAGAAGGCGACCCGCTACTCGAAGCTGTCGCTCGTGAAGTCGTTCGACAACGCGAGCTTCCTCGACACGCTCGCCCACTGCCACGCCGCGGCCGGCAGGCCCGCAGCGGCGATTCGCACGCAGCGGCTGGCCCGGCGGCAGGAGCCGCACAACCGCACGATCGAGCGGAATCTCGCCCGGTTCGAAAAACTCGCCGCCCCGTAGCCTCCCCGTAGGACAGGCTTCAGCCTGTCACGCCCACCCGTACGACAGACTTCAGCCTGTCTCGTGTCACGCCCCCCCGCCCGTTCTCCACCATGCACCGCGTCTCTCTTCCCGACACGAGCCTGGCGGTGCACACCCGCGGCAGCGGTCTGCCGGTGCTGTTGCTCCACGGCTTTCCGTTCGACCACGCCATGTGGTCGGGGCAGGATTCGCTTGCCGACGACGTGCGGCTGATCGTGCCAGACCAGCGCGGCTTCGGCGCGAGCTCCGGGCCACCACCCGTGAGCATCGCCCAGCTCGCCGATGACGCCGTCGCACTCCTCGACGCGCTTCATGTGGCCGAGCCGGCGGTGATCTGCGGGCTCTCGATGGGGGGCTACGTGGCGGAGCACGTGGCGGTGCGGGATCCGCACCGCGTCCGGGCGCTCGTGCTTGTCGATACGAAACTCGAGGCCGACACCCCCGAGGCCCGTGCCAGCCGGGAGAAACTCGCGGCCACGGTCGCGCGGGTGGGGCAGGAGGCCGTCGCCGAGGCGATGATTCCGAATCTGCTCGCGCGATCCGACGCCGGCCGGGCTCGCGCGGGCCGGGCCACCACTGAAGAATACCTGCGCCGCACGATCCAGGCCACGCCGGTCGCGACGATCACCGCCGCCCTCGCCGCCCTCGCGGCTCGGCCCGACATGGTCGAGCCGATGCGCGAGGTGGCCGTGCCCGTGCTGCTCGTCGTCGGCGCCGAAGACACGATCACGCCGCCAGCCTGCATGGAGCAGGCCGAGCGGGTGCTCCGTATGCCGCGGCTCTTGATCATGCCGCACTGCGGCCACATGGCGCCGCTCGAAGACCCGGCCACGTTCAACGCGGCGGTCGGGGCATTTCTGCGGGAG
>JAIXPT010000305.1 GCA_027486095.1 Planctomycetaceae bacterium | reverse complement strand
AGGAAGCCCGAGGCGTGAGCCGAGAGGATGCCCCGCTCTCAACAAGCCCCGGGCGGGAGCCCGGGGACTCCGCGTGGCAGCGGAGACCGCTCGCCATGCGGCATGGAACACGGGATCGTGCGCCACCCGGTGTCCCGTCGCTTCCGCTCCGGGCTTGTTGAGCCGTAAGCAAGCCCGAGGCGTGAGCCGAGAGGACGCCCCGCCCCGCAAGCCCGAGGCGTAAGCCGAGAGGACGCCCTATGGGCCGAGGTTTTCCAGGGCGTTCGCACAACCCGCGTTGCCTGCAGACTGCCCGCCGGGTATGTTCTAGGATTCTTCCCCGGAAACTTTTCGAGACTGTGCAGGACGGAAGGACGCGAGCATGAAAGACGGCATTCATCCCAATTACATCGACACGGTCGTCCGCTGCGGCTGCGGCAACACGTTTTCCACTCGCAGCACCGTGCCGGAGCTGAAGGTCGATATCTGCAACGTCTGCCATCCGTTCTTCACCGGCAAGCTGAAGTTTGTCGATACCGCCGGACGCATCGAGAAGTTCAAGTCGAAGTTCGCCGGTGCCGGCTACGCGAGCCTCAAGAAGGGCAAGAAGGCCGAGCCGGCCGCCTCGTGAGGCTCGCCCTTCGGGCCTGACCCATGCGCGACCAGCTCGAAGCCAAGCTCTCCCGTTTCGAAGAGCTCGAACGCGCGCTCGTCGATCCGGAGACGCTGGCCCAGCCGCAGCGGCTGGCAGCGGTGGCCCGCGAACACGGCACGCTGGCGAAACTCGCCCGCCGATATCGGGCGTTTGTCGCCCTCGAACGGCAGATCGCCGAGCTCCAGGAAATGAGCGTTGGCGACGACGCCGAGTACAAGGCGCTCGCGCAGGCCGAGCTGCCCGACCTCGCGGCCCGCCGTGAGCGGGAGTGGGACGACCTCCTCGACGTGTGCTCCGACGACGAGGATGCCGACCGGGCGCGGATCATCATGGAGCTGCGGGCCGGCACGGGCGGCGACGAAGCGGCGCTGTTCGTGCGCGATCTCTACGAAATGTATCGGCGCTACGCGGCGGAAGTGGGCTGGGAGATCGAGGTGCTCGACGCCAGCCCCACCGAGCTCGGCGGCTTCAAGGAGCTGGTGCTCGGCGTGTCGGGCGACAATGTCTACCGCCGGCTGCAATTCGAGAGCGGCGGGCATCGCGTGCAGCGGGTGCCCGACACCGAGACGAAGGGCCGCATCCACACGTCGGCCGCCACCGTGGCGGTGCTGCCGGAGCCGGAAGACGTGGAGGTGTCGCTCTCGCCCGACGACTACCGCAAAGATCTGTTTTGCGCGAGCGGCCCGGGCGGGCAGCACGTGAACAAGACCGCCTCGGCCGTGCGGCTCACGCACCTTGCGACCAACATCGTCGTGCAGTGCCAAGACGAAAAGAGCCAGCACAAAAACCTCGCCAAGGCGCTGCGTGTGCTCAAGACACGGCTCTACGAACACGAACGCCGCATCGAGCACGAAAAACGGTCGGCCGATCGCAAAAGCCAGGTCGGCTCGGGCGATCGCAGCCAACGGATCCGTACCTACAACTTTCCGCAGAACCGGCTCACCGACCATCGGATCAACGAGAGTTTCACACTCGACCAGGTGATGGCCGGCCGGCTCGGCCTCGTCATCGAGGCGATCGAGCACTTCAATCGCCAACAGCGCAAGTCCGAAATGGAACGTTCCGCCAAGCCCGCGGCGGGAGCGGCCGGCTGAGGAGGCCGCAATGAGCGACGATATCTGGACGGTGGGGCGGCTCCTCACCTGGACCACCGACTGGCTCACCACGAAAGGGAGCGAATCGCCGCGGCTCGACGCCGAGGTGCTGCTGGCTCACGTGCGCGGCTGCCAGCGGATCATGCTCTACACCGCGTTCGACACGCCGGTGGCCGAGGCGGAGCGGGCCCGGTTTCGCGGGCTCGTGAAGCGGCGCGGCGAGGGAGAGCCGGTGGCCTACCTCGTGGGCAGCCGCGAGTTTTTTTCGCTCCCCTTCGCGGTCACCTCCGCCGTGCTCGTGCCGCGGCCCGAGACGGAGGGCCTCGTGGTGCGCACGATCGACCTCTGCAAGCCGCTCGCGGCGCCGCGGATTCTCGACGTGGGCACCGGCTCGGGCGCGATCGCCGTCACGCTCGCCAAGCATCTGCCGGCGGCCCGGCTGGCCGCCACCGACATCTCGCCCGCCGCGCTCGCCGTGGCCCGCGACAACGCCGCGCGCCATGGCGTGGCCGACCAGATCGAATTTGTCGAATGCGATCTCCTGGCCGACCCGCGGGCCGCCGGCCCATGGGACGTGATCGTGAGCAATCCGCCCTACGTGCGCGACGACGAGTTCGAGTCGCTGCCGCGCGACGTACGGCTGCACGAGCCGAAGGCCGCGCTCGTGGCCGGCCCGACCGGTGTAGAGATCGTGGCCCGGCTGGCCGCTGCCGCCGCCGAGCGCCTCGCACCGGGCGGCTGGCTCATCGTGGAGATCGGGCCGCATGTCGCCGCCGCGGCCGAGGCCGCGCTCGCCGCCGTGCCGGGGCTCGTGCCCGGGCCGACGCTCCCCGACATGGCGGGCCTGCCCCGCATCGTTCAAGCCCGCAAAGCGTAGCGACGGAGCTCCAGCTCTGTCGAATGCGGGCGTCCTCTCGGCTCCCGCCTCGGGCTTGCGGAGCGGGGCGTCCTCTCGGCTCACGCCTCGGGCTTCCTGCCCCAACAAGCCCGGAGCGGAAGCGACGGGACACCGGGTCGCGCACGATCCCGTGTTCCATGCCACATGGCGAGCGGTCTCCGCTCCCACGCGGAGTCCCCGGGCTCCCGCCCGGGGCTTGTTGAGAGCGGGGCGTCCTCTCGGCTTACGCCTCGGGCTTGCGGAGCGGGGCGTCCTCTCGGCTCACGCCTCGGGCTTCCTGCCGTGCGGTGTCAACGCCCGCGTGCTTGTTCCAGCTGCGCTGCCTTGAGGCGGCTGCCGAAGCGTTGGGGGGATGGATCGGCGCGGAGCAGCGCGATCGCCTTGTCGGTGTGGCCGAGAGCCTGCTCGGCCACGGCAAGATTCAGCCGGGCGGCATCGGCCCAACGGCTGTCCGGGGCGGCATCGAGAATCATGCGGCCGAGGTAGTCGGCCGCCGTCGCATCGTCGCCCTCGGAGAGCGTGAGCACGCCGAGCCAATAGGTGGCGTCTTCTTTCATGGCGTCGTAGAGGCGGCGCAGGCCGTCGGCCTGGTCGGGCGGCGCCTGCCGGATCGTGTCGGCGATCACGGCTGCCGAGGGCCGGGCACGCAGGTAAGCCATCTTCGCACCGTCGGGGCCGGCGAGATCTCCACGAAACTCGCGCAGCCGAGCCGCATACAGCGGCCGCACGATGCGCCGCTCGTCGCGGCCACCCGGGCCACGCTCCTCGAGAGAAACGAGCAGGGGGGCCAGCTCCCGTGCGGCGGCGGCCGAGACGGCGGCGGCCAATTCGCGGCGCCGGCGCAGCGTCTCCCAGGGGAATTCCCAAAGCCGCACCCGCCCGGCGTCGGCCGTGCCGGGCAGCGTGGCCAGCGCGGCGGTGCCGAGCGCGCTCGCTGCGATCGCGAGGTCGATGCGGCCGCTGCCGGCAAGCTGCCCATCGAGCAGGTGCATGCGGCGGGCGAGATTCAGCGGCGCGGCGGGCACGAGCACCGAGAGCGTGGCCATGTCGGCCGCCTGCACCGGATAGGGGCGATCGGGCAGCGACAGGCCGCGCAGGATCGCCGGGTCGGCAGCAGCCTGCCGCGCGGTGGCCACGCCAACGCCACCCGGCCCGGGCACCGCGAGCCCGTAGGTCGGCTCGAACAGGTGGCACTCGCCGCCGGAGATCACCCCCGGCAGCCACGGCCTGAGGCCGCCCGCCGCCGCATCGCCCGTGGCGAGCATCACGCCGTCGAGGCCGGCATGGCGGAGCAGTTCGAGGAAAATCCAAGCCCGCTGGGCGCCGCTCGCGCGGCCGGAAAGCAGCACCTCGCCGATGGAAAACCAGCGCGTGCCAGGATTGTCGTCAGTCGGCACGGGCGGCGGGTCGCTGACGATGGCCAGCGAACGCACCGTCCAGGCGAACAGATTGCCCGCCACCGCCACGTCGTCGATGGCGTCGCCCCGTGCGGTGGCGGCGATGTCGGCGAGCCACCGTTGATCGCGGAGCGCCGCCACGTCGTCGGCGGCGTCGAAGACGGCGCTGCCGAGCGCCTCGGGCGTGGCCCCGGCGGCGAGCGTCGGGGGGAGCGTGGCGTAGAGCGGATCGAGCTTCCACGGATGGCCGGCGTCGTCGCCCGCCAGCACGAGGCCGTGGCTCCATTGGTTGAGCCGATCGAACACCTGCGCGAAGGCCGATGCCTCGTCGTAGCCATCGAGCCTGCCGAGCACCGTCATCGCGCCGTCGAGCAGCTGCTGCCGCACGCCCTCGGGCATGGCCTGCACCGGCCGGGGCGCCGCGGCCGCGTTGACGCCGAAGCGTGGCGTGGAGGGCCCGCCCTGGCCGCCGCAGCCCGCCGTGACCACCACCAATGCGGCCGCTGCCAGAGCGGCCATCACTGCCGCGCTCGAATGCCGACTCCCCGCGTGGCTGCTCATACGGCGGGCCCCGGCTCCGGGTCGCAGGCCCGCCGCGCCGCGTGCATCCGCAGCACCCGCTCGAGCACCCCCTCGAGCGCGTCGAGGGGCACCATGTTCGGGCCATCACTCGGGCTCGTGTCGGGGTCGGGATGCGTCTCGAAAAACACCCCGTCGATTCCCACCGCCGCGGCCGCCCGCGCGAGCGGCTCGACGAGGGCGCGATCGCCGCCGGTCGCGCCGCCGAGGCTGGCCGGCTGCTGCACCGAGTGCGTCGCATCGAAGATCACTGGCACGCCGAACGACCGCATCGTGATCAGGCCGGCGAAGTCGTTGACGAGGCGGCCGTAGCCGAAGAACGTGCCCCGCTCGCAGAGGCAGATATCCTGGCATCCCCCCGCGAGCAGCTTGGCGATCGGATGCTTCATGTCGGCGGGGGCGAGGAACTGCCCCTTTTTCACATTGACCGCCCGGCCGGTCGCGGCGGCCGCCAGGAGCAGGTCGGTCTGGCGGCAGAGAAACGCAGGGATCTGGATGAGGTCGCAGACGCTGCCGACCGCGGCCGCCTGCTCCGGAAGATGGATGTCGGTCGTCACGGGCAAGCCGGTGGCCTGCCGCACCCTGCCGAGGATGGCCAGGCCCTCCTCGAGGCCGACCCCGCGAAACGCGCCCGCACTCGTGCGGTTTGCCTTGTCGAACGAGGCCTTGAAGATCACCTGGATCGGCAGCCGCCGCGCGAGGGCGGCGAGCGTCTCGGCGATCTGGAGGCAGAGCGACTCGGTTTCGATGACACACGGCCCCGCGATCACCACGAGCGGCTGGCCCGGGCCGCAGTGATGGGGGCCGATGAGGGCGGGAAGACGCGGGGTCATGGGCGGTGCTCCTGACGGTGCTCGCGGCCGCGAGCCCGCGGGAATGATACCGGCACCGCGGCTGGTGCAGGCGAGGCGCCGCAAATTGCCGCGCCCGACGTGCGAAATCGAACGGCATTTTGCGGCACCGGTGTGGCAGGCCCTCTCGTGCGGGCCGGTTTCACCGGAAAACACCGCCTCCAAAATAAAGATCGCTTCGGCACGGGCCGTGCACCTCACGATAGCCGTCGGGGACACGACCCGACACCCACCCGCACACAAGGTGGGGCCTCCGACCTCGTTCGGGCGTGCGGTCGTCTTGCCCCTGACCCGCATGCCCATGGCAGGATGCTCCTGCCGGGTCAGAGGCCCCACTTTTTTGTTTCCCCCGCCGGTTTCTCCGCATGGCAGCGGGCCGTCCCTTGACGCTGCCCCGTTTCGTGCCCTATTTTTCGGGGTTCCGGCCGGCTTTTCCGCGGTCGGATGCCAGCGCCAGCGTAGCTTCAATTGGCAGAGCACCGCATTCGTAATGCGGGGGTTGCGGGTTCGACTCCCGCCGCTGGCTTGCACGACCACCCTCCGCGAGGCCCTGCGAATGATTTCTCCAGCCACACTCGACGTCCGCGATCTTGTCACCGGCACCGGCGCCTTCGGTCCGGCCGACATCAAAAACCTGCTCGAAGCCCTGGGCTCCGACCCGGCGGCCCACCGCGATCTGCGCGGGGCGGTGCAGGAACTCGAAGAGGCCGGTGAACGCAGCCCCGCGGCTGCGGTGCGGCTCGGCGTGTGCCAGCACCTGCTCGGCCGGTCGCACCAGGCCTTGGAGACGTTGCGATCGGGAGACGGTGGCGCGCTTGCGCGGTTCTACCAGGGGTGTGCCCATGCCGCGCTCGCGGCCAGCGACGTGGCCCATGTGGAGAAAGCCCGCGAGGCGTTCGAGGCCGCCCAGAAGGCGGGCTACGATGCCGCGACCTGCGGCGTGGCGATCGCCGACGTGCTGCGGGCCGCGGGCCGAGCTGGCGACGCCGCCGCGTTGCTCGAAAAACTCCCCAATCGGGAAGCCTCGGCCGAGTACTGGGCCTTGAAGGGCTCGATGCTGGCCGACGAAGGCGCGGCCATCGGCGACACCGTGGCCGCCCTCGACAAAGCCCTGGCGATCGACCCCGGCAATCCGTCGGCCTTGTTCGCGATGGGCGTGATCAACGATCGGCTCGGCAACGACGCCGATGCGAAAGGCTGCTACGAACGCTCGCTGAAACGCTACCCCGGCACCGTGGGCGCGCTCATCAATCTCGGGCTGTTGTTCGAAGACGACGACGACTTTCCGGCCGCGGAGCGCTGCTACAAGCGCGTGCTCGACGCCTTTCCAGACCATCCCCGCGCCCGGCTGTTTCTCAAAGACTCGTCGGCCTCCGGCGATCTGAAGCTCGGCGAGCAGGAATCGCGCACCCGTGACCGTCTCGACCAGGTCATGACCTTGCCGGTCAGCGATTTCGAGCTCTCCGTGCGCAGTCGCAACTGCCTGCAGAAGATGGGCATCATGACCCTCGGCGATCTGGCCCGCACCACCGAGGCCGAGCTGCTCGAGAGCAAGAACTTCGGCGAGACCAGCCTCGTCGAGATCAAGGAGATGCTCGCCAGCAAGGGACTCTCGCTCGGCCAGATGGCGGCGCCCGCGGCCGTGGAGGAAGCCGCCGTGGAGGTGGTGGAGCCGTCGGCCGACGAGCAGGAGATCTATTCGCAGCCGATTTCCGAGCTCAATCTTTCCGTACGGGCCCGTAAATGCACCACGAAACTGGGCATCATGACGATCGGCGAGCTCGTGCGGCGCACCGGCGAAGATCTGATGGAGTGCAAGAACTTCGGCGTCACGAGCCTCAACGAAGTGCGGGAGAAGCTCACCGAGCGGGGCTTGAAACTCCGCGGCGATTGACCGCCCGCCGCCCCGGCAGGCACGCGGTCGAAAACGCAAGACTTGGCTGAAAAACAGCGGCAAAACCACCCTATGGGGTGGTGGATGATTTGCGTTTTCGGGCGGTCCTCGATACCGTTGCTAGAAGGCTATCAACGGCCTGCTCGCCCGTCTCCACCCCGAGGATGCCCCCGTGACCGTGGCGAATCTCAAAGAGAAGCCCGTCCGCGACCTCGCCCGGCTGGCCAAGCAGCACGGCGTGGCCGGGTGGCACTCGATGCGGAAGGATCAGCTCATCCGGGCTCTGATCCGCAAGGCGAAGTCGAGCCACGCTGCGGCCGACGGCTTCCGGCCGGCGGGCCCGTCGGCGGCGGGCGCTGCCGCGGT
>JAIXPT010000286.1 GCA_027486095.1 Planctomycetaceae bacterium | reverse complement strand
CCGGGCACCCGCACCGCGGGCATTCGAATCCGGCAGGCCAGCGAAGATATGACAGGTAATCCCGGCAGGCTTTCTCGGAAGAGAATCGCCTTTCGAAGTCCAGGATTGTCCGGGGATAATCCTCTGCCACTCCCAAACACTACAGGTTGTGGTCGGTGGAGTCAATCGGATAGCCCAGACGCCTGTACACTGTCGGCGTCGTTTCACGGACTCTCCTGGCCCGCTCACTCGACCCTCCGCGACCACGTGCATCATGAGCATCGTCGATCGGCCGCTTCCAGTTTTGCCGGCTTCATCGCCATCTCCCGCTATGGCAGCCCCGGCTGCCTTTCCGCAGCCGGGGCCGATCACGCTTGCGATGTACGACAGGATGATCGCCGCCGGCGTTTTCGATCCGGCGAAGTCGCAGTCGCTGGAGCTCATCGAAGGAGGGCTGCACATGATGTCGCCGATCGGAGATCGCCATGCCGATGCCGTGGATTGGCTGGTTCGCTGGAGCGTGCTCGCGATCGACTCCGCCACCACGCTCGTGCGGGTGCAAAACCCTCTGGCCATCCCGGGCTCGGAAAGCGCGCCGCAGCCTGACATCGCGTGGGTGGCGCTCCGCCGCTACGCCGACCGCCGACCGCTGCCGGAGGAGGTATCGCTCTTGATCGAGGTGGCCGACACGAGCCTGGAATTCGACACGACCGTGAAGGCCAGCCTCTACGCCGCCGCCGGCATCGCCGACTACTGGGTGGTCGATCTCGTGAGCCGGGCAGTGGTCGTGCTGCGCGAGCCGCGGGCGGGCGGTTACGAAAGCCGCTCCACGCACCGCGGCGACCAGTTCGTGCGGCCGCTAGCCGCGCCGCAGGCCGCCCTCTCGCCGGCCGAGCTCTTCCTGCCGGGCTGACCGACGGTCGGTGCCAAAAAGCTCATCTTCGGCGGGAGGAGCAGTGACTAAGTTAGGCGGTGGGAGAATTTCGCCATGCCCCGCCGCCCAGGCTTTACGCTGATCGAGCTGCTCGTGGTGATCGCGATCATCGGTGTGATGATCGCGCTCCTTCTGCCGGCCGTGCAGGCGACGCGCGAGGCCGGCCGGCGGAGCGCGTGCAGCAACAAGCTCAAGCAGATCGGGCTCGCGATGCACAGCTATCAGAGTGCAAACAAAAACTTCCCAGCCGGCATCCTGATCACCGGCGGTACCATGATGACGGAGGTGGCGGCCACGAGTTCCTTTCTCACATGGAGATTTACGGGCGGCCAGCCAGCATGGGGCGCGATGATTTTGCCGAACATCGAACAGTCGGACGTGTTCGACCGCTTGGTCTTTAGCCCCAACGCATCACCCACGTTCGGCGTTCCCGTGGCATCGGTCGCGATGAAAACACTCGTTTCTTCGTCCACTGCCGCGAGTGCTCAGCCCCTGCCCGTGTATGCCTGCCCCTCGGACGGGCTGAAGACGACGGGGCTGTTCAAAGACATGGGGCCGTCGAACTATGTCGGCAACTTCGGCTTGACCGACACCTCGAGCACCTACCACGGCGTCGGGGGCCAGCGGTACGGAAGTCCATACCCGAATCCATCAGGGGTGCTCTACCACGCGTCGAAAATAGCCATCAAAGACATCACTGACGGCACGAGTAAGACATTCTTGGTTGGGGAGGTCAGCACGCGGCAGCGCGGTTGGAACCAGCAGCCGGGCGGTGACATGGCCGGCCAGTCCGCCGGCGTCTGGCCGGCTGTGCCACAGCAGCTCAAGTATGACGAACTGGTCGTCCGGCCGTGCGACGCCGGCCACCCTTTGAACAGCCAGTTTTCCGATGCCGTCATCCAGAACGCCAACGGCGGCATCGGTGAGTGCGACGGCTTTGGCAGCCAGCACCCCGGCGGCGCGAATTTCGTGATGTGCGACGGCGCGGTGCGATTTATCAGTGAAAACATCCAGTCGGCCACGAGCCCCCTCGGCACCTACCAGCGGCTTTCGCACCGCGCCGATGGCCTGGCGATCAGCGGAGACCAGTAGCCGTGCTTCGCCACGCCGCGTTGCTCATGCTCGCCATCGTCGCGGCGCTTGCAGGGTGCCGGCCGCCCGGGCCCACTCGCTACCAGATCGAAGGGACGGTCACGTTCGACGGAAAACCTGTGCCGAGCGGCCTGATCCGCTTCGAGGCCGATACCGCGCGGGGCAACAGCGGGCCGGTGGGCTACGCGGCGATCAAGGACGGCCGCTACACGACGGCCACGCAGGGGAGCAAAGGAGCCCTCGAGGGCCCACTCGTGGCGATCATGACGGGCGGCCCCGCCCCGAATCCCAAGGTGGAATTTCCCGTGATGTGGTTCACCGACTACACGACGACGCTCGTGCTCGAGCCCAAGGGCGGCACCACGACCTTCGACTTTGATATCCCGAGGGAACAGAAGCAATGAGATCGATCATGCTCTCACTGCTGGTGGTCGCATCCAGTCTCGCTACCACGCGCGCAGACTCCGCCGAGCCTGCCCCGATCCGTGTCGTCATCTGGGACGAGCGGCAGCCCGAGCAGAAGCAGGCCTACGACACCTTCCTCGGCAACGAGATCGCTGCGCGGCTCTCCGGCCGGCCCGGGATCGAGGTGCGGTCGGTGGCGCTCGACGATGCCGAGCAGGGGCTTGCGCCCGAGATCCTCGACTGGGCTGAGGTGATCGTGTGGTGGAGCCACCGCCGCAATCACGACGTGCCGGTGGAGAAGGCGCGGCAGATCGTGGAGCGGGTGCGGGCCGGCCGCACGATGTATGTGGGCCTCCACTCGGCCCACTGGGCCCGGCCGTTCACCGAACTCATGGACGAGCGGGCCCGCGAGGACGTGCGGCGGCAGTTCGCCGACGTGCCGGAGGGCAAGCTCGTGATCACCGAGGTGCCCGGCCTGCGGAAGGTGCCGGCCCGAGACGCCCGGTTTACCCCCGCCACCGACGTTGCCAAGAAGCCCGATGGCACGGTCGCCGTCACGCTGCACCTGCCGGGCTGCATCTTTCCCAGGTTTCGCAACGACGGGAAGCCGAGCACGGTGAAGGTGCTCGCAGGGGATCATCCGCTGGCCGCCGGCCTGCCGGCCGAGTTCACGCTCCCCCAGACCGAGATGTATGACGAGCCGTACCACGTGCCGGAGCCCGACGCGCTCGTGGCCGAGGAAACATGGGAAGCGGGTGAGCGGTTTCGGAGCGTGATGGCCTGGCGGGTGGGGGCGGGGAAGGTCGTCTACATCCGCCCGGGGCACGAGACGTTTCCGGTGTGGAAAAACGACCACATGCTGCGGCTTCTCGAAAACGCGATCCGCTGGCAGCGAAGGTAGGACGGACTTCAGTCTGTCATACCTAGGAATCGCCAGGCCCGGAGGGCCGGGTTGGCACCAGCCGGCGGAGGCCGGCAAGGCGAACATGAGCCGGAGGCTCATGTTCGCCTGAAGTCAGTAACGTCCCTGAAAGCCGGCGAAGCCGCCCTGCACGATCGTGCTCGAGCCGCCGGTGATGCCCGAGAGATCGCCGGCAGTGGTGATGTCGGCAGGCCACTGCTGATCGGCCTGGGCGATGTTGCCCACGCCCACCACGCGGTAGCCGAGCCACAGGCTCCAGTGCTTCGTCACGTCCCAGGCCACGGCCGCATCGATCGAACCGAGCCACGAAAACGCCCCGAGCGTCGAGTGCACCGCCACCGGGCTGCCGCCCGCGAAGTTCGCAAACGTGCCGCCGGCCGTCGCGAGCGTCGAGGTGTTGGTGATCGAGTTGCCCGCCATGAGAAACTTGGGCACGGCCGAAAACCGCAGCCGCGGGGCGAATCGCCAGTCGAATTTCGCACCCAGCTGGCCGCCGTAGAGGTTGTTGTTGGTCGCGGTCTGGAAATCGAGCGGGCTGCCTGTCGTCGGCGAAAACGTCGAGAGCGTGAGCACGTCTTGCAGCTGAAAGAAGCGGAAGCCGGCCAGCCAGATCAGGCTCACCGGGCGGGTGGGGCTCGCCGGATCGCTCGACAGAAATTCGGGCCGCTCCCAGAGTGAGTAGAGGTAGTTGATCTCGATGTCGTTGACGAGATCGGCGCGGCTGATCTGCTGGCTCGTGGCATTCGTGAGAAAATCGGTCGCCGGCACCCCGCCGACGGTCGCCCCGCTCGCTTGCGGGATCGCCGTGATGCCCGGCGCGGCGGCGGTGGCCTGCCCATCGAGGCCGAACACGCCCCAATAGATGAATTCGAGCCCATGGTGCTGCCGCTCCCCGAACCATCGGCCGAGATGCAGATCGACGCCCCCGGGCCACGATAGTCCGCCGTCGGTCGTGATCAGCTGCGTGCCACCGGCGGGCAGCATCGTGGCGGTGCCGTTCGGCAGGGAGCGAGTCATCACGAGTCCGCTCGCGCCGGCAAACCAGCGCGGCCAGTCGGGGAGGCGGTCGGCCGCATTGAAGGGCGTGAAGCCCGGAAAACCCTCGGGGGCCACGGGGTCTGGGATATACATCGCCGGAGGGTCCCCGACCGCCGGCAAAGCAGCCGCCGGAGCGGGCAATGGATCGGCTGCGGGGGGCTCGGCATGAGCGCGTGCCGCCAGTGCGGCGGCGATCACGGCCGGCAGCACGCCGCGGCATGCTCCGGAAACGAATCTCATGATATTGACAGATCGCATGGCGGCCCCGGAGAGGGAACGGGGCGGGAAGGTCTGGGATCGGGAAACAGCGGTCAAGCCCGCTTTATCGGGGCGGTGGATACACTCGTCGTAGACAGCCAAGCGGCCCTGGAAGACTGCGCAGAATGAAGCCGAAGCGGCAAGCAGATGCCCCTCTCTCGCGCCGCGAGGCCTTGGCCTGGCTCGATCGCCGGCTGAACTACGAGCGCGTGCCGCCGGCCCCGGGCACCTTCGCCCTGGCCCGCATGCGCCGGCTGCTCGCCGCGGTCGGTTCGCCACACGAATCGGTGGCCGTCGTGCACGTGGCCGGCACGAAGGGCAAGGGATCGACCGTCACCATGATCGCGGGCATCCTCGAGGCTGCAGGATACCGCGTGGGCCGCTATCTCTCCCCCCACGTGCATGCGCTCGAAGAACGGATCGGCATCGACGGAACGCCGATCTCGGCCGCGGCGCTCGGGGCCGCGTTTGCCACGGTCGTGCCCGTCGTGGAGCGGCTCGATCGCGAAGCGGCCCGGCGCGGCACCCGCGGCCCGACGTGGTTCGAGGTGCTGACGGCCGTGGCGTTTCTGCACTTCGCCCGATCGCAGGTCGATTTCGCCGTGCTGGAGACGGGCCTCGGCGGCCGGCTCGACGCCACGAATGTGTCGCGGCCCTTGCTTTCGGTGATCACGAGCATCAGCCTCGACCACATGGCCCTGCTCGGCAACACGGTCGCCAAGATCGCCGCCGAGAAGGCGGGGATCATCAAGCGGGGCGTGCCGGTGGTCAGCGGCGCCACCCACCCGTCGGCCCGGCGCGTGATCCGGGCGACCGCCGCAAGGCGCCGGGCGCCGCTCCGCGAACTTGGGCGGGATTTCTCGGCGGCCAGCCCCGACACGGCCGCCGGGCGGCAGCCGCCGCTGGGGAGCAGCGTCGTGCGAATCCAGCTGCCGGCGACGCTCCGCGGCACCGCCGAGGCCGACAGCACCTATGCGCTCGGCATGGCGGGGCGTCACCAGGCCGACAACGCCGCGCTCGCCGTGGTCGCCGCACGTTGGCTCGACGAGCGCGGCCATCGTATTCCCGAGCAGGCGATCGCCGCCGGACTCCGCCGGGCGGTGCTTCCGGCCCGCATCGAGGTGGTGTCGCGCACGCCGCTCGTGGTCGTGGATGCCGCCCACAACGTCGCCTCGATGGAAGCGCTCATGGCCACGCTCGCCGGGGCCCTCGCCGCGCACACGCCGCGCGTGCTCGTGTTCGCGGCAAGTGCCGACAAACAGATCGAACGCATGCTCGCCGTCGCAGCCGGCCACTTCGATCGTGTGATCGTGACGCGCTATGCCACCAACCCGCGGGCTGCGACGGTCGATCGCCTGCAGGCGGCCTGCCGCAGAGCCGGCCTGCCGGCGGCCGAGGCCGCGGCCTCACCCGCCGCGGCCGTCGCCCGGGCCCGCCGCATCGCCGGCCGCAACGGCCTCGTCTGCGTCGCCGGCAGTTTCTTCCTGGCGGCGGAGATCGGGGCCGGGTAGCGGAAAGACCTCGAGGGCTCGCGCGAGTGCGGGATCGACGTTTCGTGGCAGATCGGCGGCCGAGGCCTGTCCGCTCGCCCCGGAGCCCGCCTCCCGCTGCCGGCGCCATGCCTCGAGCGCGGCCAGCGTCTGCCCCGTGAGGTCGATCTCGTGGCCGACATCCGGCGCCACGCCCCACCCCGCCGCCGCGTGGCGGCGATGAATGCCCGCGTCGCCAGGCCGCAGATATTCCGCAGTGGTGAGCTTGAGCAGCCGGCGGCCATCCGAGAGCGGCAGGATCGACTGCACGGTGCCCTTGCCGAACGAACGACTGCCGACGACCACGGCCCGGCCATGGTCCTGCAGGCATGCGGCGACGATTTCCGCCGCGCTCGCCGTCAGCCCGTCGATCAACACCACGATCGGGATGCCGGCGAGCACCACGCCAGGAGTCGCCCGGCGCGGCTCCACGACAGCGGCCTCGCGTGGGCCCCGGCGACGTGTAGACACGATCACACCGTCGTCGAGAAAGCGATCACACACGTCGATCGCCGCGCCAAGCAGGCCGCCCGGGTTGCCGCGCAGATCGATGACGAGCCCGCGCAGGCCGGGGGCAGCGGCGATCGCCGTCAGCGCGGCGTCGAGCTCACCGACTGTCCGATCGCCGAAAGAGGTGATCCGCACGAGACCGATGCCCGACTCCCCTTCGACGAACCAGTCCCAGGAGCCGTCCAACCGCCGCCGGTCGCCGAGCACGCTGTCGGTGCGCACGACCTCGCGCACGAGCGTCACGGTGCGGCGGTCATCCGTGGGACCGGCGCCGTCGATATCCGGCCCGGCCGCCGGTCGCTTGAGCCCCACCGCGACAGCCGAGCCGATGTCGCCTCGCAACACCGCGACCGCATCCCGCACCGACATGCCCCGCGCGTCGGCGCCGTCGATCGCCACGATCACATCGCCCGCCCGCACGCCAGCCCGCCAGGCCGGTCCGCCGACCACGGGCAGGTGCACGATCACACCCTCGGTCGCCGCCACGAGCTCCAGGCCGACGCCGCCGAACTCCTGATCGAGCGCTGCTTCAAGTTCACTGCGGGCGGCACCAGCCACGACCGCCGAGTGCTCGTCGAGCCGCGATACGATTCCTTCGAGCGCCGCCGTCGCGAGCTGGTCGGCATCGACCGGCTCGAGATACGAGCGCTCGATCGCGCCGAGCACTTCCCCGACCTGTCGCGCCTGCCTGCCGTGGTCGCGGGCCAGCCAGGCCACGAGCGACACGGCCGTAATCAGCGTGAGGAGCAGGAGATTGCGCTTCGGCATGGAACTCGCCGGTGGTCAGGAGATCAACGCAGGGGCCCGGGCCTCGAACTGATGGCCCTTCGGCACCACGGTCACGCCTTGCGGCGAAACCGTCAAGCCCCGGGCGGCATCCTCGTCGGGGTCGAAGCCGATCCACAGGCCGGCGGGCACCCGCACGCCTTTGTCGATGATCGCCCGCCGCACCCGGGCGTGCCGGCCGATATCGACCCCTTCGAAGAGGATGCTGTCTTCGATTTTGGCGAAGCTGTTCACCCGCACGCCGGGCCCGATGATCGACCGCGTGGCCCGGCCGCCGGAGAGAATCGCCCCCGGGCAGACGAGGCTGTCGGTGGCCTCGCCGCGCCGCGCCTCCGGCCCCTCGCCGGCGAACACGAACTTCGGCGGCGGGTAGGCCGGATGGTGGGTGCGGATCGGCCATTGCTCGTCGTAGAGGTTGAGCTCCGGATCGACTTCGATGAGGTCCATGTTGGCCTCGAAGTAGGCATCGACGGTGCCCACGTCGCGCCAGTAGGCGTCGCGTTTGCGATTCTCGTCTCGAAAGGGGAAGGCGT
>JAIXPT010000347.1 GCA_027486095.1 Planctomycetaceae bacterium | reverse complement strand
GGAGCGCCGTCGCCACTTTTTTACGCTCGCGTCGCGGGCTTTCGGATCGGCCCCCCGGCAGCCTGGGTGATGGCCGAATGCACAGTACGTGTGCCGAAAACCGCATACCGGCTCCCCAACCACATTTTTAAACTTCCAGCATGAGGTCGGGTGAGGACTATCTCGTGCGGCACGCTGCTGAAATCACTTCGCTGCTTCTTCCCACGCTCGTGGCTGCGGTCGCCGTCTGCGCCGTGGGCCGCGGCGATGAGCTGAGCCCCTCCCGCCTCGCTTCCCTGCCACCTGCCGAGGCGACAGCCTGGCAGGAGTATCTCGATCGCTCCTCGTCACGTGCCGCCGCCGACGCAGCCGCGCTCGAAGCGGAATGCGAGCACGCCGGGCTCGACCATCCGGCAAGAGCCCCTTCTGGAGGGGACTTTGGGCCTGATCTCGATGCCGCCGATGCCTGGTTCGCAGGTTCAGAGGCGGCCCAGCTCACCGCCGCGGTGCTTTCTTTCCAGACCCCGGCGGGCGGATGGTCCAAAAAACTCGGCTACTCCAAGGGCCCTCGCCAGATCGGCATGCAGTGGACCTCGCAGAGTGACCCCGGCAAGAAGCCGCGGTATCAGGCCACGTTTGACAACGGCGCCACGGTCACCGAAATCGAGTTTCTGGTCCGGGTCTGGGAGGCAACGGAACGGGACGATTGCCGGGCGGCGGTGAATCGTGGGCTCGCGTTCATTCTCGACGCCCAATATCCCAATGGGGGCTGGCCGCAGGTCTATCCCCTCCAGGGCGGCTACCACGACAACATCACGTTCAATGACGGCGCGACAGACCGTATTTTGTACCTGCTTCAGGCCGTGCAGGCGGGCGAGCCTCGGTTTCGCTGCATCACGGAGCAGCTCCGGGGCCGGGTCGGTGAAGCACTCGATCGCGGCATAGGCTGCGTTGTTCGGTGTCAGGTCGAGATCGGGAGCCGCAAGACAGCCTGGTGTGCGCAGCACGATCCGCTGACGCTCGCGCCAGCAGCCGCGCGGGCCTACGAGCCCGCTTCATTGAGCGGGATCGAGAGCGGCGGCATCGTCCGCTTTCTGATGAGCATCCCGCAGCCGTCGGCCGATGTCGTCGCGAGCATCGAGGCCGGGCTGGCCTGGCTTGACTCCGCAAAGCTCGAGGGGCTGTCGCGTGTGAAACGCGACGGCCGCACGCTCTACGTCGCCGACGATGCATCCGCCGAAGTGTTTTGGGCCCGGTTTTACGATCTCAGCACCGGCCGTCCGATTTTTCCCGGCAAAGACGGCGTCACCTACGACAGTTTCGCGGCCCTCGCCGCCGCGAACGACAAACTCGGCTACGACTATCTCTCGACGCGTCCCGGCGCTATCGTCGGAAATGGGCAGAAGAAATGGCGAAAGCGTCTGGTGAAGGCGGGGGCGGGCGAACGATCACAAAGGTCATCAGGAGATTTGCCATGAAGACATCTGCATCTGACCGTCGGGCGGCACGAGGGTTCACCCTCGTGGAGTTGCTCGTTGTGATCGCCATCATCGGCGTGCTCGTGGGTCTGCTCTTGCCCGCGGTGCAGTCGGCCCGTGAATCGGCTCGGCGCTCGAGCTGCATCAACCACGCCAAGCAGATCGGCCTGGCCACGCTGTTGCACGAATCTGCGCGGAAAGCCTTTCCCCCAGGAACGGTCTATGTCGCAGGCCAGACCGACACAGCGGCCTCCAACCGAGGCTCGAAAAATCTCGGCTGGGCGGCCATGATTTTGCCCTACGGCGACCAAAACCCTCTCTACGATGCCCTGTCGGTGCTCAAATCGGCGAGCGGGAAAGTGTTTCCGCACTACGATTGGGCCGACTCGGCTCCCAAGAGAATCGTCTCCACGCCCATCCCGCATTACATGTGCCCTTCGGACGTGATGCCCTCTATCAATCGCACGATCAGCAGCGCCGACCATGTTGCAAAGCTCAATTATGTCGGCGTGGCTGGGTATAGCGGCGCCGACGACGCTACCTCGTTGGGCGGCACTCCGCTCGACTTCATGTTCCGCCCGAATGCAAACATTCCCGCCGACGGTGCCAAAGCCGGCCGACGCAAAGGCGTTTTCGGCGGAGGTTCGAAGACAAAAATCTCTGAGATTGTCGATGGCACGGCGCACACGCTCCTCTTCGTCGAACGCGACGGCATCGCGGCCCAAGCCCAATCGTCGTCTCCCGCGTCGGGCGAATTCCATCGGGCAGCGGTGTGGGCTGGCACCTACAACACCCAGTGGCCGAATCAGCATCTGGCAAACATCACGACCACGTCACGCTGGCTGATCAACGGCACCTATAAATACAGCCCGGGCAGCCTGCACACCGGCTTCGGCGCTACCTGCTGCTTTGCCGACGGAAGCGTGAAATTCGTGAGTGGCAACATCGACAGCCCGACATGGGAGACCCTCGGCGGCATCAACGACGGCGACGTGGACGACCAGGGAAACCAGGGAAATGGAGACTATTGATGGATCGCGCTGTACGCGGATCGTGGCAGCCGCATGTCTTGGCAATTATGGCGAGCTGCCTGACAGCCGGCTGCTCATCTGAGGTCAGGCTGAACCTTGTGGAAGGTGTGGTGACAAAATCCGCGCAACCTCAAAAGGATGTGTGGGTTCAATTTCGTCCCGCTCAAGGCGGTCGCTCTGCTGAGGGCAAGACCGATGAGAACGGGAAATACACGCTTGATTTTGCCGCTGGTCGCGCGGGCGCGCCTGTGGGCCATTATCGCGTCGTCGTCATGACCGGCGGCAAGATCGATGAATACGGAAGTGAAGTGACGCCAAGAAAAACGGTGTTCAAAGGCGAATTCGAGGTCAAGTCGGGCCCCAACGCGATCGACATCGCGATCCCGTAACGGATGTTTTTTTGTGGCGAGCGCGCCGCTTGGCCCGCTTGCACGAGCGTCGTGGCTTTCGCCTGCGCGAAAGCTTATTCTTGAGGTGGCAGTGCTGAATTCTGCATTGCCGGTCCGCGGGGGAGCGGTCATTCTGCGGCTATGAAGCATTTTCTGATCCTCACAGCGGTTTTCGGCACCCTGCTCGGTGGCCGCGCGGAGGTGACGCACGGTGCGGAAGTCGCAAGCGAGCAGGCGATTCTCGCGGCCATCACGCGGCCGGTGTTTCCCGATCGCGAGGTACTGATCACGGCGCATGGTGCCGTGGCCGGCGGCGACGCCTCTGTGGCGATCGCCGCCGCGATCGCCGCCTGTCATGCCGCAGGCGGTGGCCGTGTGGTCGTGCCGGCCGGCGAATGGATCACGGGCCCCGTGCGGCTGTTGAGCAATGTCGAACTCCATCTCCACGCCGGCGCGACGCTCCGCTTCGATCCCGATCCCGCCCGCTATCTGCCCGTCGTGCTCACGAGATTCGAGGGCATGGAGTTCATGAACTACTCCCCGCTCATCGTCGCCCTCGATGCCGAAAACATCGCCGTCACCGGCAAAGGCACGCTCGACGGCGGCGCGAGTGCCGAGGCATGGTGGCCGTGGAAGGGGAAGTCGGGAGCCACGCCGAATCAGAAGGCAGGCCGCAACCGGCTCGTACAGCAAGTGGCCGATGGGGTGCCCGTGGCGGAGCGCGTGTATGGCGACGGCTTCTATCTGCGGCCCAATTTTCTCCAGCCGCAGCGGTGCACAGGCGTGCTCATCGAGGGCGTCACGATCACCAATGCCCCGATGTGGGTCATCCATCCGTTGCTGTGCACCAACGTCACCATCCGCGGCGTGACGGTCAAAACCCTCGGTCCCAACAACGACGGCTGCAATCCCGAGTGCTGCCGCGATGTGTTGATCGAGGGCTGCACGTTTGAAACCGGCGACGACTGCATCGCGATCAAAAGCGGCCGCAACGACGACGGCCGGCGGGTGGGCGTGCCGTGCGAAAACATCGTGATCCGCGACTGCACGATGAAAGACGGCCACGGCGGCGTGACCATGGGGAGCGAGGTGTCGGGAGACGTGCGCAACGTGTTCGTCTCAAACTGCCGGCTCGACAGCCCGCACCTCGACCGCGCCTTCCGCTTCAAGTCGAACGCCGTCCGCGGCGGTGTGATCGAAAACATCCACATTCGAGACACCACGATCGGCCGCGTGGCCAAGGCCGTGCTGGGCATTGAATTCGACTACGACGAAGGCGCCGACGGCCCGCATCGTCCGGTGCTGCGCAACGTGTCGATCGAGAGAGTGACCAGCGAATCGAGCGGCACGGCCATCGACATCGGCTCGTTCCCCGCCGCCACGATCACCGACATCCGGCTGACAGACTGCTCCTTCCGCGGCGTCGAGGCTGCTGGAAGGCTGCAGCACGTCGGCACGCTCACGCTGGAGAACGTCGGCATCGAGCCGGTCAAGAAATCGAAATGATGCGTGTTCCTTCGTGCAGTGGCCGTGCAGCCCAAAGCAGAAACATCGCGGCATGCCCAGGCGCTTCGGTGTTGACGCTCGCGGTGCCCTTCGCGATCGCCCTCTCATTCGCACTCACGCTCGTGCCAAGTGGCGTTGCGGCAGCCGCCCCGGCTGCCGAACTGCCCGTCCGGCTCGCCACGCAAAGCCAGTCGCTGAACGGCATGTGGGCCTTCAAATACGTCGCCGGGCTCGATGCCGGCCAAGACGAGGCTTTTGCTCAGCCAGGATTCGACGCGGCATCCTGGGCCACGCTGCCGGTGCCCGGCCACTGGGAATTGCACGGCTATTCCGAGCCGGGCTATTTCAACGGGCCGCCGGAAGGCCTGGGCCTCTACCGGCGCGTGTTTCGCGTGCCCGAGGCGTGGCGCGGCCAGCGGGTGTTTGTCTGTTTCGATGGCGTGCTCCATGGGTTCACGGCGGCGGTCAACGGCAAGGAGATCGGCACGTGGGCGAGCGGCTTCAACCCCGTCACGTTCGATATCACCGATGCGCTGCTGCCCGGAGACGCCGACAACCTGCTCACGGTCAAGGTTTCGACCCGCAGCCGTGGCTGGGACTTCGACACCATGGACTGCTGGTCGCTGTCGGGCATCTATCGCGACGTCACGCTCTTCGCGGTGCCCACCACGCATGTCACAGACTACTGGGCCCGGACGACGCTCGGCGCCGACGGCTCCGCCCGGCTGGCGATCGACGTGGCCGCCTCGGCGCCGGGCACGCTCACCGGCACGCTCACGCCGCCGGGCGCGGGAGCACCGGCCAGCTTTTCCATCACGCTCGACGATAGCGGCCGAGGCGCCACCACGCTTGACATTCCCACTCCCCAGCTCTGGACGGCGGAGACGCCGGCACTCTACCGAATCGCGCTCTCCCTGGCCGCGGCCGATGGCTCGACCCACCGCGTCGAGGATCGGATCGGTCTGCGCGAGGTGTCGATCAAAGACGGCGTGCTCCTGCTCAACGGCAAGCCCATCAAGCTGCGCGGCATCAATCATCACGACATCTGGCCAGAGGAGGGCCGCGTGGCGACGGTGGCGAGGATGCGGCGCGATCTCGAACTCATGCGCGAGGCCAACATCAACTTCGTCCGCACATCGCACTATCCGCCCCACCCGCTCTTCATCGGCATGTGCGACGAACTCGGCTTCTATGTCGATTGCGAAGTGCCGTTTATTCACGGGCGGGAGCACCTCACCGATCCCGCCTACCAGGAGGATCTCTTCATCCGGGCCCGGGCGACGCTGGCCCGCGACAAGAACCACCCGAGCATCATCTTCTGGAGCCTCGGCAACGAGAATCCCGTCAACGAGCAGGGGCTCGAAGCGGGCAAGCTCGTGAAGCAGCTCGACCCCACCCGGCCGATCGCCTTTCCCACAGTGGGCTCGCACTTCAAGGGCAACTGGGAAAAGTATCCGGAGTTCGTCGAGCTCTACACCCCGCACTACGCCGGCCCGAGCAAGGTGCGGGAATACGCCGAGACACTCGCGCGACCGATCATCGTGACTGAATTCGCCCATCAACGCGGGATCGCCCGCGGGGGCGACGGGGTGCAGGAAATCTGGGACGAAATGATGAACTCGTCGCGCGTGGCCGGCGGCGCCGTCTGGCTGTTTCAAGATCAGGGCATCCTGCGGACGGCCGACGATCGGCACAGCGTGAAGAACGGCGACCTGATGGTGTGGCTCGACGAGCACCGCTACTTCGACACCCACGGCTACTACGGCGTGGACGGCATCGTGTTTTCCGACCGAACGCCCCAGGCCGATTACTGGCACCTGCGCCATGCCTTTTCTCCGGTGCAAATCCGGGAACGGGAAATCGCCGTCGAGCCAGGGCGGCAGACGCTCACCTTGCAGGTGAAGAATCGGTTCGACTTCCGCTCGCTCGCCGGCATGAAGCTCGCCTGGCGGCTGCTGCGCAACACGGCCGAGATCGCTCATGGCGAGACGCCGCTCAACGCTCCGGCCCGTGGCCGCGAAAAAGTGTCGCTCGAGATCACGCTCCCGTCTGACCCCGGGCAAGACGTCTTCGCCCTCGAGATCCGCTGCCTCGACGCACAGGGCCGCTCGTTCAACGAGCACGGCATCCGGCTCGATACCTCCGCCACGGCCACGAGTCGCCTGGCCAGCCTCGAGCATGCCCTGCCCGCCGGCCTGCCGACGCTCGACGTGACCGACGCCACGATCTCCGTGGCCCATCCGGCCTGGCGGCTCACGGTCGATCGGCCTGCGGCGGCCCTCTCGATCACCACGCCCGACGGCACGCCGCTGGTCACCGCTGCCGGCCCCCACACGAGCCGCAAGCTCACGATCACCGAGCTCGGCAAGCAGCGCGATGGCGGTGCCGCCCGCTGGGAAGGTGAACTCATGCGCGAGGTCGCCATGCCACGGACCACCGCGGAGCAGACTGCTTCCGGTGTCGTCGTCACCATCGCCGGCCGTTACCCGCGGCCCGGCTTTCCGGATCAGGCCGTCGAGGGGGAATGCCGGCTGACAGCGCGAGCCACGGGCGCGATCGAGGTGACCTACGACTATCGTCCCGTGAACGCCACCGGCACGATGGTGGAGACGGGCTACACGCTCGCGATCCCGGCCGCATACGGCGAACTCCGCTGGATCGGCCAGGGGCCCTACGCCGGCTACAAGGGGCGCGATCGCGTCAATCGCTACGGCGTGTTTCAGCTCAACCGCGACGACCTGTTCTTCCCGGGCAATCGCCGCGGGGTCCAGCTGGCATGCCTCAGCGATCAATCCGGGCGTGGGCCGCTCGTCGCGGGCGATCAGGCGATCTTTTCGTTCGACAACCGCGGTGCCGAGACGGTCGTGACGCACGTGGCGTCGGACTCGCGGTCGTTCGACAAGAAGAGCGACGCTGCCCAGAAGCCAGAGACCACGAAGCCGGAAACCGCCTGGGAGCCGGGCGGCGCCGCCAGCGGCCCTCCTCCGGCGGCGATCAAGGGCACCTTCACGCTCGTGCCGCTCTCCGGCTCATGGCCCGCGCCGCTCGCGGGGTGGTTTGGCCCCGCCGGTGATCGGGCCGTCGTCCATCGGCCGTTTCTTCACGTCTACGACCAATAGCCACCGGCCGCGCCATGCCGCAGCGTCCCAAAAACGTGCTTATCGCGCTCGGCTGGTACGACCACCGGCTGCTCCAGGGCATCGCGGCCTACGCCACCGAGCACCACTGGCATCTGGCGGCCCACAGCATCATTCACGAGAAGGTGATTCCCTGGGGCTGGAACGGCGACGGCGTGCTCGCCTGGCTGGCGTCGGGCGAGGACCTCGTGCAGTTCGTGCTCTCGCTCAAGAAGCCCACGGTCGATTTTTCGCTGCGGCGGCCCCATCTGCCTTTCGCCCACGTGGTACAAGATCACGCCAAGACAGGGCAGCTGGTGGCCGAGCACTTTCTCGAACGCGGCCTGAAACGCTTCTGCTTCTACAGCGACACCGAAAACTGGTCGCAGGTGGAACGCGGCGAATCGTTCACGCAGGAGCTCGCCCGCCGCGGCCACGAATGCATGTGGCTGCGTTGGGAGCAGCAGGACGCGCGCAGCGCGCCGAACGAATGGCTGCGGCGCCGCGACTGGCTGCTCGGGTTTCTCAAAAAGTCTCCCAAGCCCCTGGCCGTGTTCGCGGCCAATGGCACCCTCGCCCTCGAAGTGCGAGAGCTCTGTGAGGCCGAGGGCCTTCATGTGCCCTCAGAGGTGGCGATCGTCGGGATCGACGACTACCTGCTTTCCGTCGGAGCGACGAGCAAGACGATTTCCGGCGTAGACACCAATTTGGAGCGGCAGGGCTACGAGGGGGCGGCCCTGCTCGACCGGATGATGGAGGGGGAAAAGCGTCCGCCCAAGCCGATTCGGATTCCGCCGGCCGGCGTCATCACCCGCATGAGCAGCGACGTGCTCGCGGTCGATCACGAGGGTGTCGTCAATGCCCTGCGCTACATCGACGAAAACTACGCCGACCCGATCGGTGTGGACGAAGTGGCCGAAGCGGCCTGCATGTCGCGGCGCGGGCTGCATCAGGCGTTCTGTGAATATGTCGGCTGCGCGCCGGGCGAAAAGATTCGCAGCACCCGCATCCAGGCGGCGAAGCGCATGCTCGCGGAGTCCGACGCCAAGATCGAAGTCATCTCGCGCCGCTGCGGCTATCCCAACCTCAACACGTTTTTCGCCGCCTTTCGCAAGGTGGCGGGCACGACCCCCGCCGAGTATCGCAAGACGACCCGCCAGAGCCCCTGATTCCCGCATGCGAGCCCCGTCCATGATCGTCCGCCACGCCCCGTTGATCCACGACGACTTCCTCCTCGAGACAGAGTCGGCTCGGAGGCTGTTTCACGATTTCGCCGCCCCACAGCCGATCATCGACTACCACTGCCACCTGTCGCCGCGCGATCTCGCCGCGAATCGCAGCTTCGCCAACCTGTTCGAGATCTGGCTCGAAGGCGACCACTACAAGTGGCGGGCGATGCGGGCCAACGGCATCCCCGAGCGATTGTGCACGGGCGATGCCTCTCCCCAGGAGAAGTTTCGCGCCTGGGCCGCCACCGTGCCGCACACGCTGCGCAATCCGCTCTATCACTGGACGCACCTCGAATTGGCCCGCTACTTCGGCATCACCGAACTCCTCGACGAACGCAGCGCCGACGACATCTGGGCGGCCACCGGCGAATTGCTCGCCACGCCCCGGCTTTCCACGCACGGCATCCTCGGCGCGTTTTCCGTCGAGACGGTCTGCACGACCGACGATCCGGCCGACGATCTCGCCCACCATGCCGCCCTGGCCGCGAGCGGCCTGGCCACTCGCGTGCTGCCCACGTTTCGCCCCGATGCCGCGCTCGCCGTGCATCGGCCGCAGTTTTTCACCGCCTGGTGCGACCGGCTCGCTACCGCTGCCAATCTCGATGTGCGCTCCTTCGCCGATCTCCTCCGGGCGCTCGAGGCCCGGGCCGACGCTTTCCACGCGGTCGGCTGCCGGCTCTCGGATCACGGCCTCGATTCGTGCCCGGCCGACCCCTGTTCCGAGGCGGAAGCAGCCGCGATCTTCGCGCGGGCTCGGGCTGGCCAGGCCGCCACTCCGGACGAGCAGCGGCACCATGCGGCCGTCGTGATGCGATTTCTCGGGCAGCTCTATGCCCGGCGGGGCTGGACGATGCAGTTGCACTTGGGCGCGCTGCGCAACGCGAACAGCCGCCTCTTTCGTGCCCTCGGCCCCGACCAGGGCTGCGATTCCATCCGCGACTGCCCGCAGGCGGATTCACTCGCACGGTATCTCGACGCCCTCGACGGCGAAGACATCCTCCCCAAAACGATCCTCTACAACCTCAACCCCGCCGACAACTACGTGTTTGCCTCGATGATCGGCAACTTCCAAGACGGCTCGGTGGCGGGCAAGGTTCAATTCGGCTCCGGCTGGTGGTTTCTCGACCAGCGCGAGGCGATGGAGTGGCAGCTCAACGCGCTCTCGAACCTCGGACTGCTCTCGCGGTTCGTCGGGATGGTGACCGATTCGCGGTCGTTCATGTCGTATCCCCGGCACGAATACTTCCGGCGCACCCTCTGCAACCTGCTCGGCGACGACATGGAGCGCGGCCGGATGCCCAAAGACTTCGGGCTCGTGGGCCGCATGGTCCGCGGCATCTGCCACGACAACGCCCGCTCCTATTTCGGATTCCAACCATGAGCCGTGTCTCGTTTCGCTGCGTTGCGTTCGTGAGTGCTGCTGTGGCATCCGCCGCATGGCTGCTGCCGGCTCTGCCCGCCGCCGAACCACTCGTCGCCTTTCCGGGAGCGGAAGGCTTCGGCCGCTTCGCCAAGGGCGGCCGGAGCGGCGACATCTACCACGTGACCACGCTCGACGACAGCGGCCCGGGCAGCCTCCGCGATGCCGTCAAAACAAAACAGGCCGACGTGCCGCGCACGGTCGTGTTCGACGTGGGCGGCACGATCAAGCTCGCGAAGCCGCTGCGCATCGAAAACGTGAATGGGCTGACTCTTGCCGGCCAAACGGCCCCCGGCGGCGGCATCGCCGTTCGTGACCACGGCATGGACTTCCGCAACTGCACCGACCTCGTCGTGCGGTTCATGCGCTTCCGGCTCGGCGACGAGACGAAGACGTCGGAAGACGTCATCAACGTCGGCCCCGAAGAAGGCACCTGCCGCGACGTGATCCTCGACCACGTCACGGCCACGTGGGGCATCGACGGCATCATGGATGTCTACGCCGCCGACCGCTTCACGATGCAATGGTGCCTGTTCGGCGAGGCCCTCAACGACAGCACGCACCACAAAAAGCGGCCCCACGCGATGCTGATGTCGTTCCGCAAAATCAAGGGCACGATCTCGATCCATCACAACCTGCTCTTCAGCAGCCGGGATCGGCATCCGACCCTCGGCGGCTATCCGCCGCCCGTCTCCGACCCCGCCTCGATCTTCGATTTCCGCAACAATCTCATCTACAACTGGGAGGGCGCCTGCAACGTCGCTACGGGGCGATTCAACATCGTCGGCAACTACTGGCGCCCCGGCCCCGATACGAAGCCCTATCTCAAAGAACTGCCGATCGCGCCCAAGGCCGAGGCGCAAGGCGTGACGACGGGATTCCTCGCCGGCAACGTGTTCGAGGGGATGCCGACCTGGAGCGAGGACAACACTCAGGCCTTCCAGTGGGGTGTGCGGGGAGGCAAGTATGTCGGCGACGTGACTCGAGAGAAGTTTCTCCAGCCGGCGGAGGTGGTGCCCGAAGCTGATCGTCCGGTCACGCACTCGGCCGAGCGGGCCTCGGCCATGATTCTCGAGCGCGCAGGCGCGAGCCTCGTGCGCGATGCGGCCGACGAACGGGTGATCAAGGGAGTGAAAGCCCGCACGAACCGCCGGATCGACAGCCAGAAGCAGGTGGGCGGCTGGCCGAAACTCGCCGCCGGGGAGCCGCGGTCCGATACCGACGGCGACGGCATGCCCGACGAATGGGAGCAGGCCCACGGCCTCGATCCCCGCGATCGCCGCGACGGCAACGCCGAGCCCGACGGCGGCTACACCAATCTCGAGCGCTACTTGAGCGAGTTGGCCGGAGACCGACCGGCCGCCGCGGCTGCCGAGGGGAGCTGACTGCATGGGCGGCCTGCGGAACGTCGTGATGGTTGTGTGTGGGCTCGGAGTCGGCGTCGCCGCCAGCCTTGTGACGGGAGCCGCCGATCCGCCAAGCACGATCCCGGCCGACTACGCGGCGCTCACGGCGGGAGCCGCAGGGCAGATTGCCGATGGCTACGGCACGCTCGGCTCGGTGCCGGTGTTCGGCCGCGCCTCGTTTCCCGTGCTGGCCGACAAAGACGGCATCCCGGCCGTGGCGGCCGGGCGGTTTTCCGACGGCGTGAAGCCGACAGCCGCCCGCATGGTCGCGGCCGCCCACACCGGATTTTTCGACGCCCGCGGCCCGAGCGCGACCTCGCGGCTGTTTTCCAACGCGATTCTTTGGGCGTCAAGGAAGCCACGGCCCGACCAGGCGACCGTGGGGCTCGTCAACGACAAGCTCGCGGGCTTCCTCCAGCAGGCGGGGTTTCGCCTCAAACCCGTGACCGCGCCTAGCGCAAAGGGATTGCCTGGTCTCGCCGGCTGCGACGTGGTGGTGCTCAACTTCCACGAACCGCTGGGAGACGACGCGGCGGCTCGGCTGCGGGCATTCGCCACGGCCGGCGGCGGACTCGTGGCGTGCGCCACGCCCTGGGCTCTCAAAGATCGCGAGCTCGCCCGCGCCCAGCTCGTGCTCGAACCTTTCGGGCTGGCGTACGGAGCCGCCCACGCCAATGGCGAATCGTTCGTGGTCGCCCCGGAGCCGCCGGCGGCCACCGAGTCGGCCGCCCACGCGCTCGATGCGATTCTCGCCGATCCGGCGAGTGGCTCACGTTTGCCACTCGACGACCTCGAGCGGGTGTGCAAGGCGATCGACCGAGCACTCGCCGCCCGGCCCGATCTGCCGGTGCTCGCCGCCGGTCTGGAAAAATTGCAGGCGACGAGCGGCTGGATCGCACCGACGCGCGAGAAGCCGCTCGTCGTCAGGAAACAGCCCGTCGAGGCGCTGCTCGTGCGGTATCAGTCTGGGCTGCTCGATACGCTCCCCAACGAAAAGCTTTTCGTACATCCGGCCGCCGCCGACATCCCCGGCCTGCCCGCCGCGGGGGCGGACCGGATCACCCGCTCCGTCACGATCAATGGCGACGCCCCGACCTCGAAGCTGATGCAGTCGCCGGAGCGCCCGACACGGGTGGAAACGGGGCTCTACGCCGCCCCCGGCGACGTGGTCACCATCAGCCTCCCCCGCGGGATGGCCAACAAGGGGCTCGCCGTTCACATCGGCTGCTCTGAAGATACGATTTTCAACCGCCCGACATGGGATTTTTTTCCCAAGCTCTGGCGACGCGAGCCCCTCGACAGGGAGCGCACCGAGCTCGGCCACGCACTCGGCGGCCTGATCACGATCCTCGTGCCGCCGAGTGCAGAGCTGGGCGACATCGAGATCGAGTTTGCCAACGTCCTCCCCGCCCCGACCTTCACGCTCGGAGTAGACGACGAACGCGCGTGGCGAAAACTTCGCGCCCTGCCGGCCCCCTGGGGCTTCGTGCGAACGCCGAAGCTCGTGATCTATGTTTCGCGGGAGCAACTCCTGGCCACCGACGACATCGGCGCAGTCGCCCGGCACTGGGATGCCGTCATGAATCTCGCCGACGACCACTTCGGCTATGCCGAGTTTCGCCGCCGGCCCGAGGTGGTAGCCACCAACCGCCAGGTGAGCGCGGGCGCCGCCTACGCGCAGTATCCGATCGAGCTCGGCTGGGGCGTCGAAAAGGAAAGTGAGCTCGCCACGGCGGTCGAACGCGGCAGTTGGGGCACGTACCACGAACTCGGGCACACCTTCCAGGCAAACTTCAACGGCGCGTTCGTGATCCCAACGCATGCCGAGGTAGACGTGAATCTGCTTCCCGGCATGGTCTACACGCTGATTCACGGTCGCACCGCCTGGGATGGCGATACGCACGGCACGTTCAACGCCCCCAATCGGCGCAAGGACCGGGCCGACTTTCTCGCCCAAGACGAGGCGAGCCGCACCTGGGAAAACGCCTGCGGACGCACCGCGGGCTACGACTTTTATTTCAACCTTTCTGAGGCATTCGGCTGGGATGCCTACCGCACCGCCCTCGCGCGGCTGATGAAGTCGCTCCAGGGGGGCCGCGATCCCGAGCTCGACGCCCTCGATGCGAAGGATCCGAATTTCAAGCGCAATCGCTTCTATCTGCTCATGTGCACGGCCACGGGCCGCCACCTCGACCGCTACTTCCAGCGCTACGGCCTCGGCGTGCCGGGCCGCGGCGCGGAGATCTCGCCGGCGGTGAAGGAGCTGGTCGCGGCCAAGGGCTTTCCGGAGTGGACCGACAACCAGCCGCTCACCGATCTCTCGCAGCCCGCCGATGTCCGGCTGCCGCTCGGCGTGAAGGCGGGCCGAGAACTCGCCACGTTCACCGCCACCGACCCCGAGCCGGGCACGATCTTCACGTATGAGATCACGGCGGGCAATGACGACGGCTCGTTCGTGATCGACCGGCGCTCGGGGCGGGTGACGCTCGCGAACATCGCACCGGGGCGATCCGCCAGCCGCACGCTCACCGTCACCTGCTCCGACAATGGCGTGCCCCGTCATTCTTTGGCTCGCTCGTTCACCGTCAGCGTCGGCACGCCTCCCGCAGACCGCCGCTGATCTCCCCCTTCTTCTCTGTGGAAAGAGCTTCCCCGATGCAGATTCCATCTTTCGATGCGGCCGGCACGCAGGGATCGACCGCCCCCCGGGGCTGGGGCGTCCGCTGGGTCGTGTGCGCGATGCTTTTTGGCGCCGCCGCGATCAACTACATCGACCGCCAGGTGATCGGCATCCTCAAGCCCACGCTTCAGGAGCAGTTTCACTTCGACGAGCGCGACTACGCCGCGATCGTGTTCAGCTTCCAGTCGGCGTATGCGATCGGCCTGTTGCTCTCCGGCCGGATCATCGATCGGATCGGCGTGCGGGCCGGGTTCACGATCGCCGTCGTCGTGTGGAGCGTCGGGGCGATGGCCCATGCCTTCGCCGACGCCCTCCCGTGGCTGCGGCTGCCCACCGTGTCGATCGACCCGCCGCAGGTGCTGCTCCTCGGCGGGGCGACGGCGGGGCTCGCGCTCTCGCGGGTCATCCTCGGCCTCGGGGAGGCGGGGAATTTTCCGGCGTCGATCAAGGCGGTGGCGGAGTGGTTTCCCAAAAAGGAGCGGGCGCTGGCCACCGGCATCTTCAATTCGGGCACCAACATCGGGGCGCTCGTGACGCCGCTCGTCGTGCCCTGGATCACCGTGCACTATGGCTGGCAGTGGGCGTTCCTCGCGACCGGGCTGCTCGGCTTCGTGTGGGTCGCCTGGTGGATGGCGGCCTACCGCCGCCCCGAGGAGCACGCCGGCGTCTCGGCGGCCGAGCTCGCGCACATCCAGAGCGATCCGCCGGAATCGATCGTGCCGGTGCCGTGGTCGGCGGTGTTTCCCCTGCGGCAGACGTGGGCCTTCGCGCTCGGCAAATTTCTCACCGATCCGATCTGGTGGCTCTATCTCTTCTGGGTGCCCGACTTCCTCAAGCGCAACCACGGGCTCGATCTCAAGACGATGGGGCTGCCGCTCGTCGTGATCTATCTCGTGGCCGACGTCGGCAGTATCGGCGGCGGCTGGCTCTCATCACATCTGCTCAAGCGCGGCTGGAGCGTGAACGCGGCCCGCAAGCTGGCCATGCTCGTCTGCGCGATCGCCGTGGTGCCGATGTTGTTCGCGGCCCAGGCCACGAATCTTTGGGTGGCGGTCGGGCTCGTGTCGCTCGCTGCGGCAGCCCATCAGGGGTGGTCGGCGAATCTCTTCACGCTCACGAGCGACATGTTTCCGCGGCGGGCCGTCGGGTCGGTCGTGGGCATCGGTGGCATGGCCGGGTCGGTCGGTGGGATGCTGATCGCGCTCGTCGTCGGGGCGATCCTCCAGAAGACGGGCAGCTACGTGCCGATCTTCGTGATCTGCGCATCGGCCTATCTCGTGGCCCTGGCCCTCATCCATTTGCTCGCTCCGCGGCTGGAGCCCGCGCGGCTCGACGACACTCCAGTCTGACGGCCAGGCCGATCAGCCGAAGATCGGCCGGATGTGGCGGTCGAGCAGGTTTTCGGTCACGTTGCGATTGACCACCGCGGCGTGCCGCTCGAGGGCATCGAAATATCGCTGCCCCTTCTTGGCCGCGATCTTGAAGGCCACGTGCAGCAGTTGGCGAAAGTGCGGGTTGTACTCGGGGCACGAGGGCACGTGCCTGAGGGCCGAGACATACCGCTCGGCCGACCAGCCCGCCACGTCGGCGGCCGTCGGCAACCGCCGCTTGTCGATGTCGATCACGGTCGCGTAGGGCCCGGTGAGGTCGTCGTAGTGATCGAGGGCCTGAGCGTAGATCTCCTTGGCAAGGGCCAGGGCCTCGCCGTCGGATTCGGCCAGGCCGATCACTTCCTCGAGCCAGGTCGTGCCCGCCGTCTTCACGTGCACCCCCGCTTGGTGCTGCCGGAGCAGCTTCCTGATCACGGGATAGAGCGAAAACTTGTCGCTCCCGGAGTGCACGCTGAGCTTGAGCGTGTCGGGGAGGCCGAAGCGATCGCGGGCAAAGGCGAGCACGCACAGATCCGCCGCGAATTCCTGCTCGAAACGCGCGAGGTCGCCCACATAATCCACGCCCTTGTTGAAGCGCCCCGTGAATTTCGGAGCGATCGTCTGCAATGGAATTCCCTCGTCGGCAAGCAGTTTCAGGATCACGAACAGCTGTTCGGGCGTCTGGGCGGCATCGGTCTCGTCCATCGACACTTCGGTGACGAAATCCTCGTCGCGCCGCTTGGCGGCGATGTGGCGGTAAATCCGCCCGGCCTCCTCCACCGCCGGCAGAAATTTGCCCACTGTCTGTTCGGCCGTGGAAAAATCGATCCGTAAGCCGCCCGGCAGACCGGGCACGTCCACCGCGCCGAGCGACGGCCCGAGCGCCTTGAGTGCCGCCGCCTGCCTGTCGGCCGCGGCCGGCTTGCCGATCGCGTCGGCGACGTCGATCGTGAAGAAATCGCTGGCCGCCAGAAAGCGATCGACCGTCGCGAGGCCGATGTGATCGGCATCCACGTAATAGGCATGCTTCCAGCCGAGCGCCGCCACGGCTGCATCGGCTTCCGCCCGCAGGCTGTCGGGATGGCTCCCGACGATCGTGTGCTCCCGATTCGACTTGTTCCATACGGGAAACACGTCGATTCCCTCGCGCCTCGCCTGGCAGACGGCTGCCAGCTGGGCTTCGCCCTGGCGGGTGAATCGGTCGCCCATCCCGATCGTGTGTTTTTCGATGCGCTTCATGCGGTGCTCCGTGGCAAACCCCAATCATCGCAAGCCCGCCGCGAATCCCGATCGCCACATCATGCAGTTGGCATCCAAAAAACGGCACCGCGGACCACATCTGCCAAATGACGGATAGCGACTGCTCAACAGAAGAGTCGTGCGGTGCGTATAGGCGGGGTAGGGTGTCATCGGCGGGTCCGCGGCAAATCCGCACGCTGCTCCCCCAGATCATCCGGTGTTCCCTATGCGTTTTTTGGCAGCCATGCTCGGGGCGACGCTCGTCATCGGCGTTGCAGCCCGCCAGGCCGACGCCCAGACGATCCCCGCCTTCCCGGGAGCAGAGGGGGCCGGCGCCGCGGCACTCGGCGGCCGGGGCGGCGACCTCTACTTCGTGACGAGCCTCGCCGACACCAATACGCTCGGCACGCTGCGGCACGGGATCAGCACGGCCGGCACCACCGGCCGCACGATCCTGTTTCGCACCGGCGGGCAGATCAATCTCACGAGCAACCTCTCAATCAGCAATCCGCGGATCACGATCGCCGGCCAGTCGGCCCCCGGCGACGGGATCACGCTTGCCGTGCGGCAGACGAGCATCAACGACAACGACGTCGTGCTCCGCAACATCCGCTTCCGCCCCGGCAACTCTTCGGGAGCGGAGGTCGATGCCCTGAACGTGGAATTCGCGAAGAACGTGATAATCGATCACGTCAGCGCAAGCTGGAGCGTGGACGAGGCGTTGAGTGTCACCAACTCCGCCAACGTGTCGGTGCAGTGGTCGGCGATCACCGAAGCCCTGAAAAATGCCGGGCATGCCAGCGGGGCCCACAGCTACGGCTCGCTGATCAACGGCAATGAGATCAGCTTCCACCACAACTATTACGCCGACAACGACAGCCGCAATCCACGGCCGCAGATCGCGTCATCGGGCACCTACAACGGCGGCACGGTGGTGATTTCAGGCAGCAACCTCAACTTCGATTTCCGCAACAACGTGATCTACAACTGGGGCGATCAAAACGGTTACAACGGCAACGAGCCGGGGTTGATGAACATCAACTACGTCGGCAACTACTCCATCGCCGGGCCGGCGACCCCCGCCAGCCGGGCGAGCCGGGCATTCGATGTCGATATCACGCCGACGCAGATGTATCTGGCCGACAACCTCATCGATTCCGACCGCAACGGCGTGATCAGCGGCTCGAACACCGGAACGGGGATGATCATCTCGGGCCCGGGCGGGCCGACCTATCTCGGGGCCCCAGCCGGCAATACGTCGTTCGTGAGCACGCAGCCGGCGGCCACGGCCCTGACCTCCGTGCTCGACTACGGCGGCGCCCGCTACTGGAATCGCGATGCCGTGGATACGCGCGTATTCGCCCAGCCGCTCACGTTCACCGGCACCTTCATCGATTCACCGAGCCAGGTGGGCGGCTATCCGACGCTGTCGGCGGGCACCGCCCCGACCGACACCGACAACGACGGCATGCCCAACACCTGGGAGACGTCCCTCGGCCTCGATCCGTTCGTCGCCAACAACAACGGCGATTACGACTCCGACGGCTACACCGATATCGAGGAATATCTCAACGAACTCGCCGCCTGGCCGGCTCCGCTGCCGGCGGTGTTCACGACCGGTTCTTCCGGTCGCTTCGCCCTGTGGTCGAACTGGGACACGAGGTGGCAGCCCTCCCGCTTCGACACCGCCCGCATCGCCTCGGGCACGTCCGTCGTCGATGCCGTCGGCCAGTATGCCGGCACGATCCAGATCGGCACCACCGCCGCGGCCGGCCCCGCGCCCGTGCTCGCCGTCACCTCTGGCGGCCTGAGCGTCTCGAGCGAGCTCGCCATCGGGGCTGGCAGCGTCAATCACACGGCGGGCATCGTCACCACGGCCACCGTCACGCTCGGCAGCGGTTCGCTCGCCGGCCCCTCCACCTACACCCTCGCCGGCGGCCTCCTCCAGGCAGAGGCGATCCAGGCCGTCTCGGGCACGAGCCCCCGCACGCTCGCCTGGACGAGTGGCACGATCCAAAATCTTGATTCTGCGAGCGACCTTCTGATCTCCGGCTCGGGCGGCCTCACGCTCGCCCTCTCCGGCTCGAGCGCAAAAACCTTCGCCATCGAGAGCGGCCGCACCGCCACCGTCGCCGCCACGATCACCGGCTCCGGCGGCCGGATCACGAAAGCCGGCGGCGGCACCCTCCTGCTCTTGGGCTCGGCCGCCGGGTTTTCTGGCGGAGTGTTGTTTGATGGCGGCCAGCTCATGCTCGGCAGCAGTTCGCCCGTAGGCACGGGCACGCTCGACGTCACGGCGAGCGGCACGCTCTCGAGCATCGCGGCAAACGTCTCGCTGCCGGGCGCCGTCGCGCTCGCTCCAGGCACGACGCTCACGCTCTCCGGCTCGGGCAACGCCACGTTTTCGGGCCAGATCTCCAACGGTGGCACAAGCGGCGTGGGCAGCCTTGTGATCGCGAGCACCGGCACCACCACGCTCGCCGCAAGCAATGCATACACGGGCTCTACGACCCTGCAGGGCGGCGGTACCGTCGTGCTCGGCCACAACCTCGCCTTCGGGCCGAGCGGAGCGGTCACGACCAGGCCACTTGCGTCGTCCACGATCACGCTGCGTGCCTCGACCGATCTCACCGGCGTGCCCAATCTGCTCACGCTCGGCGATTCAAGCGCGCTCACCGTATTCACCGGCTCGAACGGCATCGTGCTTGCCGGCGGCCTCCGCCTCTCCGGCGGCAGCCGTCAGCTGCAAAATCTCATCGCCGGCAAGGCGCTCGAACTCTCCGGTACCACGGTCCTCGGCCTGCCCGGCTCGAGTTCCGCCCGCACGCTCACGGTCTCGGGCAGCGGCACCACGCTCTTTAGCGGCCCGATCGTCAACGGCGGCACGAGTGGCACCTCGCACCTCACGCTCACAAGCTCCGGCACCACCATCCTCGCCGGCCTCAACACCTTCTCGGGCACGACGGGCGTCTCCAATGGCACGCTCGTGGTCAATGGCCGCCTTGGCTCAGGCACCGTCGCCATCGCCGCCACCGCCCGCCTCATGGGCTCGGGTACGATCCAAGGGCCCGTCTCCGTCAATGGCGCCCTGAGCCCGGGCAACAGCCCCGGCCTTCTCACCGTCGGCTCGCTCCTCCTCGGCGGGGCAAGCTCCACGCTCATGGAGCTCAGCGGCACCGCCCGCGGCTCCACCTACGACGGGATCACGATCACAAACCCCTCCGGCCTCACCTACGGCGGCACGCTCACACTCGCCTTCGGCAGCCTGTTTCCTTCGGACACCACCTTCGATCTCTTCTCGTTCGCTGGCACGGCTGCCGGAGATCTCGCGAGCCTCGTGGCCACCGGGTCGTACGGCTCCCTCACCTTCACCCGGGCCGCCGACCTCTGGACTTCCTCGGCCGGGGGGCAAACCCTCGAGTTCTCCGAAACCACCGGACGACTCGCGATCAGCGCCATCGTGCCCGAGCCCGGCACCCTCGCCATCCTCGCCGGAGCGGCGCTCGTGGCCGTTTTCAGCCGTTTCTGCCCGGCTGTGCGGCTTCGCCGCTGACCGTCCGCCGCCCCAAAAAAGGGGGTGTTTTGCCCAAAATCTGATTGTGGCGAAACGGCGGTTTGAAGATAGTTCTATCACGCCAGGGGTCGGCAGCGGGGTGAGCGTTCAGGACTTGTCTCCACGGCAATTTTTATCCGGACTCATATTCGTCGGGGGTGCAGCATGACCACGATCCTCACCACGCGTAGCTCGCAGCCTGAATTCTCGCGGGGGGCGTCCCGATTGTTCGCGGCCGCCACGGCAGCTTTCGCTGCGCTGCTGCTCGTCCCTTCCACGACTCATGCACAGTCCACGTGGACGGGTGCATCGAGTGGTCTGTGGAGCAACGCCGGCAACTGGTCCACGGGCATCGCCGACAGCTTCAACACCGGCCTCGTGTTCGCCGGCGGGAGCAACGTCTCGACCACCAACGATCTCACGAGTGGCACCGCCACGAGCATCACGTTTGCCCCGGCAGCCGGCGCATTCACCCTTTCAGGCAATTCCATCGCACTGTCGGGGTCACTCGTCAACAACACGGCCGTGAATCAAACGATTGCGATGCCGATCACGCTGGGGACCTCTGCCGTGAGCGTCTTCAGTGTCAGCGGCGGCACGATGACGCTTTCTGGCAATATTTCCGGCGGCCCTGCCTCCGGCAACGCATTCACAACGGGCACAAACGTCTCGTTTCCCGGCCCATCTGTCCTGATCCTCGCTGGGAGCAACAGCTTCACTGGCAATGTGAACGTCGTTAACAATTTCACGTTGCGGATCAACCATGCGAACGCCCTCGGGAACAGCCAGCTTCAATTCGACGGCGGGAGCTTTGACAACACAAGTGGCTCGCCCCTGACTATCTCAAACAACATCCGCGCTACAGGTGGCAGCCCCACGTACGTTGGCACCAATGGAAGCAGCCTCGTCACGACGGGTACGTTCACAGGTGGCAATGCAACACGCACGATTACGGTGTCGTCGGGGACCTTCGGATTTGGGACACTGGCAGCCAGCGCGACGAACACGGTGATTACCAAGAGCGGCAACGGTACGCTGCTTGTCACGGGCTCTTCGGCTGCCCAGGCTCCGATCGGCTTCACGCTGAGCGGCGGTAGCCTCCTACTCGGCCACGCGAACGCCCTTGGGAGCGGCACGCTCACGTTCACCGGAAACGGCACGGTCCGAGGCATTGCGAGCGATCTCGCGATGCCACAAAGCCTGTTGCTCGGGAACACGAACGCCACTGCCTATACGGCAACGTTCGACGGCCCCACAAGCGTTTCGTTTCCGACGCTGACCTCCCGTTCGGCAAACCATACGATCACCAATACGCTCGCAACTGACAAAGCTCTCACGATCAGCGGCTCGACGTTTTTGCAAGAAAGCGGCACGAATGTGGGCCGCACGCTCACGGTCAACGGAAGCGGCAACACAGTGTTTGCCGGAGTGATCGCCAACGGCGGGATCGGCGGGAATAGCGGCTTGACCATCGGCAACACCGGCACGACGTCGCTTCTTGCGGCCAACACCTACAGCGGCACCACGACGCTCTCCACGACCTCGACCACCGCAAACGTCACTGTCGTTCTCGGTGACAACGCTGGCCTAGGCACCAGTTTCGTGAGGGTGTCCGGTTCGAATGCGGTCGTGGTCCGGGCATCGGCCGATCTCTCCGGTGTCGCGAATTCGATCCAGCTGGATCAAAATCTTGCATTCGCCGGAGCGAACAGTCTGACGCTCTCCGGCTCTCTTTTCCAAAATGGCGGCCCACGTGTCGTCACCAACAACATCGACGCCGGCAAGACGCTGACGCTCAGCGGGACGGTCGCAACGCGCGGGCCGTCAGAAAGTACCGGCCGCGCCATCACGCTCGCTGGCAGCGGCAACACGCTCATCTCGGGTGCGATCGTCAACGGTGGCACGGGCAGCAGCAACGGCAATTTCGTCGTCACCAACACAGGCACCACCACGCTCGCCGGGATCAACACGTTCACTGGATCGACCGCAATCCAGGCGGGCGTGCTCGCAATCAGTTCGTCAGACAACCTGCAATCCACATCGAGTGTGAATGTGGCCAACGCAGCCACGTTCCGCTACACGGGAGCAACCGGCAGCTTTGCTCGCAACATCACCGTGACAAGCGGCACCGGCACCATCGCCAACACCGGCGGCGGCACGCTGACGCTCGCCGGAACACTCGCGAAAAACGGCACGGTGCTGCGGCTCACTGGCGGCGCGTTCAATGTCACCGGACGGATCACCGGAACCAGCGGGAATAGCGATCTGCTGGTCGATGCGGCAACAGTCACCCTCTCGAACGCAAACACCTACAACGGCCCCACGTTCGTGCAAAACGCGGGCACGCTCGTGCTCGGCACCAACAACGCCATTCCCTCGGACTCGGCCGTGTCGGTGGCCGGCAGCACGCTGACCGTCGGCGGCTTCTCAAATGCCATCGGCTCGCTCGCCACGAGCGGCAATTCCGCGATCACCGTCTCAATCACCGGGGGCTCGGGCGGCAGCCTCTCCATGACCAACCTCACGTTTGGCGGGGGCACGAATACGCTCGCCCTCTCGATGACGAGCGCGACGGCCGGCATCTACAACGTGCTCACCTACTCCGGCAACAAGACCGGCTCTGTCGCGGCGACCGGCCTCGACGCCAATTACACGCTGCTTCAAGGCCCCGCTTCGAACGGCTCCGTGGCCGTGCAGCGAAAAGCCGATCTCGGGGCCGTGTCGGCGTCTGTCGCCAGCCCCACGATCATCACCGGCGGTTCATCCGCCATCAGCTACACCGTGCAGAATCTCACGCCCGCCGGCGGTGCAAGCCTGTCGTTCGCGAGCACGAATGTGGCGAACGTATTCGGCACGAGCTCCGGCAGCGCGGCAGCGCTCGCCACGAGCGGCTCCGTGGCAGGCCTGTTTTTCACGGGCACCAGCATCGGCCTCAATCAGCAGGCCACATTTACCGTCAGCGATCCGCTAGCGATCAATACTACCGGCACCGGGAGCGTGAGCCTCTCCGTGCTCGACCATGCCACGCCCGGCTTCGTGGGCGTCAGTTCGTCACTCACGAATCTCGTGCTCGACTTCGGCACCGTCGCGCCGGGGGCATCTCAGCAGTCGCTTGCCTACTCACTCACGAACATCGCCTCGTCGTTTGGCGCGAACTTCACAGCCGGGCTCGCCCTCACGAGCTTCCAGTTTGACTCGGGTGACAATGTGTTCAGCACGGATCTCTCGACGTTTGCGAATCTGGCTGCCAGCAACACGAGCGGCTACAGCGCCCTGTTCACACCCACCTCGTCTGGATCATTCAGCGGCGTCTATCGGCTCTCGTTCGCCGACCAGCAGGATCTGTCCGGTGCGGCATCGCTGCGTGACCTTACGGTGACGATGCAGGCGGTGGTCGTGCCCGAGCCGGGTGCGATCATCCTCGCCGTCATCGGCGTCGCCGCCGTGGCATGGAAGGCCCGCCGGCGGACTCTGTAGCGGGGCATTTCCCCCTCGCGTTTCGACGGGCCTCCAGGCCTGTCGAAACCAGCGGCGGCTTACGTAGCGACGGGCCTCCAGGCCTGTCGAAAGGAGGCCCACATCCGACAGAGCTGGAGCTCCGTCGCTACTTTCGCACGAGCGCGTCGCGAATCTCGCGGAGCAGGGCCACGTCTTCCGGCGGGGCGGCCGGGGCCTCGTCTTTCTTCTCCTCGAACTTCGCCTTCGCCGTGTTCATGAGCTTGATCACGAGAAATAAGGCCGCGGCCACGAGCAAGAAATCCACGACCGACTGGATGAACGGCCCGTAGCTGAGGATCGGATAGTTCTGGAGGACGAGCACCTCCTTGCCATCCTCGAGCACCTTCGTGCCGTCGGCATTGAGCTTCGGCGCCTTGATATAGAGCCGCCACGCCAAGTCGTTGAAGTTCACGCCGAAGCGGCTCGTGAGCAGGTTGAGCGGCGGCATGATGATATTCGAGACGAGCGAGCCGATGATCTTGCCGAACGCCGTGCCGATCACCACACCGACCGCCAGGTCGATGACGTTGCCCTTCATGGCGAAATCGCGGAATTCCTTGAGCAGGCTCATGCGTCGTGCACTCCTTCGGGGGGCGTTCGAACCCGCAGAATGTAACAGCCCCGCTGCGGCTGACAAGCCTCAGCCCCCGTAGGCATCGACCGCTGATTTTAGGATCAGCGCGGCGGTCGCGACGAGGAACACCCAGCGGACGAACCGGGAGCCGTGGGCCAGGGCGAGATGGGCCCCCAGCCAACTGCCAGCCACGTTCGCCACGGCCATCGGCAGCACGAACGGCCACCACACGTTGCCGCACCACGCGAACAGCACCAGCGACCCAAGATTTGTCGCTGTGTTCAGCACCTTCGCGCTCGCCACGGAATTCAAGAAGTCGAATCCCAACAGCCGCACGAAGGCAAAGATGAAGAAACTGCCTGTGCCGGGCCCGAAGAAGCCGTCGTAGAGCCCGAGCACGAGGGCGACGAGCGTGCCGATCGCCGCCTCGCGTTTCGGCTCGTGCCGGGGCGCGTGCACATGCCCCAGGTTCGGCACGGCGACCGTGTAAGCGAGCACGCCCGCGAGCATGAATGGCACCGCCCGACGCAGCCAATCGCTCGGCACCTGCGTGACGAGCCACGCGCCGACAACGCCGCCGACGACCGCAGCGATGAGTGCCGGCGCGAGCATCGTCCACGGGAGCCGCACGCGCCGCCCATACGCAGCCGAGGCCCACAGTGTGCCCCAGACCATCGCCGCCTTGTTCGTGCCGAAGAGCGTGGCCGCCGGTGCCGTCGGGAAGAGCCCAAACAGGATCGGGATCGACACGAGCCCGCCACCCCCTGCGATCGCATTCACGAACCCGGCCGCGAACGAAGCGAGCGAGGCAACGACGAGTTCATTCATCGGACCACGACGGTTCGCACCGCCGCACTTCGGCGGATAGAATGGATTCCATGATCAGGAATGAGGACGAGTTTCGGCGAGAAGCGGAGTTTGATCGCTGGGAAAGCCTGCGCCGGATGTCGCCCGAGGAATCGATCGCCCTCGGCGAGGCCCTGTTGACGTCCGAGATGATGAACATGGCCGAATTTCCTGACGACGACCACCCCCGGAGCCTCGCAATCGCGCTCGGCATCCGGCCGATAGCCGCTCGAACCTGAGGCACGCAACACCGTGGCTCCGAGTGAGTTTGATTCCTTCTGTCGGCGTCGTCGAGCGTGAACGACTTTCCCGCACTGGAACCATGCGCTTTCGCAAAGGTCGGTTCCAACTCGACCTGCTCACGGCATCGCTGCCGTTCGAAGAGACTGCCCGGGAGCGGGCGACCCGCCACGAACTCTTCGGTGTATCGCTTCCGTTTCCCAGTCCGGAGGATCTGATCCTCTTCAAAATCCTCGCGGGCCGAGACAAAGACATGCTCGACGCCACGGGCATCGCCCGCAGGCACCGCGACCGCCTCGACATCCAGTACCTCGAGCAAACCCTGCTCGCGATCTGCGACGCCGCGGAGGACGCATCCCCGTGGGGCCGCCTGCAACGCGTGATCGCCCGGGAGTGATCCGGGAACACCAAGCGGATGGGGTGGGATTCGAACCCACGAGCGACTTTCGCCGCTGCCGGTTTTCAAGACCGGTGCATTCAACCGCTCTGCCACCCATCCTCGGCTGCTCGTCGCAAGAATACCCCATGGCCCGAGTCAGGGCCCGAATCATGGCCCGGCTTTGACGGAAATCGTGGTGTTTCTTACAGTTTCGCTTTTCCCGCACACTTCCACAGGAACCCGATCCATGGGCGGCATCAGCAACCGGATGAAGGAAATCAAGCGGCG
>JAIXPT010000023.1 GCA_027486095.1 Planctomycetaceae bacterium | reverse complement strand
CGGCCCTGGTGGGCACGCTGCTCGACGACACCGCCTCCCGGACGGGTGATCCGCGGCTGGCTTCGATCGCCCAGCTCTTCCGCTTTCTCACCGGCGACTCCCACGTGTCGCTCGATGCGGTGATCGATGTTCCCGACGAGGCCACTCCCGCCGAATGCGTCGAAGCGCTCCGCCACCAAGTGGACGACGCGATCAAAGCCGGGCTCCCCCCCGACCTCGAGCGGTATCTGGGCCACGTCGTGGCCACCATCGGGTGAGCCCGGCCGCAGCGGGCGGAATACCCGGCCTTCAGAGCTCGCAGGTGAAGCCGGCGATGCCGTGGGCTTCGATGTGTGCCGCTACCTCCGGCGCCACCAGCTCCTTCCACGAGGGATCGCCGCTGCAGATGCGGGCCCGCACGTCAGCGCTCGAGTAGGTGCGGAGCGCGGCCTCGTCGCAGGGCAGCGCGCGGATCAGGCCGTTGGCCCGCAGATGCTCGAGGAGGTGCGTGAGATGGGGCGACACGAGGAGCGAGTCAGCCGTCGTCACGCGGCCGTCGATGGCGTCGCGGGTGGGATGCACGTAGAGCCGCACCCGCCGCGTGAAGAGCCGCCCGAAGGCCTCGAGAATGCCCCCCGCCAAGTCGGCGTAGTAGGCCTCGTTGCACAGCTCTCGGAGGAGCGGCACGCCGAGCACGAACCCCGTGCGGGCTACCGACCGCTCGGCGAGATATTCGCCGAGGGCATAGAACGCCGAGAGGTCGCTCACGAGCACCATCTTGCCGACGGTTGAGAGCAGATCGACCCGCGCCAAAAAATCCACGTCGGCCGCCTGCCCGCGGTCGCGGAGATTGTGCATCGTGATCTCCATGATTTCGCGGATTTCACAGATTTCACGATTCTCGCGCCCTTCCCGCGGGGCGTTTCCGGCGTCGGGCTCGGCGGCGAACGCCGCGCGGGCCTGGGCGAGCATTTCCAGATTGAGCCGCGTCACCGGGGCGAATCGGCCCCGCTCGATGAGCACGTGCGCATGGCGGATGGCCTCGGAAGCGAGCACGGGCGTGCCGGTGGCGTCGAAGAGCACGGCGGGCGTGAACCCCAGCCGCACGAGATGCAAATCGAGCAGCCGGTTGTCTACGCCGGCGAACGCCGGCCCGCACACGTGAACCAGATCGATCTCCAATCGCCCGCGGCCCACGTCGTCGAGCAGCCGTTCGATCATGTCTTTCGGCCGGCCGGAGCACGTGAGAGCCGCGTGCACGAGATTCACGCCGAGCCGGCCGAGCGCGTCTTGCTGCAGGGCGTTCGTGGCGTCGAGCAGCCGCACGTGCAGGATCACGTCGCTCGGCTCGGCGCGAAAGGCGTGCTGAAACCGCAGGCCCGCCCAGGCATGGCACTCGTGGCCGCCGGAATACGACCTGGCGGCGGCCGTGTCGGCAAAGGCGAAGAATCGCGTGCGGTCACCCCGGGCGGCCTCGAGGCGTTCGCGGAGCAGGCCATATTCATGGTCGAGCATCTCCGCGACCCGCTCACGCGAGACATACCGCGAAGCCTTGCCGTAGATCGCGTCGCTGAAGGTCATGTCGTAGGCCGACATGGTCTTGGCGACCGTGCCCGCGGCGCCGCCCACGGAGAAAAACCACCGGGCCACCTCCTGCCCCGCCCCGATCTCGGCGAACGAGCCGTAGACGTCGGGGTCGAGATTGATGGCGAGCGCACGGGCGGCGACGGGATCGAGAGCGTGAGTCATGGCTGGCGGTTCACTCGCGGGGCCGTGATTGGGGGGGTTTGTCACTCGCCGATGTCTTCCGCCCAGAGCCCCGGGTGGCGTGTCATGAACTCGTGCATGAGGCCGATGCAAGTTTCGTCTTGCAGCACGTCGAGCGTGACGCCGTGCCCCGCGAGCCAGGCTTCCTCGCCCATGAACGAGCGATTCTCACCGATCACCACCCGCGGAATCTTGTAGAGCACGATCGCCCCCGCGCACATCGGGCAGGGGGAGAGCGTGGTGTAGAGCGTGCACTCCTTGTAGAAGCTCGCCGGCTTGCGGCCCGTGCGTTCGAGGGCGTCCATCTCGCCATGGAGAATCGTACTGCCTTGCTGCACGCGGCGGTTGTGGCCTCGGCCCACGATCCGGCCATCGTGCACGACGACCGAGCCGATCGGAATGCCCCCTTCGGCCAGCCCCTGCCGTGCCTCGTCGATCGCGGCCTGCATGAATTCGTCCATTGGATCTCCTCTGTGGGTGCGAGCCCGCGACACTCACTCGCCGCTGCCCGGCTCCTTGTCTTGCTCGGGCTTGCGGCGGCGCTGCGGCGAATCCGACTTGCGAAACACGGCTACCACGTCTTCGATCGGGACGACGTAGAGGAGGTTGTCTTGCTCGAAATCGACGGGGATCGAGTTCTTCGGGTGAAACAGCACCTTGTCGTACTTCGCGATCGGGAAGTCGGCGTCACGCTCCACCTGCAGGCTCACCTCGACCACGCGGCCTGTGATCGTGGGAATCTCGGCCTGATCGGGCAGCACGATGCCGCCGCGCGTCCGCTGCCGGCTCTCGTCCTTGCGAATCAGCACCCGCATTCCCAGCGGTTCCACGAAGTCGTCCATCTGCCAGCGTTGCCTCCGGTCTCGATGCCTGCCCCCGAATGTAGCAACGCCCTCTCGATTCGTCCCGGCCCATCCCGGATTCGCTCCCGGCCGACCGGGCCCGACGTGCTGCCGTCCGTAAGACAGGCTTCAGCCTGTCATGCCTCGCCTCGCCCAACCCGGCTCGGGGTTGCCCCGTGCCGTCTCGCCGGACGCTCACTGCGCCCATCCTTGGGCTCCGTTCGCTCGGACCTGCCTGCGCTGCGCCATCCTGGCTGCGCTGGTCAGCTACGCCGGCTCAACGGCAGGGGCAACCCCTCGCCTCCCGGATGTAGGGACAGACCTCCAGGTCTGTCTATCCGACAGCGCTCGAGTCGTGGACGAGTCAACCGGCGAGTGCCTGGCGATGGAGACCGTCTTAGGCATGCAGTATTGCCCGGGCCGCTCACTGCGTCTTCGAGAGACGAATCTGACCCCGAGCGGCCTCACCACTTGTTGAGTTCCCAGATTCCGGCCTTGTTCGCCGCCGCCACATCGAATAGCCGGCGTAGGACAGGCCTGCGAGGGCCATGGCGCAGGTGGAGGGTTCGGGGACAAACGTTGCTTCCGCTGCGATAAAATAGGGCCCGTTATAGCCGGAACCATAGGTTCCTACCTGGTTGCCCGATAGGTCATACCGCAGCACATCGCCACCGCTGAAGTTGTTCACGAGGAGCTGATTGAGCCCCTTGTCGAAGGCCAAACCGGTCGGCCGGTTGAGGCCCGTGATGAAGTTACTCGTCGTACCGTTAGGCAGCACCTTCATCACGATGTCACTCCACTGTCGCGACACGTAGTAGTTTCCGTTGGGATCGACAGCCACCCAATTCGAATCGCCCGGAAGATTCGCCGCGATCACTGAATAGCTGGAAGACAAACCGGAGTGAGCCGGAATCCTGATCAGATCGGCGAGTCCACTCCCGTTTTGCCAGGCGATGGTCACGATGTCGCCGTTCAGGAGTGGCACCAGTGTTCCACCCATGCCGGAATAGGTGGAGGTCGCATTGAACCACACTGACGGGCTGCTCCCATCGGCGTTCGACCTCACGATCGCCGCATTGTTGGCGGCCGATGCGTAGATCCGCCCGGTCAGATCGACGCCAATGGCAAAGGCATCGTTTCCGCTGGCCGAAGCGACGGTGGAATAGTTCCAAAGGAGCGAAGAAGCGGTCGCTGAGGCATCGACGGCATACAAGTTGGAGCTATCGGCTCCCCAGTAGTAGACGTTGTTATTCGTGTGATTGAAGCCAATGCCATTTGAATACGTGGTTTGCCAATATTGCGTCGCCGCGGCACTTGTGCCGGTGGTTTTGGTAATCCCGAGTTCGCTCCAGTTCATCACGAAAATTTCAGCGCGAGCCGTCGTCACGGAACAGGTCGCGAAAACGAGTGCGGTAAAACAGCCCACGACGAAGCGGGGGGCAACAGTAAAGCGTGGCATCAATGAACTCCTGTCTCAAATGATTCGGGTGTCCGCGCAGGGCATTCCGAGCGACACGGTAGCCGCCTCATAAGCCGTTGCAAGGCGCGGAAAGCGCAAAGTGACGAATCGGGATTGAGCAGGGACGAATCGGGCGCGCGCGGGACGAATCGGGCAGATTCAGGGACGAATCCGCGGCGCGAACTCCTCACTCGCAGGTGGCCTGCCTGGGAAATCCTGATGCAGTCGGGATGAAGATCTTCTGCCTTTCGGACACGGATCTGGCAGCCGTGCTATCGGCTTTGGGAGTCAGCGATTCGACGTTCGAGCGGTGGGCGTTGGTATCAAGACGAGAGCAGTTCATTCATTGGCAAGAGCTTCGCGAAAGGCGAGCAACAGGCGGCTCTGGAAGCGGTAGGGGTTCCAAACGGCCGCGATTGTCCGAGTCGGCCGCCGCCCGGCCAGCGACCGATACACACGCTGGTCGCTCCGATCACACCGGCGGGCCATGTCGGGAATCAGCGACACGCCATGTGACAGGGAGACGAGCTCCTGGATGGTGGCCAGTTGGCTCGTCCGCTCGACCGCCACCGGCTGGAATGATCGCTGCTTGCAGAACGAGACGATCGTATCGGTGAGGCAGTGGGCCTCGTCCAGGAGAATGAACGGGTAGGGCTCCACGTCGGTGATCCGGATCGTCGTCTTTTCTGCCAGCTGATGATCAGGTGGCATGACAAGCAACAGCTCCTCGTCAAAAAGCTTCTCGATCTCGAGATAGGGAGCGGCGACAGGAAGGGCCAGGATGGCCAGGTCGAGCTCGCCATCCGCACAGGCCTTGAGCAGGACGGCGGTCGTGTCCTCCCGCACCATGATCGAGGCCTCGGGAAACGACCGGGTGAATCGGTTCAAGACCTCCGGCAGATAGTAGGGCGCGACGGTCGGGATCGCGCCGACGCGGAGGCGGCCGGTGCGACCGTCGTCGGTAATCTCGGCCTTCGTGTCGTCCAGCAGCGTCAACGCCTGCCGCACCCGCGCCTGGAGCAGCTGCCCGGCGTCGGTGAGCGTGACCGCTCGCGCGCTCCGCTCGAACACCGGCTGGCCGAGTTCCTCCTCGAGTTTCTGCACCGAGCGGCTGAGTGCCGGCTGGGAGATCGCGAGATCGGCGGCGGCGCGGGTGAAGCTTTGCCGCTCCGCGACTTTGAGAAAATAACGCAGTTGGTCAAGGTCCATCGCCCACCTTCTATGCATGCACTGGGTGCATGGCACATAGTTATTTCATGCATTTGAATTATTGGCCGGGGCAGGCAGAATGCAATCGTCGCAGGCATGATCGCCTCGGTTCCCAAAACCCCCGCACGAGGAACGCCCCATGAACTCCCGAAGTCTCACGTGCACGCTCGCCGGTGCCTTGCTCTGCGCGTTGCCCGGCCGATGTGAAGACCCTGCCGCGAAGTGCCCCGTGATCGGGCACGAAGCCTCCACGACGCGCGTGACGGCGGCCGGGGGCATGACCAACGGCGACTGGTGGCCCGACCAGGTCAACCTCGCGATCCTCCACCAGAATCCGCCCACCGGAAACCCGCTCGGCGGCGACTTCGACTATGCCGCGGCCTTCAAACAGCTCGATCTCGCCGCGGTCAAGAAAGACCTCCGCGAGCTGATGACCAGCTCTCAGGATTGGTGGCCGGCCGACTACGGCCACTACGGCCCGTTCTTCATCCGCATGGCCTGGCACTCGGCCGG
>JAIXPT010000301.1 GCA_027486095.1 Planctomycetaceae bacterium | reverse complement strand
TCCCTTGCCTGTGTGCGGCTGCCTCGTGATGGCAGACGTCGATTCCGGGGTGGTTCGCAGGGACTTTCGAGCCAGCTTTTCGAGAGTACGGCCGGGGGAATTCATGGTCGGTGCCCGCAACGCAAGGGGGCGTCACCATGGCCAGCATCCACCATCAAACCCATCGCCGGGATCATGCCGCCATCTGGCGGGCAGGCGTCGTGGGCCTCGCCATCGTGGGCACGCTCGGCGCGGCTTCGGTGCAGGCTGAGTCGCTGACGTCGGCCGCCTATCGGATCGACATCGCCAACAATCTCGTCTGGTACGACAACCAAGGGCAGCCGATCGTGCAGGCGACCGCCTCACGGCTCTCGGTGCTCCAGCGCTGGAACCTGCAATCCCAGCCCAATGTGCGAATCACGAACACATCCAGCGACATCTCCCTGGTCGGCGTGCAACTCGATCTGAGCAATTCGGCAGCCAAGATCATCTCGTGCACGTGGCTGCAAGCGCCCGGTGACGCAGACTGGAATTGGAGTGACGCCACCGCATCGGCTTACTTCCAGTTTCGCGATCCGATCGCTCCCGGCGGAGTCGTGAGCATGCGGCTGGGGACGGCGGCGCGGTCCAGCAGCCCCACCGGGCTCGTGATGGCGTCGAGCGGCGCCGCGCTCAGCTACACCATGAACCAAACATTCTTCCACCCGAGCCTCGCCGGATGCATCGATACCAACCTGAGCTACGGGGAATTCACGGTGTTCTCCCGGCCCGCGGCGGACACCGCGCCGCCGCAGTTCAACACCCGAGGCCTGCCCGTCGGCGATGACCTCATGCAGCAGACGGTGAATCTCGGCGACTACCCGCTCGACGCGGCCGCGATCGCCGATCCGGCGGGCGGGGCCTCGACCGTGGTGCCGGTTCCCGAACCGCAGACGGTCGCCCTGGCTGCCTCGGCTGCGGCCATCCTCGCGGGGCGTCTCGTGGCCCGTCGCCGGGCCGCCTGAGCGCACAGGACGAGAGCGAGGCCCTGAGCCGGCTGCGCGAAGCCCGGGGCGACTGCGTGGAGTGGGGCGACTGCGTGGAGCGGGGCGGGCTTGCGGGGTGGGTTCTCCGTGCCTCCGGGGCGAACCTTACGGGTTTTTCTCATTACGCGGGCCGCGCGGCGTCGATGACGAGGGCGGAAGAGGTCGGTGCGAAGCCGGCCGGTTTCCGGTTTTTCAGGATCACGAACCATGCGTGCCACCCTCCACCACTCCACCGCGGCAGTCGGGCTGGCCGTGCTGTGTTTCGTGGCCATCGCCCTGGCCCTGCCCGCTGCCAGCGTGGCCAACGACGAGATCACGACGCTCATGACGCCCGAGGACGAGGCGTGCCCGCCGGCGACCGGCACGCTGCCGGCGGCCGACTGCCCGCCGCGGTTCGTGTTCGGGGCCGATTACCTGCTGCTGCGACCGTCGTTCAGCAACTCCACGGCCATGTACCGGGCGACTGCGGTCGGTGGGCAGTCGATCGCGCTCACCCCGCTCAATTACGACTTCGGCTACGCCAGCGGCGTGCGGGGCTTCATCGGCTACAACTTCTCGGAAGACACCCTGGCCCGCTTCAGCTATCTGGGCATCGATGCCGCCACATCGGTCGCAGGCACCGCCACGGGCAACTATGTGGGCGGCAATGGCACGGCGTATGTCGGCCCCTTCTACACCGAGGCCATTCCGGCCACGGCGTCGATCACGTCCACGGCAAACGTGAGCCTCGATCTCTACGACCTCGAGCTGGCCCGCCGCTTCGAAATCGACGCCGAAACCGACGGTGCGGCCCGCTGGGACACGGCCGGGTCTGCGGGCATCCGCTTCATGGATTCGGCGGTGTCCACCACGGTGGACAACTACTGTCCGCAATGCCCGAACTATCTGGTCACGACCAATCGCATCTTCCAGGGCGTCGGCCCGCGGCTGGCGATCCAGGGGCGGCGTTATCTGGGGCCGGCACGGCGCTGGAGCGCGTTTGCCACCGGTGGGGCCGCCCTGCTCGTAGGCAGTTTCTCGAACGACGACACACGGTTCACCAAGGTGGCCAACCTGCTCGAGACACAGTCCACGGGAGGCACGCTGGTGGTTCCCAACTTCGACATCGCCCTCGGCACGAGCTGGCAGTGGGGACCGCGCACGAGCATCTCGGCCGGTTGGATGCTGATGTTTTTCGGAAACCTCGGCTACTCCGAGACGATCGACACCAACGGCATCAACCCAGGAGCCGTCGCCACGAGCGTGCCACTGACGAACTCGAGCCTGGCCTACGACGGTGCGTTTTTCCGGCTCACGCACTCGTATTGAGCGGCCAAGGGGCGGCGGCTACACGCCGAGCAGGCGGTTGCGCTTCGTGCGGCGTTCGGCGCGGAGGCGGGCCCGGCGCTTGGTTTCACTCGGCTTTTCAAAGAATTCGCGGCGGCGCATCTCTTTCTTGATGCCGCTGCGCTCCACCAATTTTCGGAAGCGGCGCACCGCCTCTTGGATGCTTTCGCGATCTCTCACCGTGAGCTTGACCATGTCGTTCCTGGGGTCGAATGGGGCGAATAGAGCCCCTGAATCTAACGGCCCTTGGCGGATAAGTCTAGAACGCCGCGGCCATGGCCCGCGTGCGGGGTCGGCCGGGACCGGCGTGAACGGCTATTCTCCCTGCTGTGGCGTGGTTTCGTGGCGGCCAGGCCGCCGCTGCCTGGAGGCTCGGCGCGGATGCGAATCGAACTTCTTCCTTCGAGCCTTGCGGCGGGCGACGGCCAGTTTCTGACGTCGTATCTCGTCAACGACACGGTCGCGATCGACGCCGGATCGCTCGGGCTGCTCGCCGACCTCGGCCGGCAGCGGCGGGTGCGGCATGTCTTCATCACCCACGAGCACCTCGATCACGTCGCCACGCTGCCTGTGTTCCTGGAAAACGTCCACGATCCCGGGCCCGACAGCCCCGAGGTGCTGGCGTCGCCCGAGGTGCTCGCCTGCCTCCGCGCCGATGTCTTCAACGGACGAATCTGGCCCGATTTCTTCGCGCTCTCGACTCCGGAAAACACCTTCGTGGCCGCGACCAAGCTCGAGCCCTTTCGGCCCGTGGCCCGCGCCGGCCTCACCATCACGCCCGTGCCCGTGTCGCACGGTGTGGCCACGCTCGGGCTCGTGGTCGAGGATGGCCGTTCGGCCGTGGCCTTTCCATCCGACACCGGCCCCACCGAGGCGTTTTGGCGGCATCTGGCCGCGGTGCCGAACCTGCGAGCGGTGTGTCTTGAAGTCACGTTTCCTGACGCCCTCGCCTGGCTCGCAAAGGAGGCGGGGCACCATTGCACGGCCACCTTCGCCGCCGAACGCTCCAAGCTCTCGCGCGACGTCCGCTGGATCGTCGTCCACCGCAAGCCGCGCTACGCCGCCGAGATCGCCCGCGAAATCGCCGCCCTCGGGCTCCCGAACGTCGAGCTCGTGCAGCCCGGCCATGTGTACGAGGTGTAGGGAGGCGAGGGGCATCCTCTCGGCTCACGCCTCGGGCTTCCGGAGGGGCGGGCATCCTCTCGGCTCACGCCTCGGGGCAGCCCCGAGCCGGGGGCCGCGTCACTTCTGCCGGCTCTGCCGCTTGCGGTCGTGCTCGGAGAGCAGGATCTTGCGGAGCCGGATCACGTCGGGGGTCACTTCCACGAGCTCGTCGTCTTCGATGTATTCGAGCGCCTCTTCGAGCGACATCTTGCGCGGCGGCTTCAGGAGAATGTTGCGATCGCTGCCGCTGGC
>JAIXPT010000012.1 GCA_027486095.1 Planctomycetaceae bacterium | reverse complement strand
CGGCGACCACTCGACGCCGAGCCGGCTCCAGAGCCACTCGTGGCATCCCGTGCCCACGCTGCTCGTGGCCGACACCTGCCGGCCCGACGGTCTCGCGGGCTTTTCCGAGCGTGACTGCCTGCGGGGCGGCTTCGGGATCTTTCCGGCGAAGCATCTGATGCTGCTCGCGATGGCGCATGCGGGCAGGTTTGGCAAATTTGGGGCGTGATGCCGCCCGGCCGGCTGGGGCGAATCGCTCCAGCCGCTGGTGTGAAGCGACCAGGGGGGTGGGGTGATTCGCCCCACCCCCCTGGGTCTTTTCGCCCCGTCGATGCTGCGGCCGCGTGGCCATCGCGCCTGCGGTGGGCGGGCATCCGAAAAATCTTTGGCCGGCAGTTTTCTGCGGAAATTGCCCGCGTCGTGGCGGCTCGTGAACGGCTGGCCGCACGGCCGGCGCGTGTTTGGCACACCGATTGCGTTTCTCTGCAAGCGTGCGGCGAACGCAGATGCGTCTGCCTCACTGCTCACGCACCAAGTCCTTTCGCAAGGAGTTCGCTCATGAACATCTCCGTCACACCGGCGGCCGTGGTCGTGGCCGCCAACCGGTGGTCGCTCACCCGTGCCGACGTCCTTCTGTGCGCCGTGCCCGTCGCCCTGTTTCTGTCGATCGTGTCGCTCGTCTGATGTTGCTCGAGTCTGTTCGCACGCCCCCGACCTTCCACCGAATCGGAAAGGGAAATTCCATGGCTAATGCTCGCCTCGCCTTGCTGGCACGTGCTTCCAGCGCCTTTTCGTCACTCGCCGTGACCGTGGCGTTGGCGGTTCTCACGATCCTGGCGTTGGCCATCGGTTCGATGCAGGATTCGAAAGCGGAGACGACCTCGAACGTGCTGCTCGTCTCGCGCGTCGAAGACCCGGCGCTCGTCTGGGGCGGCAGCGTGGCTTCGCAGGCTCTGCCGGCCCGGGCCATCGAGGCGGAAAGGCCGCAGACGATGTCGCGCCGCCCGCTGTCGCCGTCGATCAAGGCGACTCGCGCCCGAGTCGCCGGTCCCACGCAGGAGTGGATGGGTGTGTCGAAACTGGCGTTCCCGCTGCTCGTCGGAGATCTCGTGGCCGGCCAGACGCCCGTGGCCCCCGCGGTCATGACGGGCAAGACGGTCGGCGCGAAGTAACGCGAGAACGGCCACGGCGATGGCCACGGCGAACCATGGCACCCTTGAACGAAACACCCAGGATTTTGGAGCCTTTGCAATGAACAATGACCACGATCATGCGATGCCGGCGGAAGTCGCTGTGGCCGGCGTGCACGGCGACGCGATTCCTTCGCTCCGTACACTCGGTATCAACGAGATCGTGATCGTCGATCCGGCCTGTGATCGCTACGGCGATTTCGTGAAGGCCGCCCGGGCGGGCGAGATCGGCCTGCATTTCTGCAGCGACGGTCGGTCGGCCGTGCGGATGGCGCGGCGGTTTCGAGCCGACGTGTGGCTGGTGAGCACCGAACTTTCCGACATGTCGGGCTTCGACTTGTTGGAGATGCTCTCGCCGCACGTGGTGCACGGCGACGTCGATCCGATGCTCTCTGGCGCGAGGATTTCGCTCGGGCGGCTGGGTGAAGGTCCGCGGTCGGCGATCTTCATGGTGGCCGACGAGTATCGCTTGGAAGACGAGCAGCGGGCCCTCGTGTCGGGCATCGCCGGATATCTCGTGCGTCCGATCACGCTCGACGTGATCCGGGCGACGCGCGATCCTGCTGGAACGCCTGGAGTGGCCGCGATCGTCGTCGATGGCTCGACCTGCTGCTGAGTCCAGTTCACGTTTTACGGGGGGAAAAAGAACCATGAGCCCTGCTTCGCTACTGATGGATCACGACGGTGATGCCGGCTTCGGGCGAGCCGGTGATCTGCCCTCCGTCGTGGTCGTGGATCCGCAGTTCGACAATTACAAGCCGCTTGCTGCGAGCGCCCGTCTCGGCAAACTCGTCGTTCATTTCCGCTCCAGTGGGGCCGAGGCGATCAAGCTCTCTCGCCGCATGCGGGTGGACGCCTGGCTCGTGGCCTCCGACCTCGACGACATGTCGGGGCAGGATTTCATCGACTTGTTGCAGACACGGACGGGCGGCGCGGCGCTCGCCATGGTTGAGACGGCTGCGGCCGGGTCTGCCCGCTGGGAGAGCACACACCGCGAAGCGGCCGATGCCGGGGCTGCCACGACGCTCTCGCCGCCAATCACGTTTCGAGATCTCGAGGGCCTGCTCGGGCTGCCCGCCGAGGAGCGTGTCGGGCTGTTTGCCGAGTCTTCGCCGCTGACGAGGGCGTTCGTCACGTTGCCGGTCGGCGTGAGTGCGGCCGCCGTGGCGGTCGCGGTGTTGATGCTCGGCTGAGGAGCGAAGCCCATGCGAACGATGATCGTCGCGATCGTGGCGGCGATCGCCGTCGTGGCGGCTGGCGAATCGCGCGGCCAAAACGACTGGCAGTATCCCGACCCCTACTTCGGCATTCTGGAGATCGAAAAGTCGCGCGAGCCGGCGCCACGAGGCGGGGCCCCTGCCCAGCCGCGGCTCGCGTGGCAGAGACCGCCTGCGAAGGGAAGGTCGATGGGTGCCAGGGGCCGCTGGCGGCAAACAGGATCGAGCACGACAGGAGGCCGGGGGCGGCCGACGGTCGATCGTTGAGGGGGCGGAAACACCATGTCGAGAACCAGGCTGCCGGCAGCCCAAGGGCCGCCGTGTTGCGCGCGGGGCGTGAAGTTCCCCTGGGCTGCCTGCGCGTGGATCGCGATTGCCACGCCGTGGGCTGCTGCGGCTCCGACGCTGCCGCTCGGAGGGGTCACCGTGGCCTTCGATCCGGCGGCGACGGTCGTCGGAACCTACGGCATCGAGTCGGCGGGAATGACCGGGCCCGCATCGCAGGCCACGACGGCCGTCGGCAGCGGCACGTTCAACCTCAATACATTCCTCGGCGCCGGCCACTACTACGGCCATTCGACACCGATCACCGGGCAAAACACGATCGCCACGAATCTCGAGGCGGGGCATGTCTGGAACGGCCACGAGGCGCTCACGCACGTGACCACGTTTACACAGGGCACGGCAGCGTGGGGCGGCGGGGCCGTCGCGCCGCTCTACGACCGGCATGCGACGTGGGCCGGGCTCTTCATCGGCGGCCGGCAAACCGCGGTGAATCCCTCGATCAAACAGCAGGGCCTGGCTCCGGGGACGGATCTGCGCAGCGCGGCGATCGCGACACGGTGGGACGGGTCGGCGTATGCGCTGAGTTTTCGTATTTCCGACGACACGCTGCTCACGGCCTACGACGCATCGTTCGGCACGGCCGACGTGATCAATTCGAGCTTCAGTGCGGGGGATCCGAGCGGCACCGGTGCGCTCGCCTACCTCGCCGACGCTTACGCATTTGGCCGCCCAACCACAACCTATGTCGTCAGCGCCGGCAACGACGGGCCGGCGGCAAATACTGTCGGCTCACCGGGCTCGGCGTACAACACGCTCACCGTCGGAGCACTCGGCAGCGCAAATGGCTTTGAATCGATCGCCGGCTTCAGTAGCCGGGCACCGCAGGATTTTGGGTATTACGCCGTGTCTGGCACGACAGGCTCCTTCGTAACGGTGCCCGGCGTGCGGGCGGCCGTCGATATCGTCGCGCCGGGGGCGTCGCTCACGAGCGCCCTTTACGGGGGCCAGAACGGCGGCAACAACGCGTCGCTCCCCGGCTCTGTGGACGCGGGGAGCGATCCAGCCGCCTACTCGGCGAGCATTGCCGGCACGAGCTTCGCCGCCCCGATCGTGGCCGGTGGGGCGACGCTCGTGGCGAGCGCCGCCAAGACGCTCGCGCCGCTCGTGAGCAACTCCAATGCCAGCCAGAGCATGGTCGTGAAGTCGCTGTTGCTCACCGGGGCCGACAAGACGACCGGCTGGACCAACGGCCAGCAGAGCGTGACGGTCAGCGGGAGCACGTTTATCGAGACGACGCAGTCGCTCGACTGGGCGCTGGGCGCGGGCCGGATGAATCTCGACAAGACGTTCGACATCCAGGTGAACGGGCAGATCGACGTGTCGGGCACGACCGGCCTGCTCGGCAACGTATCCATGCGCGGCTGGGATTTCGGCAATGCGCTCCTCGGCACCAACAACGACTACGTGATCGCCGACGTGCTGGCTGCGGGCTCGACGCTCACGACGACGCTGTCGTGGATGAGGGCCCGGGGATACGATGGAAATTTTTATGAGTATGCCCAGGCTGATCTCGACCTCTCCGTGTGGGCGCTCGACGAGAGCGACGCGTTCACGACCCTGATCGCCCGGTCGGCGAGCGACTACAACACGGTCGAGCATCTCTCGTTCACCGTGCCGAGCTGGGGCCGCTACGGCCTGCGGGTCGAGTATGGCTCGAACACCTTCGACAACACCGGCGGGCAGTGGGGCAGCGCGGCGTTGCCCCAGGACTACGGCTTCGCCTGGACGGCCGTGCCGGAGCCGGCGACGGTCGTGATGCTCGCGGGCGGGCTCGTGGTCGGCCTGACGACTACCAGCGGCTTTCGATCGCGAGGCCGCCAAGGTCGGCCATGGGGAGCGGCACGACGCTGACCTCCATCCCCGCGAAGTGCATCTCGGTGCCGCTCACGGCGCGGGAGCTGGCCCAGGCGAGATACCAGCCCAGGAACACCTGCGACGGGAAGTGCGAGTCGGTGGTCATGCGCGAGAAGCCCACGAACGTCGAGCACACGTAGAGCGCGCCTTTCGCGACCGGGTTTTCCACCATGTCGGCGGCCGCGAGAAACGGGATCGCGCCCACGAAGGCATGGCCGCTCACGCCGTTGTCGTCGGTGAACGGCTTCCACTGGCTGCCGGCCGAGCTCTGCTCGAGCGGCCGCGAGGCGCCCGTCGCCAGCTGAAACACGTACACCGGCGGAGCGCCCACGATGAACATCCGCAGCGAGCGTGAGCCCCATTCGCCGAGGATGTCGCCGCCCGGGCGGCCTTCGAGCGCGAGGCCGGTGACGGCGGCGGCGCCGAACACGGCGAGCGCATAGCGGCCCTCGCCGATGTCTTTGCAGCCGGTGAAGAAGGTGCCGAGGTCGGTGGGCTCGACGCTCGTCTGCCAGGCGGCCTGCATCGTGGAGTCGAAGCCGGTGTTGGCCATGAGCGCTCCTGCGCCGAAGGCGGCCGTGAGGCAGACGAGGCTGTCGCAGGAATAGAAGTTTCGATAGTCCTCGAGCACCTTGTAGCCAAACCGCGCGGCGCGGGGATATTTGCTGTTTGCCCAGGGCGGCTCGTTCCGCGGGGCGAGAATCTTCTCGCCGTCGAGCGGCGGCAGGGCGTAGACAGGGTCGCTCGCGGGGGCCATGCGGGCGGCGAGCATCGTCGTGACATTTTCCGTGCTGTCTGGCGCCGCATCGGTCTGCCAGCCGCCGGTGAGCGCGACGCTGCCGGGCCCCTGCCCGGTGGAGAGATCGGTGATCGACTGGGTCTCGACGATCGCGTCGATCCATGCCCCCTGCACCGCCGGCATCACGCGCACGACGACCCGCTGGCGTTGGGGCGGCCAGGCCTGTGGGGTCAACGGCAGCCCGCCCGAAGCCGACCGCGCGACGGGCGGCTCGACCCACGCCGATTCGATGAGGCCCTCGCGGGGCGGCGTGGCGGTGAAGTCTGGCTCCACGAGCCGCACCACCGGCCAGTCGGCGGAGACGGTGGCCACGGTCTGGCGCCAGAGCGCCGTGCCTTGTTCGCTGTGCAGGAACATGCCGCCCGACTCGGGCGGCGTGGCGGCCTGCCCGGGCTCGCGCGCGCCCGAGAGGGGATCGGCCGCCTGGGCGGCGGCCCCCGCCCAGCTCGCCACCACGAGCAGCAGCAGCGGGGCGCGGCGCGGCAGTGATCGCCGCAGCGCTGCGTCGAAACGTGTGACAACGGTCGGGGGCATGGCAGGGGCGGAGACTCTCCCAGCCGCCGGCCGTTCGGGCAAGGGGCATTTCCGCGGGGCAGACGCCCAAAAAACCCCGCATCCCGCCCCGACGACCGGGGCCGTTCAGCTCGCGGGCGGGGCTTCGATGAAGACCTCGAGCTGCTGGCCCACGAACAGCGGCGGCCGGCCCGTCGGATCGCACTCGTAGATCACCTGCAGCACCCGCGTATCGACGCGTTCGGTGTTGTCGCCGGTGAGTGATTTTTTGGGCACGACGAACGGCTCGATCCGCACGAAGGTGAGCGGATAGCGCTCCTG
>JAIXPT010000180.1 GCA_027486095.1 Planctomycetaceae bacterium | reverse complement strand
CTCGCGCCGGAGCTCGGGATTCTCGAAAAGACCGAGGGCTACTGCCTGCGGGCCACGTTCATCGTCGATCCGCACGGCGTGATCCAGTGGGTGGACGTGAACCAAGGCCGCGTCGGCCGCAATGTGGCCGAGGTGCTCCGGGTGCTCGACGCCCTCCAGAGCGACGAGCTCTGCCCGTGCAACTGGAAGAAGGGCGATCCCTACGTGAAGGTGGGCTAGCGGTGCGTTTTCGGCGGCGATCGTGGGCGGAGAAGTTCACCGACGCCTATCGCGGGCTATTCCGAGCCGTTCGTAGCCAGTCGAGCTTCGCGGTGCATCTGGCCGTGGCGGCCGTCGTCGTCGCGCTGGCGGCAGCCTTGCGGGTGTCGGCCGTGGAATGGTGCCTGCTCGCCTCGGCGATCGCGGTCGTGCTCACCGCCGAAATCTTCAATACGGCGGTCGAGTCGCTTGCCCGGGCGCACGGTCCGGGCCGTCATCCGCGCATCCGCGACGCCCTCGACATGGCGAGCGCCGCGGTGCTCGTGGCGGCCTGTGGCGCCGTCGTCGTCGGCCTGATCGTGTTCGGCCCACGGCTCGTCGCGCTCCTCTCGCCCTGACGGTGGCCAGGCCGCGTTGACCGGCGTCACTGCGATGCGATAGGGTGCCGACCCCCGCGGTGGGCCTTTCCTTCTGGAGCACATGATCATGGGCAAGTTGTTGGCAGAGGCGATCGGAACGTTTTGGCTCGTGCTCGGCGGCTGCGGCAGCGCTGTGTTGGCGGCGGCATATCCCGATCTCGGGATCGGCTTCGTCGGAGTGTCGCTCGCCTTCGGCCTGACGGTGCTCACGATGGCGGCGGCGGTGGGGCATGTTTCGGGCTGCCACCTGAACCCGGCGGTGACGGCGGGCCTCGTGGCTGGCGGCCGGTTTTCGGCACAAGACGCCCTGGGATACGTCGTGGCCCAGATGCTCGGCGGCCTGGCGGGTGCGGGTGTTTTGTATCTCGTCGCCCGGGGCATTCCCTCGTTCGAGATCGCCGCGGGCTTCGCCTCGAACGGCTACGGCGCGCACTCGCCGGGCGGCTATTCGCTCGTCAGCTGCTTCATCATCGAGGTGGTGATGACGGCGATGTTTCTGTTCGTGATCCACGGGGCCACCGACCGGCGGTCGAGCCCGATCATCGCGCCGTTGGCGATCGGCCTGTGCCTGACGCTCATCCACCTCGTGAGCATCCCGGTGACGAACACCTCGGTGAATCCCGCCCGCAGCACGGCAACAGCCTTCTTCGCCGGCGGCTGGGCGGTCGAGCAGCTCTGGCTCTTTTGGGTGGCGCCGCTCATCGGCGGCGTTCTCGGCGGCCTGCTCTACAAGAGCATGATGGACTGCGAAGACTGACCGCTACGGAGCGGCCCTGAGGTCGTAGCAGAGGATCGCGTCGCCCTCGCGGAGGTAGAGCCGGCCATCGAGGATCACCATGTGGGCCCAGCTCGGCCGGTCGCCGCTGCCGGGCACCTTGAAGCTCGACACCTCGGCGTAGGCCGCGGGGTCGGCTTTCACGAGTGAGAGGGTGCCATCGGCATAGCGGACGTAGAGATGGCCGTCGGCCGCCATGACGGTCGCCGAGTTTTTGCCGCTGCCCCGCTGTTTCCAGACGACTTTGCCGGTCTCGAGCTCGGCACAGATGAGGATCGGCTGGTCGTCGGCGCAGCCGTAGAGATGATCGCCGACGAGCACGATGCCGCCGTGCTTGTTGGCGAGCTCGGGCTTGAGGCCGTAGACCTCCTCGATCGTCACGCTGCCCTTCGGCCCGGGCACCTGCCGCACGAGGGCACCGCCGCGCTTGTATCCGGCAGCGATGAACACGAGATCGCCCGTCACGATCGGCGTCGGGATCACGGCCGTGGTCCTGTCGATCGGATAGGCCCAGAGAAACCTGCCGGTTTCGGCATCGACGGCGAACGCCCCGGCCGCTGTGGTCTGGACGTAGACTTTCCGCCCGCCGACGTCGGCGGCCACGATCGAGGAATGGCCGGCGCCGCGGTCGCCCTTCATGGGGCAGCTCCAGAGCGGCCGGCCCGTCTTCTTGTCGAGCGCCACCATCGTGGCCTGCTCGCCGCCGGGCGTGCACACGAGCCGATCGCCGTCGATCGTCACGCTCTCGCTATAGCCCCATGAATCGCCTTTCGTGCCGCCGAACTGCGCCTTGAGATCGACGGCATACTTCTCGCGGCCGTCGGCCACCGCGCAGGCGACGAGCCGGCCGAAAGGGGTGATCACATACACCGTGTCACCATCGACCGTCGGCGTGCTGCGGGAGCTCTGCCACGACTCCTGGCCGTCGGTCCACGGGCTGCCGGTTTTCGTCTTCCAGAGCTGTTTGCCGGTGGCCCGATCGAAACAGGTGAGATATTCATCCGCATCGCCGGCCGTCGAGAGCCCGTCGCCGAGCGTGAACAGCCTGTCTCCGGCGATCGCCAGGCTCGCATAGCCGCGGCCGGCACCAGCCGTCTGCCACACGAGCGGCGGGCCGCCCTCAGGCCAGGATTCGGCGAGATCGGTGTCGGGGGCGACGGCCGTCCGCCCCGGGCCGCGAAACGTCGGCCAGTCGGCGGCGGAGGCGACGCTCCCTCCCGCGCCAAGCACGCCGAAAACCACCGCGATTCCGCGGCAAACCGTCAACATGTGCATCGCTCGCCCTCCGCTGACAGGTGCATCTCCACGCGCAGCGTACGGCCGCGCCGGTGGGTCGGTCAACGGCCGATTCGACGGTACACTCGAACCGGTTCGATACTTTTTCGAGCGATCCCTTCATCGAGGAATGGTGCGTCGTGGCCGCTGAATCGTCGTCGGAAGCATTGTTTGGAAAGCGGGTGTCGATCGAGCAGGTGGAGGAGGGGCACGAGCTCGCCCCCAAGTTCGACGCGGCCGGCCTCATCCCCTGCGTGACCACCGACTTCGCCTCTGGTGAGGTGCTCATGGTGGCGGTGATGAACCGCGAGTCGCTCACGAAGACGATCGAAACGGGAGAGGCCCATTACTGGAGCCGCAGCCGCCAGCAGCTGTGGCATAAGGGGGCCACGAGCGGCCTCGTGCAACGCGTGGTCGAGATGCGGATCGACGACGACCAAGATTGCGTCTGGCTGCGCGTGGAGATCGCCGGCGGCGCGAGCTGCCACGTCGGCTACCGCAGCTGCTTCTACCGCAAGGTGCCGGTCGGCGCGGACCGCGCCCGCCACACGGCCCTCGAGTTCACCGAACACGAAAAGGCCTTCGACCCGAAGGCCGTCTACGGCGACGCCCCGAACCCCACGCAGCTCTGACTGCTAGGCGGGGCGGGTGTTCGGAGTGTTTGGCGCACCGCGCCCAACCCGGCTCGGGGTTACCCCGTACCGTTTCGCCGGACGTTCGCCTTCGCCGGAAGCCCGAGGCGTAAGCCGAGAGGATGCCCGGATTGCAAACAGCCACGCGTATTCCCTTCGGCTCACGCCTCGGG
>JAIXPT010000128.1 GCA_027486095.1 Planctomycetaceae bacterium | reverse complement strand
GTTGAGCTCCGGATCGACTTCGATGAGGTCCATGTTGGCCTCGAAGTAGGCATCGACGGTGCCCACGTCGCGCCAGTAGGCGTCGCGTTTGCGATTCTCGTCTCGAAAGGGGAAGGCGTGCACGCCGTGCGAATCGACGACGGCCGGCAGCAGATCGTGGCCGAAGTCGTGGTGGCTTGCCGCGGCATGGGCATCGACCTTCAGTCGTTCGAGGAGAAACGGCCACGAGAAGCAATAGATGCCCATCGACGCCAGGCACATTCCGGGCTGGCCCGGCAGGGGCGGCGGATCCGCGACCTTTTCGCGAAACGACCGCACGCGGCCCGATGCATCGACGTCCATCGTCCCAAACTCACGTGCCGCAGCAAGCGGCACCGGCAGCGCTCCGATCGTCACATCCGCGCCACTCTCCTCGTGGGCCGCGATCAGCCCCTGATAATTCATCTTGTAGATATGGTCGCCCGCGAGCACGACCACGAGCCGCGGCGCGGCCATCTCGAGCGAGTAAATATTCTGATACACCGCGTCGGCGGTGCCGAGATACCAGTTTTCGTCCACACGCTGCTGTGGCGGGAGCACGTCGAGGTGCTCGCCGAGGTCGCGGCAGAAGAACCGGTGCCAGCCGAGATTCAAATGGCGATCAAGGCTGCTCGCCTTGTATTGCGTGAGCAAGAGCACCCGCCGCAGCCCGCTGTTGAGGCAGTTGGAGAGCGCGAAGTCGATGATCCGGTAGGTGCCGCCGAAGGGCACGGCCGGTTTGGCACGGTCGCGCGTGAGCGGGTCGAGCCGGGCTCCCTTGCCGCCGGCGAGTACCACCGCCACCACATCCTGCAGGCGCGTCTGATCCGCATCTCGTGAACGCATCGACCTTCTCCTCCCGAATTCCGCGCTCCTTCGGGTGGGCCACGTCATCCGTCACCACGCTGACCCCCGCACTATACGCGGTGGGCCCGGCCCCTGAAAAAGGCGATTTTCCGGCCGGCAAGCGGTCTGGCACGCCAGCCGGCCGTTTCCTACGATCCCCGCCCCACACCAGCCCGAGCAGCGTCCTCCCCATGGCACACCGGTCGAAGACTTCCTCCCGCCGTGAACGCGACTCCGATCCGTTGGAGGCGCTCAAGCCGATGCTCGTGCTGGGGCTGCTCGGCACGATCCTCTACGGGGCCTACACGATCGTCCAACGCGGGCCGGGCAGCGGTGCGGCCGGCTGGCAGCCGCCTGGTGCGGTCGGATCCACCGCCGCGACCACGGCGGCCGACGCACCGCCGTTTCAGGCACCCGCCATCGAGATGCCGGCGCCCGTGGCCCCGCCCGCTGCACCCGTCGCGGTCGCCACCATGCCCGCGCCAGCAGCGCCAGCAGCCGCTGCCCCCCCGGCCTTTCCGGCCGCCGAAACGGCCCCTGATCAGCCGCCGACCTATCTCGCGGCTCAGTCCGCCGCGCCGCCGATCACGATCCCATCCCCGGCACCGGGCCAGCCCGACCCCCTCCCCGCCGCCGCCGCCGCGCTGTCGCCAGCCCCCACGGTGGGCGGCCCTGCCGCCGCCGCCGCCTTTGCCTCCGACTGGGCCGACGCCCACGACAAACTGGCGGCCGGCCGCTATGCCGAAGCCTTGGCGCTGCTCTCCGTCTGGTACGACGACACCTCGCTCGGCATCGAAGAGAGCCACCGCCTCGAGGATCTGCTCGGCCAGCTCGCCGGTACCGTGATCTACTCTCAGCAAGACCTCCTGCTGCCGCCGCACGTCGTGGCCGCCGGTGAAACCCTGCAGGCGATCGCGGCTCCCCTCGGTGTGCCGTGGCAGCTGCTCGCGAAGATCAACGGGGTGGAAGACCCGGCAAAATTGATCCCGGGCGAACAGCTCAAAGTGCTCCGCGGGCCATTCGACGCCGTCGTGAGCGTGTCGCACGGCCGGCTCAGCCTGCAGGTCGGGGGCAACTACGCCGGAAGTTTCCCCGTCGTGGTGGGCCGCCAGGTCCAAGACCGCGTCGGCGCCTCGCTCGCCGTCGTCGATGTCCGCCGCGGCGGTGGCGCCGCGGCAGGCCCGGCGGGCCCGACCGCCCAGGTGTCGTATCTCGCCACATCTGGCGGCAAATCGATCGTGCTCGGCGACGGCCTGGCCATCGAGGCCGTCGAAGACCCGAGCCTGATCGCCGACCGTGCCCCGAGCACGAGCCTCGTCGTCGCCGCCGGCGACCTCGACGAGATCATCGACATCCTCGGCCCCGGCTCGCACGTCCTCGTGCGCAAGTAGGACAGGCTCGGCATCATGCCGCCCTGCCCTTCGCGAGCCTCCGCCCGCTGGCACGAACTCGGCCCTCCACGCCTGGAATCAACTCCATGCGCGCCGGCTTCGGAGGAGCGGCAAAAGTCTCCTCACTCCGGCCGCCGCGGCCGTCGTTCGGGAAGCGTTCGCCGACTCCCCCGAAGCCTCCCCATGTAGCGACAGAGTTCCAGCTCTGTGGATCGACAGGCCTGGAGGCCTGTCGCTACGTCAGAGGAGGCTTGGGGTTACCCCTACCATTGAGCCGGACGTTCGCCTCCGTCGGAAGCCCGAGGCGTAAGCCGAGAGGATGCCCGGATTGCGAACAGCCACGCGCATTCCCTGCGGCTCACGCCTCGGGCTTCCAGTTGAGGAGGCTTCGGGCTCCCCGTGTCCCAGAAGCCGGCGTAACCCGGGCGAAGTGTCCATTGCCAGATCAGTGCGTTTCACGGGCGGAACGTGCGCCTGCCTGATTCGTTGCCGGCCGCGGCAGGCCGCGCCTACGGTTTGCGGCCCCGGGCGGGCCGGCCTGCGTCAGGATCGGTCCGTATGCATCCCCCGGGACTCACGTGAGGGTTTCAACGATGATTGCCAAGACGTTCGTTCGCCTGTGTGGAGCGGTGGTGTGTCTGACCGTGGTGGCTGCCGGCTGGGATGCCGAGGCTGGGCACTGGCGGCACCGTCGCTGCTGCCACACTTCGTGCTGCTACGAGCCGTGCTGCGCACCGGTGTGCGAGACGGCCTGCGCTCCGGCCTGCTGCACCACCGTCGCGAGCTGCTGCGCGCCGGTGAGCTACACGGTCGTTCGCGAGGCGGTGATTCTGCCGTCGGCGTGCTGTGCGGCGACGTCCGCGGCGAAGGAGACGATCGTCGCCGAGAAGTCGGCGACACCGTCGGTGAAGCTCACGTCGGCCCGCCGCTGAGCCCGGCGCGTCGTCCACGAGGCTCCCGTGCGGGCGTTGGCCCGCGCGGGGGCCCGGACGATTCAGCGGGCAACGCGGGTCGCGATCCGCAGCGGCGACACGATCGGCCGGCCATTGAAGGTGGGCGCGAACGTCGGATCGACGGCCCCTGTCGCGGCGTTCACCTTGAGAATCGTGCCGACACCGCCATCGCCCTGGGCCATGAAGATGGTGTCGGCGAGCGCGGTGGTGAGGGCCGCGGCCGCGGCGTAGACCGGCGCATTCGGCTTCGCACGCGAGGCAAAATTGTTGTAGGTCTTCGTCGGGGGCGTGGTCTGATTCTGGTAGACGCCGATCGCCGAATTCGCGTTGCGCCCGCCCGCCACCATGATCTCGGGGTTGGCCCCGACCGTGAAATACTGCGTCGAGACGGTCACGCCCGCCGTGCCGGTGGGCACCGTCGGCGCAAACTGGCTGGCCACGATCGGCTTTGCTCCGGAGACGTCGTAGACCCTGACGGTCGGCGGCAGCCCCACGCCGCTGCCGACGACGATACGGTTCACGCCTCCCACGGCCACCGACGCCCCGCCGGTGTAGGTGCCTCCGAACGCGGTAAACGACTTCGCCGGCTGCGATACGAAGGCGGTCCCGGTGCTGCGGGCCACGTTCACGCTGCCCTGGCCACGCGAGGCTCCCGCGACGAGATCGTCGCGGCCGTCGCCATCGACGTCGCCCACCGCCACCTCCACGCCGCGCACGTAGCCCGCACCAAACGGCAGGTACCGGAACGACGGCTTCTCGACGCCGGCGAGGCTGTACACCCGCACTTCGCCGACGCGCCCGGGGCCGGGGGCGGCCACGATCTCGAGCGTGTCGGGATCGCCATCGACGTCGCCCACGGCCACCCGCACGCCGCCGCGGAAGTTCACGTCGGCATAGGGTACGAAGCTGGTCGAGACGCCCGTGTAGGGATCGACGACGAAAATCCGTGGCGTGCTGTCGCAGCCGAGATCGTTGGCGGCCACGAGCACCGGCGACTTCGACTTCGTCGGTGGAATCGAGAGCGTCGCCGACGACGAGATCGCTTGGCCGCTCTGCGTGAAGCTGATCGTGATGCTCGCCGGCACGGGGCTCGGGGTCACCGGCCCCTGCGTGCCGCCGGTCATCGTGCCGAGCACGTAGAAGGTGCGCTGCTGGCCGGGCGAAACGGTGTTGGATTCTTCGGTGATCGTGGACGACTGAAACGTGCCGAAGGCGGAGTTTGAAAAACTGAGGCTCGTGCCGACCGTCGTGGTAAACGACCAGGATCCCGTGGGCGAAAATGTGGGGACGCCGACGAAGTAGCCGGTCTGCGCCGCCGTCGTGCGCACGTTGCTGAGCGTGAACGTGGTGGCGGTGTTGATGTTGCCCGTGTTCACCGTCGTGGTGCCGATGTTGCCGAATCCCTGCGTGCCCACCGTGGCCGAGAGCGCGAGCCGCGGCTCGAGCGTTTCGCCACCGAGCCGCGTGGGCGGGGTGCATGGCCGCCGCAGGTGCCGGCCCGCACGGGCCCGCGGCCCGCGCCGCGGTTCGTCACGGCAAAAGATTCTCGCCAGCATCGTCCGCATCACTCGCCTCGCACACGCACAGGGGGCCGCCACCACAGATTCCCGATCTTACCCATGCGGTACGGGCGATTCACGCTGGCGGACTGGGCAAACCCTGCGGCCCGGCACGGCCAAAATGAGCTCCCTGTCCTGATCCGGTCGTGCCGATTGATCCTCAGGCGACGGTTTTTCCGGTGATTCAGGGGCTGATCATGGCACGGATCGGGCAAACGCTGCGGGCAGTCGTCACTCGGGGGCCGGGCGTGCTAGCCGCCGTGGTTGGGCTGGCCACCTGGCTCCCCGCGCAGGAGATCGTCCCCCCGACGGGCTACACCGAGGCGCAGGTGCCGTGGTTTCGCGAGGAAGCGGCGGTGGACGCCGAGACCATGGACGAGATGCGGCGATGTTGCGGCACGCGGTGCTGCCCGTCGTGGGACACCTACGCGATCTTCGACGTGCTCTTCCTGCAGCGAAACAACGCCATCGGCAACCGGCCGCTCGTGTTCACCGATCTGGGCGCCCCGGTGATGACCACGCAAGACCTGCAGCCCGGCATCGGCACCGGCACGCGGGTGTTCTTCGGGCGGCTCATGACCGACACCTGGGGCTGGGAGGTCGGCTACACGGGCATCTACGGGATGTTCGGCGACGCCCTCGTGACGGGCCCCGACAACCTCCAGCTACCCCCCGACCTCAGCACCGTGGTGAGCAACTTCAACGACGCCGAGCAGGTGCGTGGCACCTACCTCTCGTCGCTCAACATGGCGGAGGTGAATTTCTTCCGCTACCGCTGCTGCCCGGAGCGTCGCCCCACGAGGCTCGCCTGCACCGACTGCCAGCCGAGCTGTCACTGCATCAATTGGCTGGCCGGCTTCGTGTGGGCGGGGCTGAACGAGCAGTCGGCCCTCGCGGCCACCTGCTGCACGCCCCCGGAAACGAGCATCTATGCGGTGCAGACGACGACCAACTATTTCGGCCCGCAAATCGGCATGCGGGGCCGGCGGGAATGGTGCCGCTGGGCGGTCGAGGGCTGGTGGAAGACGGCGGTCTGCGGCACGGCGTCGGCCCAGGGCCAGGCTCCGATCCAAGACACCGTCACCGGCCTGAACGAGCGGGGCGCGATCCGCTCCACCGATGCCGGCGTGGGCTTCATCGGCAGCCTCAACGCCACGCTCATCTACCGGCTCACGGAAGTGTGGGGGCTCCGCGCCGGCTACAACGTATATTGGCTGACGAACGCCGCCTTCGCCCCGAGCCAGTGGGATTTCAGCACGCTCTCCACCGCCGGCACCGGCATCAACGACAACGGCACGCTGTTTCTCCACGGTGCGAATCTGGGCGTCGAGGCTCGCTGGTAGCCGGTCTCAGCGGCGTCGTGCAACGATGGCCGTGAGCGCGGCTCCTACCAGGAGCGCGAGTGTCGCCGGCTCAGGTACCGGCTGAACCGGGAAGTCGAGCGTTGCATTGTTGCTGATCGAGGTGCCCGCGCCGGCCGTCTGGTTGAAGCTGACCGTGAAGTTGGCGAGTGCCGGATTCGGGACGAGCGGGCCGCCGAACGTGCCTTTTGTAAACGTGCCCTCCACGAAGAAGCTTCGGCTCCCCACGAGTGGATCATTCGAGAGCTGCTGGATCTTCGTCGATGCGAACGAGCCGAACACGCTGTTTCCGAATTGCAGGCTCAATGGATCACCGATCGAAAACGTGATCGGAGCAAACAGTTGTTCCGGTAGGCCGGCGAAAAACCCGTAACTGGTGGCCGTGGATACCATGGCCTTGATGGTGAACGCCGTGGCATCGTTGATGTCGGTGGTGTTCGCCGTCGCCACCCCGAAATCGGTGAAGCCCTGCGATCCCACAGGCCCGTCGATGCCGAGCATGCCGGCGCGGGCGGAAGGCCCCGCCCACACGGCGAGGGCGAGCACGACCGCGGCCACACCCTGGCAAACGCCGCGAGACACGGGATTGAGAACTGTCGCCATGGCTGACTCCTGCTTCTGGGAGACCCCGAAGCCGAACGGGCGCGGCGGCAGGCGAGACGCGGCGAAAACGACAGCCGAGAAGAAGCACGGCCCGGAAGAGCTCACCGGCAGAGGCCGGGAACACGTCAGGGAAGCTCGACCTCGAAGCCGTTTCGCCGGATTCCGGTCACAGAAGCCCGCTGGCCTCCGCACCGATCCGCCGCAACGTCATTCGACCGAGGTCAGTAGCTTCCCTTTCACACACGAAAATCCGTCAGGCAACCTACCCGACCGTGATTTGCCGTACCTCCAAACTATGACACTCGGGCCCGCCGCGTGTCAAGCAGGCGGGCCCGCGGTGGTTTTCACCGCGGGCCCGCATCGATCAGGGCAGCGTTCCCCGCCTGAGGAGACGCCCTTCTGTCAGGGCCGGCAGACTTCGTGCACGGCCCGCTATCATCAGCCTCGGGCCTACCGAACCGCTTCCTGGAGCATCTTGGCATTGGGCACGCTGTGCCGGCTCACGAGACCATTTTCACGGGTCTCGATCACCGTGGCCACCGGCCCCACCTCGCGGATGGTGCCTTCGAGCGTGCCGACGGTCACCGTGTCGCCGGCCTGCAGCCGCTGCCGCACGTAGTAGCCGGCGAGAATCCCGCTCATCACGTCGCGGCCACCGAGGCCGAAGGCCAGCGCGAACCCGGCCGACAATCCGGCCGATCCGATCAGAATCAGTTTCTCGAGCAGCGCGAACTGGATCCCGAGCTGGTTGAAGGCGGCGATGAAGGTCAGGATCGAGAGCACCCAGTAGCAGCCGCCGGCCAGATACTCCGCGTACGAGAGGCCCACGCGGTCGGCGCTCGTCGCCACCACGCCGCGGAGGAAGGTCGCCGCCAAGAGGCCGATCACCACCACCACCGTCGCCACGAGCAGCCGCGGGATGTAGTTCACCACCTCGCCCATCGCATTCGAGATGCTGTCGAGGCCGAGGAT
>JAIXPT010000413.1 GCA_027486095.1 Planctomycetaceae bacterium | reverse complement strand
TGCGAGAGTTCCATGAAGCGGCCGTATCCGTCACCGGCCCCGACGCCGGGGGCGAAGGCATCGAGATTGGTCCGCATGGCGGCCACGTCGGCGACGAGATCGAGCGTGGCGCCGTCGGTGAAGAAGCTCCGCCACTGCGGATCGAGCGGCACGAGATCGAGCGCGGAATCGAGGTCGCGGCCGGCTTCGGCATAGATGCGCTTGAGGACCCGCGGGATCGTGAGGATCGTCGGCCCCATGTCGAAGCGGAAGCCCTGCTCCGCGAGCACGGCGGCCTTGCCTCCCACCCACGCGTTTTTGTCGCAGAGCGTGACGCGGTAGCCGCGGGCCGCGAGCGTGCATGCGGCCGCGAGGCCGCCGAGCCCGCCGCCGATAACCACCACTCTGTCGTCGCCGCGTGCCTTGATCATCTGCAACCTGCTCTGCGTGCCGTGTTGTGTGGGTGCGAGTCTGTGTGAGGGGTCGTGGGGAGTGTCAGACGGCGCCGGCCGCGGTGCGCGGCCGTTTTTCACCCGTGCGGCCGCCGCGGCTCCGCCGACCGCCGCGGGGCGATCCGCCGAGATCGGCCAGCAACAGGTCCGAGGTGATTCGGGCCGACGAATAGATCACCGGCAGGCCGCTGCCCGGATGGGTGCCGCCGCCCACGAGATACATCCCTTCGACATCCTCGAAGCGGTTGTGCGGCCGCATGTGGAGCATCTGCCCGAGGTCATGAGACAGGTTGAACGTCGCCCCGCGATAGATCTCGTAGCCGTCCTGCCAGTCGTCGGGCGTGAGCATCTTTTCGTAGCGGATCCGCTCGCGCACGCCGCGGATGCCCACCCGCTCCATCTGATCGAGTGCCACCTCGCGATACCGCGGCGCCTCTTTCCGCCAATCGACATTCGGATGCCGTTGGGTTACCGGGATCAGCAGATAGAGGGTGCTCATCCCGCTGGGGGCGAGCGTGGGATCGGTGATGGAGGCATTCTGCACGTACATCGAGGGATCGTCGCTGAGCCGGTGGCGATGCTCGATGTCGGCGAGGTTTTCGCGGTAGTTCTTCGAGAGGTAGATGTTGTGATGGGCGACGTCGTCGTATCGGCCTTCGATGCCCAGGTAGAGCATGAATGTCGAGCAGGAAAACCGCCGCGAGGCGATTTTCCGGTCGTTCCAGCGGCGCCGCAGCCGGTCTGGCACGAGCCGTGTCATGCTGCGGGCGAAGTCGGCGTTGACCACCGTCGCGTCGGCGGCGTAGCGGCCGTGGGGCGTGCGTGCGGCGGTGATGCGCCGCCCCTCGAACTCGAGCGTCTCCACCGGTTCGTCGTAGCGGATCTCGACGCCCATCTCCTGGGCGATCCGCGCCATCGCCGCCGACACGGCTCCGCAGCCGCCCACCGGGTGGTAGACGCCGTGCTCGTATTCGAGAAACGACAGGATCGAGAACAGGCTCGGGCAGCGAAATGGCGACATGCCCAGATACTTCGACTGAAAGGTGAAGGCCAGGCGGATCCGTTCGTCGGAAAAAAACGTACCGAGCTCAGCGTCGAGGCTCTTCCACGGCTTGAGGAGCGGCATCAGCTTGAGAAGGTCGGGCGTCGCCAGATCCATCCAGCTCTCGAACGGCTGTTCGAGGAACGGTGCGAAGCGGGTGAACTTCTCGCGAGTCGCCGTCATGAATCGCGTGAACGAGCCGGCGTCGGCGGGCGAGACCCGCGAGACTTCGGCCTCCATCCGGGCGACGTCGGGCGTAGCCAAGAGCTCGCCGCCCGCACCGAAGACGAGGCGATACTGCGGGTCGAGCCGCACCATCTCGACCTCGTCGCGCAGGTCGTAGCCGCAGGTCGAGAAGATCTCTTCAAGGACCCGCGGGTAGAGAAAAAAGGTCGGCCCGAGATCGAATTTGAAGCCTTCCGCCGTGGTGATCGTGCTCGTGCGGCCTCCGGGAACCGGCAATCGCTCGAGCAGCCGTACGCGAACGCCCGCCTTCGCAAGCAGCATGGCGGTCGCAAGACCGCCGGGCCCGGCGCCAATGATATTGACCGTTTCCGCCATCCGCACCTTCCCGCGGCCGGATGCCGGCGGCCAGGGCCGCCGCCGTCACCGAGATCCTCGCAACAGCCGTACTATAGGGGCCGCGGAAAGACGGTCAACCTCCGCACAAGGGCGCGTCAGTAGTAGGGATAGTAGGCGGCACGCACGGGCCGGTAGGCACCGAAGAGGCCCCGTCGGTAGAGCGGCACCGCGACGGCGGCCGGAGCGTAGTAGGTCGTGACCGGCGCGGCGACGACCGGGGCGGCGACTATGGCCGGGGCCGCCGGAGCGTAGAACGCCGTCGTGGCGACCGGGGCCGCCGGAGCGTAGGTCGGGGCCACATACGAGGGAGCGTAGAAGGTCGTGACAGGCAGCGCGGGGGCCGCCACTTCGGCCATCATCGGCGCCGCCACGGGCATCGCCACCGTCTCCACCACCGGCGGGCTGAACGCCGTGACCGCGGCGTAGTTGCCGGCGGGCGTGTAGTTGGCAACGTAGGGGCCGGCGGCCGGCGCGAACATCGGCACCATCGGGCGGTAGACGACCACCTGGGCGAACGTCGGTGAGGCGGCGCACGCCGTCATGAGGAGCGCGATGGCAGACGCGAGTCGGTGGAGCGGCGGCATGGAACTGGTTCCCGGGGAATTGGTGGGCGGGCTGAGAACGGCCTTGTTCAGAAAAGCTCGCCTCATGGAGAATACGTCCGCTCGCGGAGGCCTGCAAACCGCCGTCAAAGTCCGCCGTCCGCCGGGTTGAACCTGGGCAGGCCACGATGGCTGCGCGGCTGAAACGCGCCTGTTTTCAGCCGCCCGGCAGCCCTGATGCGACCGCCTTGGGAGACGACACTTTGGCCCCTGATCGACCGCGCGGCTTCGGGCCGCTCACCGCGCTGCGGGCGCTCACCGTCACCAACGACAACGTGCTGCGCTGGCTCGCGATCGGCCTCGGCAAGAAGGCGGTGGGCACCGGTGAGGTCGCGCTCGTGCTCACCCTCGGCACCGCAGGGTTCGTGCTGCCGTTCGTGCTGTTCGCGTGGCTCGCCGGTTGGCTCGCCGATCGCTATCCGAAACGCACCGTCATCATTTGGTGCAAGGCCGCCGAGATCGTGATCGTCGCCGGCGCCGCAGGCGCGGTGGCGTGGGGCGTGCGGTCGGGCGGTGTGTTTCTCGGCTTGCCCGCTGGCCTCTGGGCACTGCTGGCCACGGTCGCGGTCATCGGCTGCCAGGCCGCACTGCTCGCGCCGAGTGTGATCGGCACGATTCCCGAGACGGTAGCGCCAACGCGGCTTTCGCAGGCCAACGGTGTGTTCGCACTCGTGACGCTCGCCGCCACGCTCGTGGGGATGGCCGGCGGCAACTGGCTCGCCGATGTCACCGTCGTGCCGCAGCCGGGTGAGCTTCACTCGGCCCCGCTCTGGACGCACGCGATGGTGCCGGCAGCCGTGCTCGTAGGGCTCGCCGTCGCCGGCTGGATGGCGGCGCTCGCGCTCGTGCGGCAGCCCGCAGCCGACCCCGCCGCCGCCGCTCCGTGGAACGCACTCTCGCGCACGTGGGGCGACCTTGCAGACCTCGCTGGTCGCCGGGAGCTCGCGGCCGCCGCGGCTGGAATCGTGTTTTTCTGGGCGATCGGGGCCGTGGCCCAGCTCAACGTCGATCAATATGCCACCGAGGCGGGCGCCACGGCGCAGGGCCAGATCGTGCCCCTGCTCGTGGCCCTCGTCGCCGGCATCGGGCTCGGCAGCGTGGCGGCGGGGAAGGTTTCGTCGCGCGGCGTCGAGCTCGGGCTCGTGCCTGCGGGGGCGGGCGTGATGGCCATCGCGTCGGTCGCCCTCGCCTGCGGACCGGCCGTGCTGTTCGGTCCCGATGCGACCGCCTCGGCATGGTGGTTCGCCGCCACGGCGCTCTTCGTGCTCGGCCTCGGGGCGGGCATCTTCGACGTGCCGCTCGAAGCGTATTTCCAGGAGCGGAGCCCGGGCGCGCGGCGCGGCGCGCTCCTCGCCGCCTTGAATCTGCTCACGTTTGCCGGGATGTTCGCGGCCTCGCTGCTCTACGGCGGCCTGAGAGCGCCCGTCGGCGGCGCGGCAGCCGCTCCCCTGCTCTCCGCCCGTGCCATTTTCGGGCTCTTTGCGGCGTTGTCGGTTGGCGCAGGAGCCATCGCGATCTGCGCCGCGCCGCGGGCCACGCTCAAGCTGCTCGTGTCGGCGATCGTGAACGCCGGGTATCGGTTTCGAATCCGCAACGAGCAGGCCGTGCCGGCGACGGGCCCGGTGGTGGTGGTGGCCAATCACCTCTCGTGGCTCGACGGCTTCCTGCTCCCGCTGGCCATGCCGCGGCCCGTGCGGATGGTCGTGTATGGCCCGAATATCCGCGGCAAATTTCTGCGCATGCTCGCCGACCAGTGGCGGTTCATCCTCTTCGATCCCCGGCCGAAGTCGATCGGCCAGGCGCTCAAGACGATCCAGGCAGGCCTCGCCGACGGCGACGCGATCGGCATCTTTTGCGAAGGGGGTATCTCGCGCACGGGCCAAATTCTCGGCTTCAAGCGTGGCCTCGAGTGGCTGCTCGAGCGGGTCGAGGCGCCGATCTTGCCAGTGCATATCGACGGCCTCTGGGGAAGCCTGCTCTCGTTTTCCGAGGGCCGCTATTTCACGAAGCGGCCGCGGGGCTTCCGCCGCCCGCTCACGCTGCTCTTCGGCACGCCGCTGCCGGTGGGCACGCATCCCGATGAAGCCCGCCGCGCGCTCCAGGAGCTCACCGCCGCCAGCGTGCGATCCCGCCTGCTCGCCGCGCGGGCAACGCCGGCCCGCGGCATCACGCCCGGCGACTGGGCCTCCCATGCCGCCACTGCCGAGGCCTTCGACGGGGCCTGTCTCGTGCGCCGCGACGATCGGCTCGTGGCCTCGCTCGCGGCCGGCGATCCGCTCCACGAGTCGCTCGGGCTCCACGCCGCCTTGCTCTTGGGCATCGAGGCGCGCGTCGTGCCCCCGTCGAGCCCCGTCGGCGAGATCGCCGCGGCACTCGCGGCGGCGAAGGCGACGATCTGGCTGGCGCGAATCGAGCAGGTGGAAGCCATCGCATCGGCCCCAGATTTCGGCTCAAACCTCGCCGCGCATCTCGCCGTCGTCGTGATGCCGATCGCGTCGTCGGCCGACCTGCCCCGGGCCCGCGCGGCGAGCGACCGCTTCAAGGCCGCCTCGGGCATCGAGCCCGTCGTGGCCTACGCCCCGCCGGAGGCCGGCCTCGTGGCGATGAACACGCCGCCGCGACGGGTCGAGTGGGATCACGAGGCGATCTCGAAGCCCGACACCGTGGGCCGCGTGCTCAACGGCGTGGTCGTGTGGCCGCACGCCGCCGACCGGGCCCGGCTCGGCCTGCCGCCACTGCCCGAGGCCCCTGCCCTCGGCGCGTCGTCACGCACCCTCGCCATCGGCGCCACCTTCGGCGGCGGCCCCGGCGCCGCCCCGCGGGCAGTGCTCCTCGCCGAGGATTTCGATATCGACGCCGAGGGCTTCCTCGTGCCGCGGCCAGCCTGAGGGCCACTGCACTGCCGGCTGAGTCACCCGCGCCACGCAGGGATTTTCACCGAAACCATTGGTCGCGGGCCGCGGCTTCGGTATCCTTCGTGGAAGCTGCACCCGTAGCTCAATTGGATAGAGCATCGGTCTACGGAACCGAAGGTTGAAGGTTCGAGCCCTTCCGGGTGTATTCGGTCCGCTGATTCACAATAGTTTCGGCGGGCCGCGGTTTCCACTTTTCCAAGGAGGGCCGCGAATCATGGCGACTGTGAGCGAAAGACACCCTGGCGGGAGGCCGCGTGTCCGCGAGGCAAGCCCGCTCTACATCCGCGTCGAATCTCTGGCGAAACGTCGAGGGCTGCGCCTCGATGAACTTGCCGCCAACGCCGGCGTCTCTGTCGCAACGCTGTACCAGTTACGCGACCCGCGGGTATCTACGGCCCAAGCCATTGCTACCGCGCTCGGCATCACCATTGACAAGCTGCTCACCGACGAACCTCCAAAGAAGCGCATGAGGTCAGCATGACGCCCAATCGCATGACCGAAGCCGAGAGGCTGCAAATTCGCCTTCTCATGTCAATTGCCGAAGGAATCAGGCTGCTCACGTCAGCACCGAGCAACCCTTCGCAGTGGAATGACAGCGTGCGGGACTTGTACGACAAGGAAACGTGCGAGCTACTCTCGCGCGTGAGCGACTTGCTCGACAGCGAGTAGCGCCAGGTCACTCGACCGGCAGTTGCACCAGCAGCGACCTTAGAACGTTCCGCAGTTCTGCGGGCGACTGTGCTGAGAGCGCGGCTCCAGCCAGCCGACGTTCCTTCAAGTCCATCGCAATCTCGAAGATTGCTTGCGAAGCCTCTTCGATCTTTTCCTCGGCGACCACCAGCAGGCCATGCGCCTTGCGAGCCGCGTCTCCGTGGCTTGTGAACTTCAGCGCAAGCACGTCCTCCATGTGCATCCATCGCCTTTCAAACGTCATCGCATCGGCTCCTCGCGTTGTGATTTCCTCCGTAACGACCGCATTCTAGCGGTTTTCACGATGCTGTAGAAATCCGCTTGACGCGGTTTTCAGTCATCTATAAAACCTCCCCCCGTGACGTCCGCGTGGTCGTCATCGCGACGCTTTGGCGCTCGCGAAAAGGAGTCTTCAGGCGAGGGACCGCCACATGCCAGCAAATCGCAGCAATCGCGTGGCGGCCCGCAGCATTCAGGGAGCCAGGCATGCGGAATCGAATCTCGGGAATCAGCGTTGCGACGATCTGCGATCTGCTCGACGAAGAGTCGGTCGATGCGCGGGCGGCAATGGAGTCTGCCCGGTGGACGCCCTCACAGCGTCGCGTGCGACGGCTGTTCGCACGGCTGCAGAGGCGGCGCGTTCGACGGCTGCTGAGGATGCACAGCACCGGCCCGCAAGCCATGGATGGCGAGCGGGCTCATGCTGAAGCTGCGGAGAAAGCAGGGCGAGTCGATCGTTGTGATTCCGCCGGGCTCCGGCCCTGTGCGGGTCACGGTGATCGAGGTGGACGGGCCTGTCGTGAGGATCGGGTTCGAGGCGGATGCCTCGACGGAGATCTACCGCGAAGAGGTCTGGCGCAGGGTGGTCGAGGAGCGGAGGGCGATCCAGTGACGCCTGCCGACTGGATGCCGGGCGACGCGGAAGCGGCCGGGGCGATCGCTGCCATGCACGAGCAGGCAGGCGTGGAGGGCACGACGTGAGGGATGCGGCGTTGTTCCTGATCGGGTTTTGGTGCGGTGCCGGGTTTGCTGGCATTGCGGCTGTGGTGGTGGGGCTGACGGTGTTTTTTGGGCGCAACACACAAACGGAGAAGAAGCATGGTTGACACTGCAATCGCGACGTCTGGGGCTGCGAAACGGAGCGTACTGCTCACGATCGCCGAGCGTTACGGGATGGAGCCTGCCGCATTCGAGGCGACGGTTCGGGCGACCTGCGGCATGGCGGGGGCAACTCGCGAGGAGTTCGCCGCGTTCCTGCTCGTTGCAAACGAGTACCGTCTGAATCCGGCGACGCGCGAGATATTCGCGTTTCCGAAGAAGGGAGGCGGCATCCAGCCGATCGTGTCGATCGACGGCTGGCTGAACCTTGCCAACAGCCACCCGCAGTTCGACGGCCTGAACGTCACGTTCGAGCACGACGACGCCGGAAAGCTCGTCTCGGCCACGGCAACGATCCACCGCAAGGATCGTGGCCACCCGGTTGTGGTGACGGAGTTCCTCGCGGAGTGTGCCCGCGGCACTGACCCGTGGAAGATGGCGCACCGGATGCTCCGGCATAAGGCGGTCATTCAGGCGATTCGGTATGCGTTTGGCTTCTCCGGGATCATGGAGCCAGACGAGGCGGAGGGCATCGCAGAGCGGCCGACACCAACGCCAGAGCCGCGGGCTGTGCAGGCGCTGCCATCGTGCCCTGCAAAGGAGTTCGACGGAAATATGCCTTTCTGGAGGGAGGCGATCGTTGGCGGCCGCAAGACCGCCGACCAGGTGCTTGCCATGGCCCGGACGCGGTGGTCGCTCACGCCCGGGCAGGAGGCCGCGATCCTGCTTGTCGGCCAGACGGTCGCTCCGGACGGCGAGATCGTCGAGGCGGTGGCTGTAGCTTCCGAGGAGCGCGGCGATGCGTGTTAGCCGCCCGCATCCGTGGAAGGTGACAAAGCTCCGACAGTGGGTTGTTAACGATGAGCAGTCTGTACCAGATGGCTTTCGTCCTCTGAACTTCTTTGGAAGACCAAGAACGCGATCAGCTTCTGGACATCGGAATTATGAAATTCTGCACAAAGCGTACGCCGCAGGGGATATCGCTGCTGTAAAGGTGATGAAAAGTCCTCGCGATAAACACGGTCGCGTTTTTGTGAACGCACAGGAAGCAGAGGCGATCCTCGCAAAACAAGTTGGCGAAAGGCCGCAGCTGCAAAAGGAAATTGGCGTAAATAACTACGACGAGTCGCTGGAAAGAATGTGCGTGGCTATGGAGAGGATTGCAGACTGTCTTGAATCACTCGCTACTGCTCCGAAAGGTGGTGCCTGACCATGGAAACCATCAACATTCCCCAGGGCTCGCCCGAGTGGCTGGCTCACCGTGCGAAGCACTTCAACGCGAGCGATGCCCCGGCCATGCTAGTCGCGTCGCCGTACAAGACCCGCCGGCAGTTGCTCTCCGAAGTGCAGACCGGCATCACGCCGGAGGTAGACGCCGCGACACAGAAGCGGTTCAACAACGGGCACCGGCTGGAGGCTCTCGCGCGGCCGCTGGCCGAAAAGCTGATCGGGGAGCCGCTTTACCCGGTCACGGGCGTGAACGGCCGGTATTCGGCATCCTTCGACGGGCTGACGCTTGGGGAGGAAACGGGGTTCGAGCACAAGGCACTGAACGCTGAACTACGGGGTGTGTTTGCGTCTGACGGGGAGTTGCCACTGCACTATCGGGTGCAGATGGAGCAGCAAATGCTGGTCAGCGGGGCCGACCGGATTCTCTTCATGGCGTCCGACTGGGATGCCGACGGCAACCTGATCGAGGAGCATCACCGGTGGGTCGAGCCAGATCCGACGCTGCGGGATCAGTTGGTCGCCGGCTGGGACCGGTTCGCTGCCGATCTGGAGGCTTTCGAGCCGACGCCGGCATCCGCGCCGGCTCCTGTCGGGGCTTCGCCTGAGACGCTGCCGGCCCTTCGGATCGAGGTCGAGGGCACGGTGATCGCCTCGAATCTCGTGGCGTTCCGCGAGACGGCGATTGCCGCTGTGCGGGCCGTGAAACGCGACCTGATCACCGACCAGGACTTCGCCGATGCCGAAATGTCGGTGAAGTGGTGCAAGGAGGTCGAAAGCCGGATCGAGGCCGCCAAGGCCCACGCCCTGGCCCAGACCGCGAGCATCGACGAACTGTTCCGCGCCCTCGACGCGATCACCGACGAATCTCGCCGCGTGCGTCTCGACCTGGAGAAGCGGGTGAAGTTCCGGAAGGATGAAATCCGTGCGGAGATCGTTCGCGACGCTCAGCGGGCACTGGCGAAGCATGTGGCCCAACTGTCGTCCGAACTGGCACCCTATCGCGTGCCCGACGTGGCCCCGGACTTTGCGGGGGCGATCAAAGGCAAGCGGTCGATTGACGCAATGCACGACGCGATCGACGCCGCGCTGGCATCGGCCAAGATCGCCGCCGACTGCGTGGCGCGGACGATGCGGGCGAATCTGGCGTATTACCGCGCCGCAGCCTCCGATCGGGACTTTCTGTTTGCCGACGTCGCTGGATTCCTCACGCGTCAAGAGGCTGAGTTTGCAGAGTGGGTGGATGTGCGGATCGAGCGGCACCGGCTGGCCGAGCAGGATCGCGCCGCCCGCGAACTCGAGGCGCGTCAGCAGGCCGCCAAGGTCGAAGACTTCACGCAACATGGTCGGGAGGTGATTTTGGACGACGCGTTGCCAGTCGTTCCCAATGAGTTGGAGGATGAGCCGGACGACCAGGAAGGGGCTTCGCTGACACTTGGGGACATCAATGCCCGGCTGGGGATCACCATGTCGGCCGCGTTCGTGGCGTCGCTTGGCATCACGCCGGCCGCCAAGGCCAGGCGGTCAATCCTGTTCACAGATCGCCAGTTCGACGCGATTTGCCGCAGGCTGATTGCGCACATCGACGCCGCACGGACGCGGCACTTCAAGGAAGTCGAGGCTGTGGCATGAGCATGGCACAGTGGCCGACGTTCTCGCGCATGCGGGGAGACTCTGGCCGGGAGTGGTATCGGCTCTCCGATCTTGTCAATGCGAGCGCCGAGGCCGGGCGGCGTCTCACGATCGGACAGGTGCGATCAGCCATTCGTCTCCTGCCAAAGCCTGCCGTCAAGCGATACGGGCACTACCACTACACGGCCGAGCATCGCGAGGCTGTGCAGGCAGCAGTCAGGAGGCTCATGTCATGAGCGACTACTGGCCGGAAATGACCGACTACGGCCCGCTGTTCAGGAAGGCCGATCCGCCGACATCGAAGGCTGCTGCCGTTGCGGTGGCAGATTTCGTGGGCACGCATGAGGCGCAGATCCTCGACGCGCTGCAGCTGGGGCCAGCCCACCGCGACCTGATCGCGGCGCGGGCCGGGATGACGCGGGACGAAGTCTGGAGGCGGCTCGCTGCTCTGGAGCGGCGGCGGCTGATCCGGAAGACCGGGCGGCAGGCCCGGGGTGACAGCGGGCATTCGCAGGCTGTTTACGAACTGGAGGCCACGGATGGCCGGTGACTGGATCAAGGTCGAGAAGGCGACGCCGCAGAAGCCCGAGGTGATGGCCATCGCCGACGAGCTGGGGATCCACGTCGACCATGCCTTCGGGCTCTGCTTTCGGTTTTGGAGTTGGTGCGATGATCAGATGACGGATGGTCACGCTCGGCGCGTGACAAATGTCACGCTCGATGCGGTATTTGGTCACGCTGGTTTCGCGACTGCGCTCGTCAATGTCGGCTGGCTTCGAGTCCGCGAAGGCTCGCTCGAAGTCCCCAACTTTGACCGGCACCTGTCCGAGAGCGCCAAAAATAGGGCACTTTCCGGCAGTAGGAAGCGAAAGCAGCGTGGAAAAGACGTCACGGAAACGTCACGCTGCGAGCGTGACAAAAGCGTGACCAGAGAAGAGAAGAGAAGAGAAGAGAAGAAAGAAGAAATACAACCGGCTGCGCCGGTTCCGACGAGCAAACCGCGAAACGCGGTCAGCTCGCCGGCGAAGACTCGCGTGTCGTGGTCGGCTGAAGCCGGGTGGGAGGGCATCGGCGACGAGGACCGCGCACGCTGGGCAGTGGCGTACCCTGGGGCGGTCCTCGACCAGGAGCTGGCCAAGGCCCACGAGTGGCTGAATGCCAACCCGAAGCGGGCCGGGAAGCGGAACTGGCGGAAGTTCCTCGTGGGGTGGCTCCAGCGGTGCCAGGATCGCGGAGGAACGATCAGGGAGCCGTCCAGACGGCCGACAGGCGATGACGCCGACCGGCGGGCCGCCCTCGATCGCAAGGCGGCAGAGTTCGCGAACCTGAAGCCCGCTCCGTACCGCCGCCCGCGCGAGGTTGCAGGGCTCGCGGTCAAGCGTGCGGAGGATTTCGCGTGACGAGGATTTGCGGCATCGACCCCGGCCCGCGCGAGTTCGCATGGGTGATTTGGGACGGCACGAGAGTGATCGAGTGCGGAGACGCGCCGAACTACCACGCCCATTCGTTCGCAGCCGCGACATCCGGCAGCCGAGTGGCCGTCGAGTGGATCGAATCGTTCGGCATGGCCGTCGGGCGCGAGGTGTTCGAGACGGTGTTCTCGATCGGCCGCATGGCCACGCTCGCGAACGTGCGCCTCGTTCCGCGCCGCGACGTGAAACTCCACATCTGCGGATCGCCTCGCGCGAAAGACGCGAACATCCGTCAAGCGCTCATCGACCGGTTCGGCACGGTCGGTACGAAGAAGGCTCCTGGGCCGCTGTGGGGAATCTCGAAGCATCGCTGGTCGGCCCTGGCCGTCGCTGTCACGGCATTCGACCTCGAGCACACGGACCACGAAGCGACGTTCCACCGCGAGTGTGGATGATTTCTCAAACGTGAATGCGGGCAGGGAGGCCAGCATGAAGCAGCGCGACGTTTCACGGAGCTGGAGCAGGAACCGGCGGCACATCGTCCGCGACAGGTTTGGCCGGCTCGCTGGATCGACCAGGATTGTGTTGACGGCGATCCAAGTTCGTGCCGTCGAAAGAGCGTGGCGGCGTGGCGACAGCGTCGAGTCGATCGCAGACATGGTGAGCGTGTCGAAAAACACGCTCTACGCGATCGTGACTCGGCAGCTCGGTCATCTGCGGATGCGAGGTCGCGGAAACTTCCTGCGAAAGACGCCATGCACACCCACGGAGCGAGAGATCATCGAAATTGCGTCGACGATCCGCCAGAAGCCTCCAGGGATAGCCGCCGGCGAATAGGTCAGATCGGTGCCCTCTGGCTACCCTCCGGCCATGGCTACCGCTCCGCAACTGCCGGGACCGTTGCACATCGCGTTCGTGCGAGGCGACGACTACTCCACCCTGCTCGACCTGTCGATCTCGATCGTCGGGTACACGTGGTCGGCTGAGATCTACTCGCTGACACACGGCGGCACGATCGCCGCACCTGCCATCGACGTTGTCGATGCTGCGGCGGGAAAGATCAACCTGTCGCTCACGGACGCGCAGGCCGCCGCCCTTCCGCCGGGGACGCTCGGGATTCGCATTCGGTGGACCGCCCCGGGCGACATGAAGCGCCGGGCGTTTGAGGGCGTGTGCGAGGTGGTGCGATGAGCATCGAGGTGACGGCAAGCAACGCCCCGATCAACGTCTCGGCGTCTGGCGTCAAGATCGACGCGATTGTATCAGGCGGAGTCGGGCCGCAAGGCCCGGCCGGTGCAGCTGGCGCGCCTGGGCCACCCGGCGAAAGCGCTTTCTCGTCTCTCACGCTTACGGGCGGCGTCGTCTCGCCGCTCATCCTCGAGCTCGTGCAGCAGGTAGCCTCATGACCACGTTCAACACTCGCGTTACATTTGACCACGTTCGGAACACCGCCGCGGGATTCACTGCCGCGAATCCGGTGCTGGGCTACGGCGTGACCGGTCTCGAAACAGACACCGGAAAAATCAAGATCGGCAACGGCACCACGGCGTGGTCCGCTCTGATCTACTCCGGCGGCGGGGCCGTCGAGATCGAGGACGTCGTCGGTTTGCAGGCGGCCCTGGACGGCATCGAGCTGACTCCTGGCCCACAGGGCCCAGCAGGCCCAGCAGGCCCAGCAGGCCCGCAAGGAACACCGGGAGCCACAGGCCCCGCCGGACAGTCTGGCCCAGCCGGTCCGCAAGGCCCAGCCGGCCCGGCCGGCGCGACAGGGCCAAAGGGCGATCAAGGTGACATCGGACCAGCCGGCCCGCAGGGGCCGCAGGGGGTGGCTGGCGCAACTGGAGCCACCGGGGCCGCAGGCGCAACGGGTCCGCAAGGCGCGCAGGGAAATCCAGGCCCGCAGGGGGCGGTAGGGCCAGTCGGTGCTACCGGCCCGGCCGGGGCAACAGGCCCCGCTGGAACGACCGATTGGAACGGCCTTGTAAACCGTCCCGCAACGTTCGCGCCATCGGCACATGCCAACTCACACCAGACCGGCGGTGCCGACGTCATCCCGAACGTGGTGGTCACGATCCCGCAGATTGTTGCCAACCAAAACGATTGGGCCATCGGTAACGGCGACATTTTCCGAGTGTCGGCAGACGCCGCGCGAACAGTCACGGGCGTTACCGGCGGCACGAGCGGCGAAGCTAAGCTTCTCGTGAACGTGGGGGCGCAGGCGATCACGCTGGCCCACGACTCGGCGAGTAGTTCAGCTGCGAATCGGTTCCTCGTGCCCTGGGCCGGGAACTATGTGATGGACGCCAACGGCGGCGCGGCCCTGCTCGTCTACGACGCGACCGTCAACCGGTGGCGCGTGGTCTAGTTCGTCACATCCCTACAAGAGCGCACTGCCATGCCCATGTCGCCACGTTTGTTGAGGCCGCGAGCGTCTAGCGGCTTTGACCCTCGCCTTATTGCGGGGTTGGTCGGCTGGTGGGACGCATCCCGCACAACGTCTTTTTCTCAAAACAGCGACGGCACGCTGTCGGTCGCTAGCGGCGATCCGATTGGCTACTGGGCCGACCTGTCTGGCAACAACGCGCACATGCGGCAGACTACGAACAACCTTCGGCCGACATTGACTACGGCGGGGATAAACTCCCGCCCGAGTGTGTCGGTGCCGAACATTACAAATGCTGGATTTGGCACAGTACCGCGCCCAACGTCATCTTCTAACGCAACAGTTTTCATTGTGGCGCGTTTTACGCCGGGAGTTCACTGGCTTTCGTTTGACGCTGACGGCGGGACGAGAATTTTCGACGCGGCCGCATCAGATTCCAGTGCATCGCCAGCAATTTCTGCGGGCTCGCCAACGTACAGAGTCAATCGGTCTGCGGTTACGGCCGCACGGAATGTGCTTGCTTCGGCCATGGGAACTAACACTCCGTACTTGTTGACTGCTTCGTCGGTCAATTTTTCGTCATGGGGTGCGACATGGCGAGCGTTTTCGTACGGGTCGTCGTTTCAGTTTTCGGGCCTCGTAGCTGAATGCCTGATTTATTCAGGAACGCTGCAAACCGCTGAACGTAATACGGTCGAAAGCTACCTGGCCCGCAAGTGGGGCATCGCCCTCCCGCCGACCGCCTCCAACGCCGACGCCCAATCGTGGATCGACCGCGTCTACCTCAACGGCGGCACCGTCAGCACATCGACGGCTGCGGCGGTCAATGCGTTCTGCAACAGCATCGACGCGGCTGGCATCCGCGACCGCTTCTACCGGCTCAACCTGTTCTGCGGCACCGGACTGTCGGCCGCCCTGGTTCCGATCTATCGTGGGCCGTCGCTGGGCGGGACGCAGTTGGGCAACACAACCGACACGAACAACAACTTCGTGAGCGGTGACTACGCAGAGACGGGCGCAAGCGGCGGGCTGAAGGGCAACGGCAGCACAAAGTTCCTGGCGACCGGCCTCCCGATGACGTTTCTTGGCACGAACAAAATTCACTTGTGCAGTTTTTACCAGCCGCAGAATGACTTCTTCCGGGTTCACATCGCTGCCCGCTACAACGTCCCTGATGCCGTAGCTTTAGAAGTTAATTACAACGGAACGGATTCGCACCGACCGCGAAATACGATTTTCGGAACTGGCGGCCAGCCAGGAAATCATTTGTCGCCAATAACTGGTCGCGCCAGCGTGCTGCTGCAATTTACTGGCACGCAGCCTATGGAAGTGTTCGGCAGAAATGTCGATTTGGCGAACACGATCACCGCCGCAAGTTACAGTGCAACAAACACGACGCCCTTTTATATTTTTGCAGGCGACCAACCAAGCGTTGGCATCACAGGCCACGCTGCCGCCCGCATTGAAGCGTATAGCATCGGCGCGGCGTTTACGTCGGCCGCCCAGCGCAATGCCTTCCACAATGCAATGAGTGATTTCCGCACCGCATTGAGTCGCACATGACGCTCTCCGACCTCACGCTGCCGATCCCCTACGAGGACGCCAAGGCTCTGGCCCTGGTCTTCACGCCCCAACTGGCTGCCCGCCTCGCTGAACTCCACGCGGAGCACGGCTCGCCCAACTGCGTCCCCATGCCGCGCACGATGGCCGATGGGCGGCTCATGCTCTCGGCCGACGTTCTTACTGAGATCGAACCGGGCGGGCTCCTGCACGCCATGTGGGCCGCAGCGGATCAACAGGTGCTAGGGCAGGCCGTCGAAGTGCTGCCATGGGCTGACGCGGTGGCGTTGCTGCCGCCCGATCAGCCGATGGCCTGAGTGACGCTGTCCCACCAGAGTAGCGCACTGACTGCATGCCAGCCCGCATCGAATCATGGAGACCGCCACAGTTCATGCGTGTGCAGAGCACGAAGGAGCACGCCCACTACTGCACAGCAGATTGGAAGGAGCGACGCGTTCGAGTTGCGATCCGTGACGCCTACATATGCCAGGACTGTGGACGCGTTGCATACGGAAAGAACGGCCACGCTGACCACATCATTCCGCTCGAAGATGGTGGAAGCGATGACGAATCAAACCTCGCATGGAAGTGTGCGAGTTGCCACGGCCGCAAAACACGCACGGAACAGCGGCGAAAAGGCATCAACTGACATGATCCAAGCCACGAAAACCCGCACTTTAGACGTAAACCGGGGTGGGTCGCGCCAAAAACGGACCCTTCAACGGAAGACCCCACGCTGCCTCAACGTGAGTTCGTGTCGGGTTTCGACTCGTTTTTGGAGCGACATTCATGGGTTCCCGCGGCCCCGTACCTGACCCGAACAGCCAGCGATCAGCCGCCGGCCGGAACACGCTCCGCTCTCCGAAGCGCGTCGACTGCACATTGGTTCGGATGCCGAGCGGGCTCGCGAAGAACAAGGCGGCCGCCACCATGTGGAAACGCCTCGCCCCGTCGCTTGTCGAGGCGGGCCGGCTGACTCCAGACCAGGCCGACGCCTTCGCGCTCGTGTGCCGGCTCCACGCTGAGATGGAGCAGCTCGACGCGAGGCTCGCCCGGGAAGGGTTCGTCCTCGACACAGTCCGCGGGCCCGTCGCCAACCCGATCGCTCGGCTGGCTCGCGCAGCCAGGAACGACTGGGTGAGCCTCGCGCGGGACTTTGGCCTGACGGCAGCGTCGGCAGCGAGACTTCCGGAGATCGACGATGAGGACGACGAAGATCCGCTCGCCGAGTTCAGCTGACGCCGGCTACTCGCCCCCACCGGAATCGCTGTTCGTCGATCCGACCTCGAGGCCCGAGTACGTCCCGGGCTTCGTGTGGAATGCGGAGGAGGCTGACAAGCCGCGGCGGTTCATCGAGAAGTGTTGCCGGCACCGCGTCGAGGGCGGCGAGATCGTGCGCGTCTCTCCAATCCCGTGGTTCCGAGACCGCGTGCTGTACCCGCTGTTCGGATGGCGACGCCCAAACGGCCGGCTTCGATTCCGTCGGTTCTCCGTGTTCGTTCCGAAGAAGAACCGCAAGACGACCAGCTGCTCGCAGATCGTCCAATACGCCAGCGTGGTCGCAGGAATGGACGTGTTCCTTGCGGCAAACGTGCGAGGGCAAGCGCGCGAAATGTGGCGGATGGTCCGGGATTCGATCCAGGCATCGCCGATCCTCGACCCGATCTTCGACGTCGTCGATCACAAGTACATGATCCGCAACAAGCGGAACGGCAAGGAAATTCGCTGCCTCTCTGCCGACGCGAAAGTCAGCGAGGGCATCAACGGTCTGATCCTGCTCGACGAGATCCATAGCTTCAAGAAACCCGACCTGGTCGACACGATCATGTACGCGACACGCGGCATCCCGAATGCTGTCATCGGCTCCATCTCGACGGCCGGCGACAACCGCAACGGAATCGGATGGGAATGGTGGGAGGCAACGGAGCTTGCGATCAAAGACCCGTCAGTGAATCCGAGTCTCCTGGGCGTGATCTACGCCGCCGATCCTGATAACGACGACCCGCACGACCCGGCCGTGTGGGCCAAAGCGAACCCGGCGATGGGCACGGCCTTTCCGGAAGACGAGTTTCGGAACGACTACGAAGACGCGATGACGCATCCGCGGAAGTTCTCGAAGTTCCTTCGCTACTCGCTCAACATCTGGACGGCACCCGACAACCGCGCCTTCCCGGGCGACCACTTCGCCAACTGCCGGAAGCCACGTCCGGACCTCACCGGCCTCTCGTGCGTGTGCGGAATCGACGTGGCATCGAACCTCGACATGACGGCGGCGTGCTTCCTCTTCAAGCTGGCCGACGGCTCTTACTACGCCGTGATGAAATACTGGGTTCCGGAGGAGACAGTCCGCGAACGCGAGACGAAAGACAGCATCCCGTACTCGACATGGGTGCGCGAAGGCTGGCTGACGGTCACGCCGGGGGCGCGGCTCAATCACAAGGTGGTGGGTCGCGATATCGCAGCGTTCGATCGCGAGCACAAAATCGCGCTCGTCTGTGCGGACCCGTGGCAGATCGGGCCGATTGCGTCGATGCTCGAGGAGGAGTCGATCGACCTGAAGGCAGTGCGGCCGAACACAACTGTGATGAACGCACCTTCGAAGATGCTCGAAGGCAATGTGGTCGAGGGAACATTCGGCTACGAATCGCCGATCCTGCTTTTCAACGCGAACAACCTCGTGTGGTTCGTAGACTCGACCGGCATGATGAAGCCGGACAAGGAAAAGAGCCCGGAGAAGATCGACGGCATGGTGGCCGCCGTCAATGCGTTCGCCGCCGCGATGGAGAAAGACGCGGAGCTATCGGAGCGGCCTTCGGAAGGCCCATTCCTGCAGCGCCTATGGTGATCGGCCTATAGGTCAAGTCGGCGGCGTTTTGGAAGGATGGCGCGCATGCCACGCGCCATCTCCAAGGCCCCCAGGCGGGCGACGCCGACGAAGACGACGAAGCGTCCCGCCTCGCGGAGGTCGCCGCGGAGCGACGCGCGTTCGGCCATCACGGCGAGCACGCTGCTCGATCCGCTCGCGTGGGGATCCTACGCTGGCCGCCGCGTCCATCCGGACGTGGCCATCCGGGTGTCGAGCGTGTTTGCGGTCTGCCGTTTCATCGCGCAGGCCGTGGGGTGCATGTCGCCGCGGCTGAAGGTGCGGATCGGAGGAAAGACGCTCGACGCCGTCCAGGGGTTCGGGGATCCCGAGACGAGCCCGAACCGGCAATGCGTGGCGGCCCTCCGCGTCCGGCCAAACCCGTGGCAAAGCCCGTTCGATTTCTGGACGCTCCAGGGCTACTGGACTGCCCTCCATGGTGGAGGATTCGCCCGGGTTGTGTCCGGGATTCGCGGCTCGATGACCCACCTGATCCCGCTGCACCCGCGCCGCATGCGCACCACTCAGCTCGACGACTACACGCTGGGCTACGAATGGTTCGACTTGAAGGGCCGCTGGACGCGTCTGGACCAGAGTGAAGTCCTGCACTTCCGCTGGCTTGGAGACAACGGGATCACCGGCACGCCGGCCACCGACACGCTCTCGACCGCGATCAGCCTGGCTCGCGAGCTGGACACGGCAGCCATGGCCCACTGGAAGAACGGAGCCCGGCCGGACTTCGTGATTGAGACTGCCAAGCGGCTCGATGACACGACGGCAGCCCGCTACCGAAACGAGTTCCGCGACCTCTACGGTGGCGAGAACAGGGGCGTTCCAGCCGTTATGACGAACGGCGACAAGCTCGTGCCGATGCAGTCAAACACGATGGAGCAGAGCCAGTATCAGCAGCTCCGCGAATCCATCCTGCCCGAGGTGTGCAGCCACTGGGGCGTGCCGGCCTCGCTTGTGGGGGATGCGAAGGCCCAGCGGTACGGCAGCCCCGAGGCAGACAACCTGGCGGCGCAGGTGTGGTGCCTTTTGCCGTGGCAGAAGCGGTTTGAGGGTGCCGTCAACCTCTGGCTGAACGACACCTACGGCGAGAACACGTTCTTCCAGCTCGACAACCGGGCGCTGCTCCGCGGCGATTCGGTCGCGCGGGCGAACCTCTACCGGGCGCTCTTCGCCATGTCGGCCATCACGCCAAACGAAATCCGCGACCTCGAGGACTTCCCGCTGCTCGAAGAGCCCGAGGCCGACAAGACGTTCCTCCAGCTCGGATTTTCGACGCTCCAGATGGCGGCGAATCAGGCACAGAAGGTACCCGCCGGCGCGGCAGCCGATCCGGTGCCCGGCGGCGCGGACAACAGCCAGGGCGAGAGCGTGCCCGCGGCTGGCGGCTTCACGATCGGCCAACGCGTGTACTGGGCCGACGCCGACGGAGTGATCGAACACTTGATGACGTCCGGAACGCTCGGCGTCGAGGGATCGCCGTTCGCGATCGAGGCGACTCCCGAGCAGCCCGCCGCGCTGATCCGCGTATACCTGAATGACGAGCCGACGGAGTTCACCGTCGGCAAGCTGACATCCGAACTGTCGGCCACGCCACTCTCCACGGACTCCACAGGGGGAACGACATGACGACTGCAATCGAGCGCCGGTATCTGCTGACGGCCGACTACCCAGACGCGATCACCGTCCAGACGCGCGACGGCGAGCCGCCAGTGATCACCGGCATCTCACCGCCGTGGGATTCGTTCTCCGTCGACCTCGGAGGATTCCGCGAGAAGTTCGCGCCCACGGCCTTCGACGGCCTTGTCGACCGCAAGGCGAACGACCCGCGCGGCAAGATCGATGTGCCGTTCCTCACGGACCATCTCTCGCACCTCATCACGGGCCGCACCACGAACGGCCGGCTCGAACTGCGGAAGGCGCTGAAGGGCCTTGAATACATCCATCGCCCGATCCAGACGACCCACGGCCGCGATCTGGCCATGCTCGTGGAAGATCGCACGATCACCGGGGCGAGCTTCGCGTTCACAGCCGCCCCCGACGGGGAGACCTGGACTGAGGACGAAAAGGGCAACGTGATCCGGACGGTGTTCCGGGCGAGCGGCCTCTACGACATCTCGGCAGTCACCTACCCGGCCTACCCGCAGAGCACGGCCGGCATCCGTTCGCTGCCGCTCTGGAAGCAGGCCCGGAGCGTGATGGCCCACCGGGCCGAGTCTCGCGGCCTGACGATCTCGCTCGACTTCGACGGCACGTTCACCGCGGCCCCCGGGCTGTGGCGGTCGTTCGTCGCCGACGCGAAGGCGCGGGGCAACCAGGTGGTGTGCATCACCCGCCGCGAAGACACAGAGGAGAACCGGAGCGCCCTTCGGGATGCGTTCGGCGATCTCCACGACGAGCTGGCCGGCGTGCTGCTGTGTGGGCGGGACCAGCAAAAGCGGTCGGCCGCAGCAGCCGCCGGCCTCACCATCGACGTCTGGATCGACGACTACCCCGAGGGCATTCCGGAGGCCGGCAAGTCGGCCGCGGATGCGCCGCGGAGTGTGAAGGTCTCGACGCTCGCCGGAGCACGGGCTGCCGCCGCAGCGGCCGCCGCACGCATGCGAACCGTCATTCGATCAAAGGAGGTGGCGACGTGATCTCATCCGAACCGGTGGCAGCTGCCACGAACCTCGACGCCAACTTGCTCGAAAAGATCAAGGCGTTCATTTCCACGGCCAAGTCGGCGGCCGCCGACGGCCTGACGTGGGCCGAGTTTGCCGATCTCATGCTGGCCCTGCTGCGGCTTGTGATTCCGGCCATCGACGCGGCCAAGTTTGTGAGCGGGCCAGAGAAAAAGGCCTTCGCCCTAAAGGCCGTCGGCAAGCTCTTCGACGCCGTGGCTGACAAGGCGGTTCCCGTCGCCCTCTGGCCCATCTGGCTGATCGTCCGTCCGGCCGTCCGTTCGCTCGTGATCGCCATGGCCAGCGGTGCCGTGGAGCAGCTGCTGCCGCTCGTGAGGGGCTGACCATGCTCGACAACGTCCGGCTGCTCGTGGAGTGGGCTCCCCTGCTCGGCTACGCGCGGCGGCTCTCGTCTGCCACCGACGAAGCCCAGCGGGCCGACGCGATCGGCGACGCGATCGAGTGGCTGGCCTCGAAGACCGACAACCGCCTCGACGACGAACTGGCTCGCCGGATCGCGGCCGTGTTGAGAACCGCAGAGGGTGCGGCTCTGGCCGGCTGGATCGTAGACAAGGCCACTGAACTGGAGAAGACATGAACTACGTGACCATCGCTCAGTACGTGCTCGCCGCCGGCCTTCTCGGCTACGGCCTGGTCCTCCTCGCCACGAAGGGCGGCCAGCGGATCGTCGGTTTCTTCGGCCGCCGCCGCGAGCGCGCCCCTGTGGACGACCTTCGGCTCGTGATCGACCTGGCTGCCCGGCTCCGCGACTCGGGGAAGACGCAAGCTGTGGCCGTGTGTCAGCAGCTGCTCGACGAGCTGCTAAAGCCGGAGGCACCGAAGACGTGAGGCCCTTCGCGTTCATCATCGCGGGCCTGCTTCTTCTCACGCTACCGCGTGTAGAGGGCTGCCGCGCCGTGACGGAGCAGACGGCCGGGCCGGCGACGGCTGCTGTCTACGTCTACGAGAAGGACGACCACGCGATCCCGGCCTACGTGACCGCGGCAATCAACCGTCTGAACCGTGAGCGGAAGATCGTGGCTACGCTCCTCGAGGACGACACGACGAACGGCGACGGCGAGATTCCGGCTCAGTATCGGCTCGCCCTGGAGGCGGCCCGCAAGGCGGGGCTTCCGGCGGTCGTGGCCATGGCCGGCGGACAGGTGCTCCGCGTGACGCCGGCCCCGGCGAGCGAGGCCGCGGTGATGGAGGCCGTGCCGTGAGCATCGACCCAACGCTGATCGACGTCTTCCCGGCCGATCACGACGGCTACCCCGCACACCTTGCGGCGGAGGACACGACCGACGCTCTCCGCGACGCGTGCGGCGACGCCTCGCGCGAGTTCCCGGAATCGCTCTGGATCGAGCCGCGCGACTGGGAAGCGAAGGCACGCGAGAACGACGAGGCCGGGGCGTGGGGCCTGAACTTCATCGACCGGTTCACCAACCAGAATCCGACCCACGAATGCACCTGCCACAGTCTCCGGGCGAATGCTGAGGCGGCCCGCAACCGGGCCCGCGGCGTGGCCTACGGCGGCCCGAAGAAAGACTTCCGCTACCAGGAGTCGAAAGACTTCGGCTCCGTCTGGCTCTCGCCGCTGTCGGTCTACGCTGAGGCGAACCCGCGGAAATGGGGCGGGGCCAACGTCCGCGCCGTGCTCGAAATCGCCGTCCGCCGCGGAATGCTCCCCGAGACCGTGCAGCCGCGCGACTACCAGTTCCGCCACGCGATCGTCGGCACATCCGGCAAGGGCGGCCTGAATCAGGCCGGCGGCCCGTGGGTGTCGCTGTCGAGGTTCCCGGAAGGCTGGGAAGAGACGGCGAAACACTTTCGCCCGCTCGAAGTGATCTTCCCCGAGAGCTATGAGCAGGCCGTGTGCCTTGTGCTGCACGGCCTGGTCGTGAGCGTGGGCCGCAACGGCCACGCGGTGCCGTGGGCTCGGTGGATCCCCGACCAGCGGCTCATGGCCTACCCAGACAGCTACGACATCGTCCGCTACGACTCCGATCGGACGGCCCGCTCCGCGTGGAAGGGGTCGTTTGCAATCGCGTCCATGACTCTCCCTGACGACTGGAGCCGGCCCGCCGGGTGACCATGACTGACTTTCGACACGCTGTCGTGCTCGCGGTCCTGTTTGCCGCTACCGCCGCGGCCGCCCCATGCGACAACTGCCACGGCGAGCGAATCGTCGGGCCCGGGCCGGTGCGGTTCGTGTGCCCGCTCTGCGAAGGCGCTGGCGTGCTCGCCGCTCCGCCGACGGCAACCGTCAAGGAATCCTTACCTGTTGCCGCAGCCGGCGGCCCCAGGCCCGCCATCCCGCGCGTGGTCTGCGGCTCCGGCCCGGCCACCGACTGCGGCTCCGGCGTGCTCGTCGACGTGCGCGGCAGCAAGGCCCTCGTGCTGACCGCGTGGCATGTCGTCCGCGGCAATCGAGACTCGATCACGATCCGCTGGCCAGACGGCACGTCGGCACCGGCGACCGTCGTGGCGAGCGATGACGCATGGGATCTGGCGGCCCTCGTGACGTGCGCCCCCGACGCCGCCCCCGTGCGGCTCGCGGCCAGGCCCCCGGCAGCCGGCGACACGCTCACGATCGCCGGCTACGGCCCGCCGCCGTTCACGTACCGCGAAAAGTCGGGACCGATGACCCAGCGGCTTTCTCCGTTCGGGCCGCGCCATCCGTACCACATCCTGGAGCTGCGGGCCGATGCGAGAAAAGGCGACAGCGGTGGCCCGATCCTGAACGCCGACGGCGAGCTGGCCGCCGTGCTGTTTGGGTCGGATGGCCGCGTCGCCGCAGGCAGCGATGCAACCGAAATCCGTGCCCTGCTCGCGCGGGCCAAGTGGCCGTCGGACTGCCCGGACGGAAGGTGCGCGAAACGATGACAACGGCCGCGCAGGATTACGTGTGGGATGCCCTATCCGGCTATCCGCTGCGCCGGGCCATGCTCGGCCGGGAACGGTGCGATGCCCTCGTGGCCACAGCGATCGATGAATCGCCACAAGGCACAGAATCACTATTTGCGGGGCACGACAGCGACGCGATGCGCGAGCGGTGGGAGCAGCGCGTGCGGCTGGTCTACAGCGACCGCTGCGGCTCGCCGCTTCTGTCGATGCTGCTGCTTTGGGCTATCGGGAAGATCGTGGAGATCCTCGTAAAGCGATGGTGGGAGCAGCACAAATGAGCAGCGAAATGATCGAGATCGGAATCCGTGCCGCACGTGAATTCGGCTTCCCGTGCCTCGTGCTGGCGGTCGTGCTGTGGCTCCTGCGCGAAGGTGCCCACGCCATGCACCGCACCGTTGTCGTGCCGGTCGTCGAATCGCACTCTTCATTTCTCAAACAGACGGCCGCGGCCATCGACGGCCTTGGCCGCACGCAGGAGCAGCAGGCCGAGACGCTTCGCGAGTTGGCCGCCGGGCAGCGCGAAATCCACGCGATCGTGGCCCGCCCGAAAGCCTGAGCAGCCAGCCCAAGAATTTTCGATCGCCAGCCTATAGGTCAATTCGGTGGGCTCTTCATAGCCTGCGACAAGCGAGTTCGAAATCGACCGCGCACCAACTCCAAACGAGGAAATCATGCCCAGCCCGAAGATCCGCCTTCTGCAAGACGAGAGCGTCGCGGTCGAGAACGAGATCAACGCTCTCCGTTCGCTCGAGCCCAAGGATGACGCCGACCGCGAGAGCATCGAGGGCCGGCTGAAGGCCGCCACCGAGCGCGCCGCGAAGATCGCAGCGGAAGCCAGGCGAGAGGACGAGATCGACGCCGCCATCGCCTCGATGAAGAGCGTGCGCAGCGCCGACAAGAGCCGCGAGGACGTCGAGAAGCAGTTCCGCGACGACGAGCAGGCGGAAACCAAGCCCGACATTCGGGCCGGCGTTCGAGCCTTCCGTTCGACGAAGATCGCCGCGGCCGTGGGCAGCTACCTCTGCGGCCTGTCCGGCATGGGCAAGCGTGCCATGGGCGAAACGGTCGACGGCTACGGAGACGATTTCGTCGTCACCGAGCTGTACACCGCGATCGTCAATCGCCTCCAGTACCAGTCGGTCGCCCTCCAGCTCGCCAGCATCTTCCGGCCCGCCGGCCAGAAGCTGACGCTGCCGAAGAGCGGCGACGTGACGTTCGGTTTCGCCGCCGAGAACGTCGCGTTCACCGATCAGGACATCTCGACCAGCGGTGCCGATCTCACCCTCTACGAGGGCGGGGCTTCGGTGCCGGTGTCAAATTCGCTCCTCGCGGACTCGCCGATCGACGTCGCCGGTCTCATCGTAGACCGCTGCTCGCACGGCCTCGCCCGCTGGATCGACAACCTCTGGCTGTCCGGCAGCTCGAACCCGTCGATCACGGGCCTCGCTGCCGCTGTGGTCTCGGGCAACACCGTGACCGTCGGAGCGAGCGCGAAGACGACCGCCGACAATCTCGCCGACGTGGTCGGCAAGGTCGACGAGAGCATCATGGGCACGGGTGCCTGGGTGTGCTCGAAGGCCGGGTACGTCGACCTGATGAAGATCTGGGCTTCCCAGCAGACCACGCAGGTGGTCGGCGGCGGCCGCGTGGTTCCCACCGTGTGGGGCGCACCGGTCTACCTCGTGAAGGGCCTGCCCGCGAACACGCTGGCTCTCTTCGGTGACTTCTCGATGGCCTCGGCCGTCGGCCTGAAGGACACCGGGCTGGAGATCACCGTGGCCCGCGAGCTGCTCGTCCGCAGCCGGCAGACGCTCTACGTGGCGAACACCCGGGTCGGCGTGAGCAATCACGGCCCCGAGTTCGTCGGCAAGCTGGCCAAGGCTTCCGGCACCTGATCGAGCTGAGTGATCCACACCGTTTCCGGTGGGGGCTGGGTTTCTTGTTCCCCAGCCCCCACCGGGCCGCACGGAGGCCCGTGGTGCATCCCCTTGTCACTGTCCGGCTGACTTCTGAGTTTCGCGGCAACTCGCCCGGGTCTGTGATTCACACCACGCGCGAACTGGCGGACGTGCTCACATCGTCCGGGCGGGCTGAACCGGTGGCGGATGCGTCTGCCCCGCGTTCTGCTGGTCCAGTGGTCGAGCGGGCTGTCGCCCGGCCGGGAGGTGGCGCGTGATTCTCTCGCCGCCCGACAACGTCCAGGTGTTGATCCCGCCTGTCGTCGAGCCGGTGTCGCTCGCCGACGCCCGGGCGCAGGTCGGTCTCCTGCCCGACAATGAGGAACACAACTTCCTGCTCGCCCAGAAGATCTCGACGGCCCGCCGGCTGATCGAGCAGCGGCTCGGGATCACGATGGTGGCCACGAAGCTCCGCGGCGTCTGGCGGCAGTGCCCGCGGGTCGTCGCGCTGCCGGCACCGCCCCTGCTCGTCGATTTCGAACACCCCGTCAGCGTGACCATCGACGGCCAGCCGGTCCAGCCGGCCGACTTCGAGGTGGACGCAGACGTCCGGCCGGGCGAGATCGCCCTCGAGGTCGCGGCCTCCGGAAAGCTCGTGGTCGAGTGGTGGGCCGGCAGGCTCCCAGGATCCATCCTGTGCCCGCTGCTTCACTCGGCCATCCTCATGTACGTCGACCACGCGTTCCGCAACCGCGGCGTGCTGGCCGACGACCAGACAGTCGTGCTGCCCGTGGGCTTCGAAGACTTGCTCGCCGCGTCCTCCTGGTCGGGGAGGTACTGACGCATGATCGCGACCGGCCGCCTCACCCACCGCTTCGAGCTGCAGCGCCCCGTCCAGACGCGAAACGCGTCAGGCGAGAACATCACGACGTGGGCCAAGGTCCGCCAGTTCATGGGCTCCTACGACCAGGAGAGCTACAGCCAGGCCCAGCGGCGCGGGCAGGTGGGAGGGAACCGTCAGGCAACGGTCATCTGCCGCGAGTTCGAGGGAGTCGACGCGTCGATGCAGCTCGTCTGCCACTCGCGCGACGGCGACGTGATGAAGATCTCCAGCGTGGTCGAGCAGGACGGCGATCTCGTCATCACCGTCGAGGAGACCGTCGCATGATCACGCTCTCATGGTCTGGAAATCCGAATGCCCAGATCGCGGCCCTCATGGCGCGGTATGCCGAGCTTCCGAGGCACATCGCGAAAAAGCATCTTCAGACCGCCATGAAGCGGTGCATGAAGGACGGCATTCCGGCGCTAAAGGCCCTGACGCCGAAGGGATCCGTCAGGACGAAACGCGCCGCTCTCAAGCGCGGCTCCGGCGGTAGATTCGTTGCCGGAAGCGGAAAGAAGATGCGAGTTCGAGGCGGTGCCTTGCGCCGTGCCGCTGCCGCAAAGAGCAAGTACATCGGACGAAATAGCGACGGAAGGGTCTACGGAGCGATCGGCTACAAGGCCGGGTTCGAGAGCCGCAAGGCGCTTTGGCTGGAGTTCGGAACGAAAAGCGGCATCGAGCCACGCAAGATCATGGAGCGGTTCCGCCGGCAGTACGGTGGCCCAGCAGCTGCTGCCCTCGCGAAGGAAATGAAGGCTGCTCTCGGCAAGGCTGCACGCGAGCTTGCGGCCGGAAAGAACCCGACGAGGAGCTACGGGAAGTAACCATGGCTGCCCCTCACAACTGGCTGAAGGCCGCGATCGAAGCCGCCACAAACGTCACGGCATGGCCTGTGGAGAACACCGCGGGCGCAAAGCAGGAAGGCTACGTCCCGCCATACGTCGTGTTCACGCGCGAGCAAACGGCTCGCGAGTCGCTCTTGGATGAGGGCTTCAGTTCGACTCCAGAGCCTGGAGAGATTCCGCCTGTCGCCAGATACACGGTCGTCGTCTACGCGGACTCCTACGTTCAAGCGTGGCTGATTGCCAACGCAATCACGGCAGCAATCCACAGGTTTGCAGGCGCGGCACACGGCGAGCTAATCCACCAATGCCTCGTCGTCGACGAGCGCGACGGCGACGCCGGATACCTCGAAGGTCGCGAGCAGCCAACGTACACGGTCGAGCAAGACGTCGAGATTGTCTTTTCCTAGGAGGGCACCATGCCAGAGTCACCCACGTTCCAGACCAGCCACAGCACGACCTTCACGTGGAAGGGAAGCCTCTACAAGTGCATCGACATCAACCGCGAGGCATCCGCCCCGAGCCGCGAGCGCGTCGACATGACGACTCTCGACGTGGCCCACGGCGGAGACGCCGTAATGCTGCTGTCTCCGATCAAGCCGAAGCGAGACCCAAAGAAGTTCTCGATCACCTACAAAACGATGACCGACACCACGGAGATCATCGAGGGCGACGAGGGTTCGCTGACGACGTCCGGCGGCTCTGGAACCTACCGCGTCACAGCGGCCAGTGTGTCGCGAAAGACCGCCCAGTACGTCGAGGGGACGGCCACGTTTGAGGAGCTGATCACTGCGGAGGTTTCTGCATCGGGCCTGACGATCTCCTGACCATGGTGAGCGTGATTCATGCCCGGGTACTACTCATCGCATGGAGCGACCGTCACTTTTGGCGGCGTGCTGATCGGCTACCTGACCGGCTACGACTCGGAATCGAAGGCCGGGCAGTTGTACGAGCGCACGAACGTCAACAGCCGCGTGGTCGGAACTGGCGCAAATTCGCGCGTGGTCAAGGAGTACGACTGCACGTCGGTCGAGCCGCCGACGCTGTCGTTCTCGTTCTTGGGGCCGCCCAGCTACGACGCGGAAGACGCCGGGATGAGTGCGACGATCGTGTTCGAGGCTCCTGGATCAACGATCTCGGGGCCGGCGCTGCTTCTGTCGTTCAGCCACTCCGGACGGGCCGGGCAGTGGTCGACAGGCGTGGCGACGTTCCAACTTACTGGGGAGCTTTCCTGACATGCTGAAATTCGACGAACTTCTCGACCTCGCCGCCCGCCAGGGACCGATCGAGTTCGAGGTCAAAGCCTTCGGTGGACGCAAGGTGTTCGTTCGCGACCCGTCGAGCGCCGACGTCGACGAGTGGCGGATGTGGTGCAGAAACCATCAGGGCGGCGACAGACCGATGGCCGCCAAGCTCGTGCAGATCATGCTGTGCGACGCGCAGGGCGATCGCGTGGTCCCGCAGACCGACGACGCGCTCCAGCAGCTGGCCGACTCCAACCCGCGGGCCATCGACGAGATCGCGCACTTCTGCCTTCCGCTCGTCAGTGAACCCACCGACGAAGTGCTGGAGGAGGAAAAAAAAGGCTGAGGGCGAGCCCATGGGAACTGTTTACCTACCGGCTCGCCCTGGAAATGGGCATTTGGGACGTCGAGAAGCTGAAGAGACGAATCACGAAGAGGCAACTGCGGAAATGGATGGCGTTCTATCTGATCGAGCCGTGGGGCCAGCCGTGGCTCGTGGCCGGTCGAATGACCAGCCTGATCCGTTCGGCACTGACAGGCAAGTTCGACAAGCACGACGAAGAGAGATTTCTCGTCACGTACCAGCTCGGAGACGAGTTTCGCTCCAAGGTTCCGAAAACTGAAGACGAACTGGCTGACGAATTGGCGAGCCTTCCCGGGCTCAAAAAGAAGGTGAAGCGATGTCGGTCATCGGCAAAGTCTCCGCGATCTTCACGGCCAACTCCTCCGGCCTCGTGACCGGCGTCAACCAGGCGGCCGCATCGATGCGCCGGATGGAAGGGGCTACGGCATCGCTCCGCTCCGGGATGAACGCACTCGTCGCGATTCAGGGAGCGCAGCTGTTTGGGTCGATCGCAAGCACAGCGTCGAACTACGTGCGGTCGCTCGTCTCGATGGGGGCCGCCCAAGCAGAGGTGATCGACCAGCAAAGCAAGCTCGCGGCCCGTGTCGGCATGACATACGGGGAGTTTGCAGGGCTGGCTCTTGCCGGCGACCTGGCTGGCGTCGGCATGGACACGATCGCCAAGGCTGCCACCAAGGCCGACATCGCGTTCGTGAAGGCCCAGGCTGGATCGAAGGTGGCTCAGGCGGCGTTCGCGAGCCTCGGCCTGTCCGTGGATGAGATGGCCGGGATGTCGGCCGCCGAGCGGTTTCAGGCAATTTCGTCCGCGATCGCGTCCCTTCCGACAGAGGCACAGCGGGCGGCCGCCGCAACCCAGCTGTTCGGGAAGGCAGGACAGGAGCTGCTTCCGCTCTTCGCCGGAGGTGCCGAGGGCATCGCTCAGGCGGCAGAGCAGGCCCAGCGGCTCGGGCTTGCTCTTACGACAGCACAAGGCCAGGACGTCGAGGCGATGAACGACGCCTTTACGCTGGCGGGAAAAGCCATCCAGGGCATCGTGCAGCAGGTGACGGCCTATCTTGCTCCTGCGATCCAGACGGTGGCCGACACCTTCACGAACATGGTCGGGTCTATCGGCGGCGCGAACATCGGCCGGGCGATTGGAGACGGGATCATCGCCGGGGCGCGGTTCCTTGCCGGAATCGGCGATTGGGTGATCGCGAACTTCTCGACAGTCTTCTCGTATTTGTCGACCGTTGGCGAACAGTGGGGAGTCGTAATGGACTTCGCGCAGCGCGTGGGCAATTTCCTTTACGGAGTCTTCAAGTTTTTCGAGGGCGTCGGCAACGCAATTTCGGCAAGCCTGCTGTACGCGTTCTCCTTTTTCTCAAAGTCGGCAAACGATGCTTTCAAGACGTACGCGCAGGCAGCCGGGGAAAATTTCACAGCCGCCGGTGAAGCCATGGCGAGTGCATTCACTGCCGCCAGCGAGCCAGTTGGCCAGGCTGTTATAGGGCCGCTCACAACGGCGCTCGACGCGGCGGTAGCAAAAGCACAAGCGTCTGCCTCGCAAGTTGAGGAGTCAGGAAAAGGGGCAGCGGCCGCCGTGGCCGAGCAAATCGCCGCAGCTGTCGAACCGCAAGCCCTGAAGGGCGTCGATTCGCGATCGAGCGACGGCATCGCAGAGATGTTCCGGATCATGCGCGGCGACGGTGGCGACGTGCAGGAACGCCAGCTCGGAGTCCTGGAGCGGATCGCCGACACGCTCGAAGGTCAGGAAGCGGACTATCCGTTCGCACTGGAGTAACGCATGGCGTGGGTCAGCTACGAGCGCGTGAACCGCGGAACAGGAGTTTCCGGCAAGTATGGCGAAAGCATGCGCGTGCCGGAGCGGTGGCAAATCCGGGTTGACAGCCCGCTCACGCCGAAAAACCAGATCCTCGTCGGCGTGAGCACGACCATTGGCGTGAAGTGGGGGTCCGCCCACTGGGAGTTCCCATCGCTGAAGGCCATGGAGTTTGACCTGTCTCCAGACACTGAAGACGGCATGCGGTGGATGCTAACCGTTCAGTACTACGAACCTCCGCCCGGGAAGAGGGTAAAAGAGAACGGCATTCCAGAAGATATATGGGAGCGCAGTGGAGGTTCGACATCGATTCCGGCGTTTGCTGACAAAGACGGAAACATCATCACCAACGCCGCCAAGGATCCGATCGAGGGCCTTGAAAAGGAACGCGAAGAAACCTCATGGACGCTCACAAAATACTACGAGAGCGAATCCACGATGAACTCACACATCGCGGCTTATGCTGGAAAGGTTCACTCCGGCACGTGGGCAGGCGGCGCGCCTAAGACGTGGAAGTGTTACTTCAAGGGAGCGAAGGCCCAAAGCATTTCCAAGCTCGACGGCGACGACGATGCCGGGAAGCTCGAGTTCATCGAGAGCCGCTGGGAGTTCCGCTACGAGCCCGACACCTGGAAGCTCATGCCGTGGGATGTCGGGTTTATGGAGCTTGTCTCGGGTGAGCGAAAGACGATCACAGGGAACGATGGAAAGCCTGTGAAGCAGCCTGTCGCCCTAAACAGCAACGGCACAAAGAAGAGCCCTGGCACGGCTCCCAGCGTCGTCAACAACGGAGCCGGCGTCGACGTGTACCTGACGGCTGACTGGTCAACAGCCCTCGGAACGCCGGCCCTCATCTAATGGCACGGAAGGTTTCATTCTCCGAGACTGACGCCCGCCGGATCGCGGCGACGGTCCGCGCCCACGAACGCGGCAACCGCGACCAGCCCCCGATCCGATTCCGCACGGCCGTAGGTGACGATGGAGGAGGCGCTCTTCCCCTGCGACTTGCCCAAACCTCCGGCGTCTGGCCCAACGAACCGCCGATGAACGTCAAGGCTGTGCAGCTGTTCATCCAGCCTGACAACCCACAAGGCCCTTGGGACTGGGTGCCCGAGACAGATTCTTTTGGCGACCCTGTGTTTGCTGTGGCAATCAACTGGTTTTCTCACATCCCAGTCGGCCAGGGCGACATCATCAAGTGGTGCTCTGTCGTGCCTATTAGCGACTTGGCTGGCAGCTACGACACGGGCCAGGTGACGTACGAAGACGGCGAAGAAATTCCGATCATGCGGCCGTATGACAAGCTCTGGTTACTCATCGCGGTGGAGTGCTGAGACATGAGCGGGTTTTTGGTAAGCAGCAAGGACGAGTGTTGCTGCCCGGAGATGCGATGTTGCACGCCGGAGACGGTGACGGCGACGGTGGCGGGGATGAGTGGGCAGACAGTTCGCGGATACGTCAGCCTTGGCGATCTTAGTTACCTATCGCGCGGCAGCGGGGAAATTATTTGCGCACCGGGAAGGCCCGTATTTGTACATTCGGCTTTCGATGCGTTCGTTCTTATGGGAATGCCGTCACGGTTTCGGTACAGCACTATCCAAACCATGGCGAGCTGCGGCGGTGGTGAGTACTGGACGTATTGGGAAAATACAGTGAACCCGTGGCCGCCATCCGCGTTTCCACCGGTGGCGGCAGCATTGGTGCAGATAGTGGAAGACCCCTACGAGGGTCTCGTAGAGCAGACAACAGACTTTCAATGGGCTTGGAACGGCATCTACACCGTTCCAGATGACATTGAACTTCGATGGACAACATTCCGCAGCATTTGCGAGAGCGCCGAATTACTGTGCAATCGCCCTGACCCTTCTGGGCTGCACAGCGGCCCGTGCCAGGGAGTAAACGGCCTTAGCCCAGCTATTATTTCCAATGAAAACGACCTGAACGGCACCTATGTCTGCCATCGCCCAGATCAATACCTGCGCCCGGCATTGAAGTGCCGCATTACTCGCCGGGTGCCGCTGACACAAAACGGAAACGTCGTGGGCGACTCGCCATACAACGGAGTGACGGAAGCGGCCCTTCTTTACAACGTCGATCCGCGGCGGACGTGGGTATTCAAGCCGCCGCCGTACGAATGCTGGGACGTTATGTTCCCGCCGGAAGGCGAGGAATATTGCGTCGATTATCGATGCGGAAAACGCAACCCGTGGTACTCAGCGGGAGGCTTCGGCTATTGCGTGCGTGGCAAATGTACCGTTACCAATCAAGGCGTCGTAAAACCGCACCTGTATTACTATCACGATGGGCTGCAAACGGCGACGAGCATTGACGACATTTTGCAATCACAGTCTGCAAACCTGTATCTCAAGCTGATTCCGAAGGATTACGAAGTTGACGAGCACGGCCGATTTCCAACATGGTGGCAAGTTGGCAGCGTAGACATTATCGACGGCGGCTACGGATACGAAGTTGGCCAGTTTTTTCAGGTCGATTTCGACATCCGCCGGCCGTGGCTCGGCGGCGAGATTATGACCGTATTCCCGAAGTTCGACATGTCGTGCATGCCGCCTTATTATCCGACATGGATTGACAAATACGGCTATGCCGGCACCGAGGTGACGCTGCCTAGCGGCATTCCGGCTGCCAAGCTCTATCAACGCCTGAGAATTGCCGCAGTAGACGACAACGGCGCGATCACGCAAATCGAGGTCGTGCCGATCTACAAACAGCCGGAATTCTCCGATCCGCCGTTTTGCAACGACGAAAAGGTGGGAGACGAACGTACTAAGTTTTACGTCGGATACGGCCGCGTGCTGTGCCACCCCAGATCGGTGCAGTTGCCGGGCATTGGCTACACCGTTGGCGACCAGATTGAGTTCTATTGCGACGATCCGCCGTGCGAGACAGTTGAGCCTGCCATCGCAGTTGTGAGCGACGTTGACGAAGAGGGCGGCATCCTCGATTGGCGCATTCGTGGCAGCGACTTTCCGTTCGGCTACGCGACAGCCTATTCGTGCGACGAAACAGACGGAGCCGGCAACTGCATCGCGAGCTGCTTCGACCGGATGCCAGGATCGGAGCCGGATCAGCGGGGAAAGTATCGGTGGAAAGCAAGATTACTTTGCGACTTGACTTGGACTGGCGTTGGCGTGCCTGCACGCGCAGCTTCGTTGCCCACATCTGCGTTTTCCGCCAAGGTTGCAGACTATGACCATCCGTGGACACACCCCACCGCAAACCTTTCGGGCCTCACGACGCTGACGCTTCGCCTAGGGCGAACGAGTTGCGAAACGTCCATCGAAGTTCTTGTTTCACAATGGCCGTTTGGGGCCACACTTGAAAACTCCAGCGACCTCGGCATTACTCGCCTCCTGTACCTGTGGCCGCCGTACCCTGCGTGCCATGGGGGCGGAGCCGTGGTCAAGCCAGTGTTTGGGGCGTGGGGCGCAAACGAAAGCGATTTTGGTAGCAGTCTTGTAGGTGCTCAGGTGCAAGCCGGCGGCGCTGGCTATTGCTATCGCGAAAAAAGGCATGTCGAGCCGACGCTGCCGCTCAATGTGCCCGCAATGGGCGGGGGCACCGGCGCGACAATCGCGGCCTTTCAGTTTTCTGCGAAGCACAACTTTCCAAACCCCGCTGCGCAATACGGCGACACGCCTCCGGCATCCGACCGATTTTCCTACTTCCCCGTGACGGGCGCAACAATTGACCAGCCTGGCGCGGGCTACGTTGTCGGCCAAGAGTTCGAGGTCAGCCCAGCCGGCGGGCGCGCCGTCAGCGACATGTGGAAAGGCAGCGGAGGCGACAACCCAGAGCAATGCCCCAACGGCGCGTGGTATGGCGGCGAGCGTGCGCTGGTAAACGACCAGGGCTATCGGCCGCTGGCATACAACGCCGCAACAGGCCAGTGGCAGGAGCCCGTCCACACTGAGCCGTCTGTGTGCCGGCTTCGCGTTGCATCTGTGTCGCAAACAGGCGGCATCAGCGGGCTCGAAGTCGTGCATGGCGGCATGATGTTCAAGACCGAATACACAGTCGGAAGAAAAAACCCGCTGGCTTACATTTGGCTGCAATCGACGCTCGGCTACGGCGCGTACATTACGGCGACATTCAACGAGACATGGGGATCAAGCACGTTTGGCGAGGTGCTCAATGTTGATGTCGTGGGGCAACCAAATGTTCCGGACCCAAAACACCCCGGCGTCCCAAACGGCTTGGGCGGATGGCTGGAGCCTCCAGGGCTCATGCCCATCGGCGGGCGCGATTATGCAGACCGATCCGCCGGCTATTTCTGGATGCTGCAAAACACTGCTGTTGGCGGCCCTGTCTGCCCCACATGGGGCTTGCTGGCACACTTGGGCTGGCACGGGAGGCCCCTGACAAATTTTGAGATTACTGGAGAACCCAACTCGCCACTCAATTTCAACCACGACAACTACTCCACGCACACCGTGATAGCGGGGCAAGCTCCGCCATTTATTGCGCCTTCTACTGTGTGCGCGTTCTCTGACTGCTATCACGATTTGCTGACTCGCCAATACCCGCTCGTCAAGGTTTGGGGCGGCGCGTGCCTGCAAAACGGAGTAGACGGAATTGGCGGCCCGCGCATGCCTGTCTCGAACGGCGGGCATGCGGTGCTGCGTCGCAAGGGCAGAACGGCCGAGACAGCAAAGGGCAGTGATTTTGTTGTTGTGGAGTACGGCCCCACCCTCACACTGAACTACACACCTTCATCCCCCTGCCCCGATCACAGCAACGGCACCACCACGCGGGAGTAACTTATGTCCGACGTTCCACCTGGATTGTTTTGCGTCTGGACCGAAGACGGCGAAGCGTGGAAGTGCGAGCGCTGCGGCGCGATCGTGCCGAAATCCGTTTCCGCCGAGCGGCCCTTCGCTGGTTGCCGCAAAGGCATGGCCGCCGCCGGCGTTACGCCTACCGACTTGGTCCAGGCAGCCCCCCGCCAAATGCCGGAGATCGGCCCGGGCACGGAACTCCACCGCATGCTCGCCAACTGGTTCGGCATTGTGCCTTCGGCCAACTGCCCGTGCCGCGCCATGGCCGCGAAGATGAATTTGCTCGGCCCGGATTGGTGCGAGAGCGACGCCGGCATGGCGGAGATCATCGAGGTGATGAAGACCGAGCACGCCCGCCGCAAGAAGGCCGGCGAGACGATCTACCCGTGGACGGAGATCGGGGCGCGGCAACTCATCAAACGCGCGTGCCGCATTGCCAGGAAGAATGCAACGGCCTCCAATGCCCAGTAACCACATCTTCACGATCATGGGCAAACGTGTCCCGTGGCGATACACGTCGCTCCGCGGCTCCGCCGACGGCTGGGCCGTGATCCCCGATCCAAAGCGGCCACGGATCCGCGAACGCGTGCTCATAAACGAACGGTTGGCGGGCAAGGCACGTCTGGAAACGGAGATCCACGAGTTCCTACACGTGGCCTACCCCAGGCATTCCGAGGAACACGTTACCCACGCCGCCCGCGACCTTGCAAAGTTGCTGCACAAGCTCGGCTACAGACTCACGGAGGTGTCGTGATGGCAAAGGCAAAGACGAGCGCGGTCGAGGAAATCACCGCCATGATGAGGCAGGCCAAAGCAGCCAAGCGATGGTACGAGCGCGTCGCTCCCGAGCACCGCGCCACGCTGACGGAGATTCGTGAGGCGTGGCGGTCCGGAAAGCTGGGGGATCAGAAGGTGCCTGCTGTCCGTCACATCGTCACGTATCTGCACAACGCCGGCATCGCCACCATTGGCCGAAACGGAGTCACAGCATGGCTCGACGAACCAGCGTAACGGCCAAGCTTGCCGCCTCGATCAAAGCCGGCAAAGGGCTGACGATCGAGGAAGTGACGAAGGCAGACACCGCCGACGGCATCGAGGCCCGGAGCGTTTCCGCGCGCATCCGCACGGTAGACGACCTGCTCCGGCATATCGAGGCCGACATGGAGCGGTTCGAGATCGCCACGAGTGAGGCCACAAAGTGGGAAGGGCTCACGGCCGACAAGGCGACGGGCGAGCCGTTGGTTACGGAACTGCATCGCGTGCATGTCCGTCTGCGCCCCCGGCAAGGCCCGGGCGTCCGCGAGGCCGTCGAGGCGATGATTGCCGGGGCGGCGAAGTCTGGCAGGATCGGCGGCAGAAAGGCCAAACGGCACAAGCCCAAGGCCGACGGGGCGTGGCAGATCCTCGTGGTGGCAGACACCCACTTCGCCAAATACGCGTGGAACAAAACGACGGGCGGAGACGACTACGACATCGACCACGCCGACCGCCTGGTCCGCGGCGCGGGCGCTCAGCTGCTCGACGCCGGCGACCGGCAGCAGCCGTCCCGCCGGACGATCGCGTTCCTCGGCGACCTGTTCCATTACGACACGCCAGACGCCAAGACGACCCGCGGCACGCAACTGGAGCGCGATGGACGCTTGGAAAAGATGATCGACACGGGCTCGGCCGCCCTCACGCATCTCGTCGAGCGGTCCGCGGAAACGTGCCAGACGGACGTGGTTGTCGTGCCCGGGAACCACGACGAGACAATGACGGCGTGGTTTCGTCTGCTGCTCGCCACGCACTTCCGGCGGGATGACCGCGTGCAGATCCACAAGGCATACACGCACCGGCAGTACGTCGAGCACGCCGGGAACCTTGTCGGGTTCGCCCACGGCGACAAGGCACGGAACAAACTCCCAGCCCTCATGGCCCTCGAAATGCCCGACGCGTGGAGCCGGTGCCGATACCGGGAGGTGCACACCGGGCACCTCCACAAGCAGGCCGCGAAGGTGCGGCGCGTGATCGACGCCGACGGGATCGACACAGTCGATGGCGTGGTCGTGCGAATCGCCCCGGCCCTCTGCCCGCCCGACGACTGGCATTCGCAGGAAGGCTATCTGGGCTCACGGCAGGCAATGGAAACATGGTTCTACGCCCCCGGCGGCGGTCTGGCCGGAATGCTTGTGGCTGGAGGCGGCCGTGCTGCTTGATGACGGCTACATTGGCGAAGCAGAGCAGAGGGCCAGACGGTTCTCCGGCGCGTGGACCGGCACGAGCGGCACGCTGGCCGCAGACGTCATTCGACTCATCAACATGGTCCGACACTTACAGCGGGAGGAAACCGTGAAGGCTCAGCAGGGCGATACGGTGCGGTTCGAGACGGGAGCGGTGAGATCGAGCGAGGCGGAGGACACGCGCTACGATCTCATTTCTCCGATCGGGCTGGAGGCCGTGGCGAGGACGTGCGCGGAGGGGGCCGCCAAATACGGCGACTACAACTGGGAACGCGGGATGCCAGTTCACGATCTGCTGAACCACGCACTGCGCCACATCAACCGCTACTTGGCCGGCGACCGCTCCGAGCCACACCTTCCGCATGCCGCGTGGGGGCTGCTCGCCGCGATCCACTCGGATGAACTGTGGCCTGATCTCAACAGCCAGACGCTCCGCGGGCCGGGATGCACGGCACCGTGTGAAGTTCCGAACTTCACCCGTGATGCCACCACCGCAGAACGCGGGCTGTGACGTACCACACTATTCCAGCGGCGGCAGCGTATCCGCCTGTCATCATCCCGGCCGGTGGCTTTCCATCGACACGCGGACCCTGTGAGCCGATGACCATCCAGCAGAATCCCACGATGAGCAACAAGATCGCGAGCAACTGCTGGAGCTTCAGGCCCTTGCCCGTCGACTCGGTGGTAACGTGGCCGCGAATCCGGTCCGATGAGTCTGACATCGACGAAACCTCCAAATGGTAAATGGCGTGGAACGTGACATGCCCTCCTATTGGGCGGGTCGATCCTACTGCGGGGACGGGGGCGGCGGAAGCGGACGCGGCCAAATCTGCCGGCCGTGCTGTGCGACCTGGACGGGATCGACGTAAGACACGTACGCCACGCGTGATCCCGGCCGGTGGCCGAGCTGCCGCGAGGCCGCGCCAAATTCTTGAATCTCCACGTCAGTGCCAGAGCTGCGGCGAAGCCACTTCCACGTGCCAGGCCTGATCGCTGCCTTCGAGACGAGCCGTTTGGCCTGCTCGCGGAACGTCTCGCCGGACGCCGGCCACGGTAGGACGAGTTCCCGCGGACAGGCCGCGAGCGTTTCCCGGAGGAGCCTCATCGTCTCCGGCTCGAGGCGGCAGATTGCGACGCGTTTCGTCTTGTGCTGGGTCCAGGCAAAGATACCGTGTGGCGGGATCGCGTTCACCTTCAAGCGAACCAGGTCTCCCCAGCGGAGGCCCGTATCCCAGGCGACCATAACCGCGAGTTCCCACCAAACGGACCGCGGCAGACCGCACTTATGGCGACGCTTCAGTTTCCGGCACGCGGCCCGCAGCGCCGCCACTTCGTCGATCGTCCAGGCGACCGGAGCGTCTAGGCAGCACTTCGCCGTCCGGATCCGGCGGCGCGGCGGATTCACATACCCGTCGTCCGCGGCGTTCCTCCACAGAGCAAGAATCTGAACCCGCTTTGAGCGAACCGTGTTCGTCGCGACTGTCCGCGAGTAGTCGCGGAGCCACGTCGAGATCGTGAGTTCGTCAAGCTCGTCAAGCCGAAACGTATGGCCGGCCCACTCCTCGAGCTTACGGATGGCGATCCCGTACTGGCGGATCGTCTCCGCCTCGATCTCGCGCGTGGTCGAGTATTCGAGAAGGTAGTCGTGAAGTGTCTCGGGTGCGGCCTTGCGAATCATGGGAGCGCTCCAGCGTAGTGCGCTCCGTCGCAAGGTGCGGGCCGCCGCCTGCGGCACCGTTGGTCGTCGAGTTGTCGTCGGGGGGTATTGGCCGGCACCACCCCTACAGGCGGCCATTCCGGCCTTCCGTGGGGCATCGGTCTACGGAACCGAAGGTTGAAGGTTCGAGCCCTTCCGGGTGTATTCGGCTGGTTGATCGCGGGCCGGCTTCGGGCTCCCCGAATCCCCTCGCCGGATGTTCGCTGCGTGTTAGGTAGGCGCCGGCTCGGGGTTACCCCGTACCGTCTCGCCGGACATTCGCCTCCGCCCTCCAGGCTACGGCTCACTCGGATGTGCCTGCGCTCCGGCATCCATGCCTGCGCTGGTCACATACGCCGTCTCAACGGCAGGGGTAACCCCTCGCCT
>JAIXPT010000092.1 GCA_027486095.1 Planctomycetaceae bacterium | reverse complement strand
CTTCGACGAGCGTGTCGAGCCAGATCGCCGCCGTCGAGCCCACGATGCCCACCTCGCGGGCCAGTTCGGCCTTGTTGAGCAGTCTGCCGGTGCGCAAGGCCGCCGCCCGCAGGAAGCATTCAAACGCATGCACGCTATCGACGCGCAGCTGCCCCGGCAGCTCACGCTGGAGGTGGTCGGCCACGAGGGCCCGCAGATAGTCTGCCGGTTCGAGCGCGGCGTCGGCGTAGAGGGCGGGCGAGCCGCCGCGCAGGAGTCGCTCGGCCAAGGGCAGCGCGGGCCTGGCGGCCGCAATCTCCGCCGTAGAAAGGCCATCGACGTGAATGACGCACGCGTCGGAGCCGAAGGCCTCGTGGGCCGTACGTTCGAGCAGGAGCGGCCGTGAACCGACGAGCACGAAACTCGCGGCCGCGTGGGGCTTGTTTTCGAGCTCGCGCCGCACGTGATGAAGGAGCCTGGGGGCCAGATGCACGTCGTCGATCACCACCGGCGGCGGGCAGGCGGCGAGGAAGGCTGCGGGGTCAAGGTGGGCACGAAGGGCTTCGCTGGGCAGGGCGAGCGAGATGTGACGATGAGAAGGAAAGGAGAGATGCGCAATGTGGGTTTTGCCGGTGTTTCGGGGACCAGCTATGACGAGTGCGGGTTGGTGGCCGCTTGCGTGTTTGATAAAAGAAAGACAAATGCGTTCGATCAAAACAAATGTTTCCTTTGTTGATATCGAATGATTTGCATCAAACGAATATAGGGAATATCGGTGGTTTGGGCACTGCTTTGGCCGCGCATGGTGGATCGAGTGGTGGATGTCCCGTCGCTTCCGCTCCGGGCTTTGAGGTTTGAGCGGCGGCGGCGTTCCAACAAGCCCCGGGCGGAAGCCCGGGGACTCCGGCACGGCGCCCGACCGAGCGTGATCGCCAAACGCGTGCCTTGGCAGGCTCACATCGCCTTGATGAGGTCGATGCAGGTTTGCCGGACCTTGGCGGGATTCACGTTGGGGTTTTTCTTCTTCGCCTGACCGATCAGCCCGGCAGCGGCCTGCTCTTTGCCCCCCTGCACGTCGGCCACGATCTTCGGGTTCGCCGTGATCAGTTCCCGGCAGAGCGCGATCAGCTCGTCGTCGCCGACCGCGGCGATGCCCAATGATGCCACGACGTCGGCCACGCTGCGGCCGCTCGCCAGCACCTCGGCGAAGATCTCTCGCCCCCGGCTCGTGTCGAAATCGCCCTGCTGCACGCGGCCGATCAGGTCGGCGAGGGCGTCGGGCCGGATCGGAAACGCGGCGATCGCCTCGCCCCGCTCGTTGAGCGTCCGCAGCACGTCCTGCTGGAGCCAGTTGCTCGCCACCTTGCCTTCGCCCACCCGGGTGGCCACTTCCTCGAAATACGCCACGATCTCGCGGCCCTGGTTCACGAGCACGTCGGCGTCGTAGGCCGAGATCTTCCAGCGCTCGGCGAGCGTGGTGCGGAGCACGGTCGGCGGCGCGCCCATCGAGGCCCGCACGGCGGCGATCTCGGCCTCGCTCACCGTCACGGGCACGAGGTCGGGGTCGGGAAAGTAGCGGTAGTCGCTCGACTCTTCCTTGTGCCGCTGGGCCCGTGTCACGCCGGCCGGGTCGTCCCAGCCGCGGGTCTGCTTGGGAGTCGTGCCCAGTTCGGCGCCGGTGGCCTGCCACTCGTCGTATTGCCGCGCCGCCTCGTAGATGAGCGCCCGCTCCACGGAGCGAAACGAGTTCATGTTTTTGATCTCGACGATCGGCGTCTTGGCCACGCTGCCGTCGGGGCAGGGAATGTGCAGATTGACATTGGCATCGACCCGCAGGCTCCCCTCCTGCATGTTGCAATCGCTCACCCCGAGATACACGAGCAGGAGTTTCAGTTCGTTGAGCCAGGCCCGGGCCTCTTGCGGGCTGCGCAGGTCGGGCTGGGTGACGATCTCGCAGAGCGGCGTGCCGGCCCGATTGAGGTCGATGCGAGTGTCGGCCGTGCCCGCCGCCTCGTCGTGCATGCTCTTCCCGGCATCCTCTTCGAGATGCACGCGGATGATGCCCACCTTCCGCGCGAATGCGCCCTTCGGATCCACCACCTCGAGCCAGCCGTCGCTCGAAAACGGCAGGTCGAACTGGCTGATCTGATAGCCCTTGGGAAGGTCGGGGTAGAAGTAGTTTTTGCGGTCCCACTTGGTGAACGGCGCGATCCGGCATTCGAGGGCGAGCGCCGCCTTCATGGCGAGCTGAAACGCCGCGCGGTTCATCACGGGCAGCGAGCCCGGCAGGCCGAGGCACACCGGGCAGACCTGGGTGTTGGGCGGAGCGCCAAACTTCGTGGAGCAGCCGCAGAAGAGCTTCGTGTTTGTCTGGAGCTGCACGTGCACCTCCAGGCCGATGACGGTCGTATACGGCTCGGGCGTGGCGGCGGGCTTCGTCATGCGATCTGCTTGGGGCGCCTGAGGTGCCAGTCGGTGAGCCGTTGAAAGCGGTCGGCCGCGCGCAAGAGGAGCGGCTCGGCGAGCGCGGGCCCCTGCAGCTGGAAGCCGACGGGCAGCCCGCCCCTGGTAAACCCGCACGGAAACGAGATCCCGCCCACGCCTGCCAGGTTCGTGGCCACGGTGTAGAGATCGACGAGATACATCGCGAGCGGATCGCCTGTCTTTTCGCCGAGCTTGAACGCCGGCGTGGCCGACACCGGGCCGCCGATGAGATCGACACGCTCGAATGCGTCGAGATAGTCCTGGCGGATCAGCCGCCTCACTTTCAACGCCTTGGCGTAGTAGGCGTCGTAGTAGCCGGCAGAGAGGGCGTAGGTGCCGAGCATGATCCGCCGCTTCACCTCGGGGCCGAAGCCCTCGCCCCGGCTGCGGCAATACATTTCGACGAGCGGCGACTCGAAGGCTTGGCCCCCGGAGCCGGCCCGATGGCTCCCCTCTGGATTGGAGCGATGCCCATAATGGGCGCCGTCGAAGCGGGCGAGGTTGCTCGACGCCTCGCAGGGGGCGATCAGGTAGTAGGTGGGTACGCCGTACTTCGCATGCGGGAGTTCGACTTCGTGGATCGTGGCCCCGGCCGCCTCGAACACGGCGAAGGCCTCATCGACCCCCCTCTTCACCTCGGGATCGAGCCCGGCGGCGTAGTGATCGGCCACGCGGCCGATCCGCAGCCCGGTGAGCGGCTGCTCGAGCAGCTCGGTGTAGCGCGGCACGTCGGCAGCGAGGGAGGTGGAGTCGAGCGGGTCGTGGCCGGCGATCGTCTCGAGCACGAGGGCGCAATCGGCGGCCGAGCGGGCCATCGGGCCGATCTGGTCGAGGCTCGATGCAAACGCCACGAGCCCGCGCCGGCTCACGCGGCCGTAGGTCGGCTTGAGGCCCGTGATGCCACACAGGCCGGCGGGCTGGCGGATCGATCCGCCGGTGTCGGAGCCGATCGCCACGGGGGCCATGTCGGCCGCCACGCATGCGGCCGAGCCGCCGCTCGAGCCGCCCGGGGCCCGCGCCAGGTCCCAGGGATTCTTCACGGGGCCGAACGCCGAGTTTTCATTCGAGCCGCCCATCGCGAATTCGTCCATGTTCGTCTTGCCCACGATCACGGCGTCGGCGGCCCGCAGCCGGGCCACGGTGTCGGCGTCGTAGGGCGGGCGAAACCCGGCGAGCATCTTCGATGCGCAGGTGGTGGGCAGATCGCGGGTGCAGAGGGCGTCTTTCACGGCGACGGGCAGCCCGGCCAGGGCACCGAGGGGCTTGCCAGCCTTGCGACGGGCGTCGATCGCGGCGGCCGTGGCGAGCGCCCCCTCGCGGTCAACTTTTAAAAACGCGTTGATCGAGCCATCGAGCCGGGCCACGCGTTCGAGAAACGCCTCGGTGCACTGCACGGCCGTGAGGTCGCCCTGGCGAATGGCAGCCACGAGATCGACGGCGGAGAGTTCGGCGGGCTGCATGGGCAGGAGGTGGCTCAGGCCGCGCCTGTCTCACCGAGGACGGCGGGCACAAGAAAGCATTCGCCGTCGTGGTGGGGGGCCGATTGGAGGGCCTCGGCGGTGGTGAGCGACGGCCGGGGCACGTCGTCGCGGAAAGCGTTTTGCGTGTCGAGCGGATGGGCGAGCGGCGCCACGGCCGATGTGTCGAGCTCTTCCAAGAGCGATACGAAGCCCACGATTTTCGAGAGCTCGCTCGTCATCGTGTCGAGCTCGGCGTCGGAGAGCGCCAGCCGTGCGAGCATGGCGACTTTCGCGACATCCTTGCGGGCGAGCGTCATGGCGGGCAGCCTCCTCGCTCGCGATCGCCTAGGGGCGGGCCCGCGGACCCGACGGCACAGCTTCGACCGCGGCCGTCTTGGCCTTTTCGACCTTCGGCAGCCGGAAAGGGGCCTGCTTCACGAGCTTCGTCACCTTGCCGCCCTTGATGCACTGCGTGCACACCAGGGCCGTCGTGCTCGTGCCCTTGCCCGTGGTGATCCGCAGCCGCTGCAGGTTGGGCTTGAACTTCCGGCGCGAGATGCCCGTCACCTTGGTGCCGACGCCGCCGAGATACTTCGCTTTGCCGCGCAGGGTGACGGTGTTGCCCATCGAAAAACCCTTGCCGCAAACCTGACAGGAACGTGCCACGATTGAATGCTCGAAAGTACGGGGAGTCGTCGTCCAGAAGAATTGAAAAACATATCCGTTTTGCGAGAAATCGCAAGAGGCGACCGTCGCGAGCAAGCCCGAGGCGTGAGCCGAAGGGATGTCGATTCAAAAAGCCCCGGGCGAGAGCCCGGGGACTCCGCGTTGATGCGGAGACGGCTCCCCATGCGGCATGGAAAACGGGAGTTGCCGCTCACCCGGCGTCCCGTCGCTTCCGCTCCGGGCTTGTCGTTGCACACAAGCCCGAGGCGTGTGCCGAAGGGACGCTTTCCGAGGTGTTGGTCAACCGCGAATGGTTGCCAGCATCGCGCCGTGGATCAGGCCGTTGGTGGCGAGGCCGTCGCCGGAGTCGATGCGCGGGTGGCCCTGCCAGTCGGTGAAGCGGCCGCCCGCCTCCGCGATCACCGTCTCGACGGCGGCGGCATCCCAGGCGTTCATGAGCGGATCGATCATCACGTCGGCCCGGCCCGTGGCCACGAGCAAATAGCCGTAGCCGTCGCCCCAGGTGCGCAGGATGCCCCCGGCCGTTTCGAGCCGGGCCCGTGCAGCCGCCCCAGCAACAGCATCGGTCCGCTTGGCGAACGACGTGAAGTCGCTCGTGCAGCAGAGGGCTTCGCCGAGCGTCGCGCGGGTTGACACACGGGCGGGGCGCGCCGGCTCGGTGCCCCGCACGTGCCAGGCCCCGGAACCGGCGGCCGCGTACACGATCTCGCCGAGGGCCGGGATCGCGATCACGCCCACGACGCCACGGCCCGCGTGCCGGCAGCCCACGAGCGTGGCCCACAGCGGCACGCCGCGGATAAACGATTTCGTGCCATCGATCGGATCGACGATCCATTCATAGCCGCTCGTGCCGGCCGCCGTGCCCGATTCTTCGCCAAGGAAGGCGTCGTGCGGAAACGCGCCCAGGAGCGTGTCGCGCAGAATCTTCTCCGCTGCGATGTCGGCCTCGGTCACCGGCGAGCGGTCGGCCTTTTCGCGGATGGCGAGCGTGGGGTCGTTGAAGCGGCGGAGGGTTTCGGCCGACGCCAGGCGGACGGCTTCCAGGGCTGCGTCGAGCCGGCTGGCGACATCAGGATTCAGGGCTCGAGCATCAGGCGGCATCGGGAGTGGGCTTTGCAAAAAACGAGAGCACGACGAGCAGGCCGGCGCCGATCACGAGCCACGTGTCGGCGAGGTTGAAGATCGGCCAATCGATGATCCCTTCGAGCGTGAAGTGAATCCAGTCGCGCACGGCATACACGCGATCGCCGATGCGGCCGAGCGGGGCATGCCACGCGAGGCCCGGCAGACCGAGCCTGTCGTAGAGATTGCCGACGATGCCGCCCGTGATCAGAGCGAGGGCCACCACGAGCCACGGCTCGCTCCGCACCGTGGGCCGGGCGACGGTGGCCAGGATGCCCACGATCGCCGCGCACGAGATGGCCGCGAACACCATCCCCATCCCTTGCCCCATGCCGAAGAGCGCGCCTTCGTTGAGGTTTGTCTCGAGGACCAGCATCCGCGGCATGATCACGATCGGCGGCTTCTCGCCCGGCATGCCGAGCGTGGCGAAGAGTGCCGCCTTCGTGATGAGATCGAGGGCCGCGGCGGCCACGGCGATCGCGGTGAACAGCGGCCAGCCGCGGGGGCATTGCCACATGGCTAGGCGAAATCCTTCCCGCAGGCGAAGAGTTCGACAGGCCTGGAGGCCCGTCGCTACGTGGGCGGAGTGTAGCGACAGGCCTCCAGGCCTGTCGAAGCGTGGGCGGGGTGTAGCGACAGGCCTCCAGGCCTGTCGCTACCTAGCGGGGCTGGCGGGGCCGTTGGCTCGACGACTGCTCGAGTTTTTCGGCACAGCGGATGCAAAGTGCGGCAAACGGAATCGCTTCGAGCCGCTTCTTGGCGATCACGCTGCCGCACTCCTCGCACTCGCCGTAGGTCTTCGCGCG
>JAIXPT010000339.1 GCA_027486095.1 Planctomycetaceae bacterium | reverse complement strand
GTGGTGATGGAGCGCTCGTCGCACGCCCACGCCGTGCACTCGGGCGCCCACGGCCACGCGCACGAATGAGCGGCGGGGCATCCTCTCGGCTTACGCCTCGGGCTTCCATTGACCCAACAAGCCTGGAGCGGAAGCGACAGGACATGACCCTGGGGCGGCTCACGCGTCAATGTCGAGGCCGCGGGCGGCGCGCACGGCCCGCACGTCGGCCAGCACCTCTTCGATGAGCTCGTGCTGGCGGCGCATGGTCGGCAGCTGGGCCTGGAAGAACCACGCGATCACTCCCATGAGTGCGAGCCCGCCTACGAGGTGTGGCGTCACCCAGTCCTGCGTGCCCGGCCGACCGGAAGCGGGGTCGGCGGCCCCGCCGAGGGCCACGATCGCCACGACGGCGAGCGTGCCGAGGATGGCGAAGGGAAAGGCCCGCCGCTTGAGCGTGCGGCTGCGGTCGATATACGCGGGGTCGAGGGCATAGGTCTCGACGACCTCGCGGCACCACCGGCCCGTGCCGATGAAGTAAGTCACGGCCATGCTGTTGACGAGCACCACGAGCAGGGCCGCCAGCACGCCCGAAAGGCGATGCACCGTGCCCCACCGGAGCACCTGGGGATCGGTCTGCCCGTGAAGGTCTCCGAGCCAGAGGCCCAGGCCGGCGGTGGCCACGAGCAGCGCCACGGCAAAGATTGCCACTCGAGAAAAAACGCGTTCCATGACGAATCGAGTATAGGCTGATGGGCATCGATGACACACCCCTCGCCTCCACCCACGCTCGCCATCACGTGCGGCGATCCTGCCGGGATCGGCCCCGAAGTGGTGCTTGCCGCCTGGGCCCGCTCGCAGGCCCACGGCGTTGCCCGGCTGCGGGTCGTCGCGCCGGTGGACCTCGTGAACACCGCGCTCGGTGCGACACCGGGGCTCCCGCCCTTGGCCGTCGAGGCGATCGGCGCCGACGATGTGCGGCCGTCGCGGGCCGACACGGTGCTCGTGGTCGAGCCGGCGGGGCGGTTTGCCCAGGTGCCCCGCGGCTGCATCTCGGCTGCCGGCGGGGCCGCCGCGATCGCCGCGCTCGAGACGGCGTTCGGGCTCATTCGCGCGGGGCACGCCCACGCCATCGTGACCGGCCCGCTCAACAAGGCCGCGATCCATGCCGCGGGCCACGACGTGCCCGGCCACACCGAGTGGCTCGCCCGGGCCTGCGGCCTCCCCGATGCCGCGGCGTCGATGATGCTCTGGCTGCCCGCTGCGGCGGGTGGTTCGCAGGGGCTGGGCGTGGTGCATGCCACGCTGCATGAGTCGCTGCGCGGGGCGGTCGCGCGGCTCGACACCGCCGAGATCATCGCCGCCGGCCGGCGACTGGCCCGCGTGTTGCCCACGCTCCTCGGCCGGCCGTCGCGTCTGGCCGTGGCGGCGCTCAATCCGCACGGCGGCGAAGGCGGGCTGTTTGGCGACGAGGAGCCGCGGCTCGTGGCCCCGGCGGTAGAGGCGCTCGCCGCCGAGGGGTTCGACGTGGCGGGGCCCCTCCCGGCCGACACGCTGTTTCTCCAGGCCAGCCGCGGGGCGTTCGATGGCGTCGTCGCGCTCTATCACGACCAGGGGCATATCCCCGTGAAGCTGCTGGGGATGCACCGCGCCGTGAACATCACGCTCGGCCTTCCGGTGGTGCGCACGAGCGTGGCGCATGGCACCGCCTTCGATCTCGTCGGCACGGGCCGGGCCGACGCGTCGAGCATGCTCGCGGCGATCGACGTCGCCCGCCGGCTCGCGGCCGCGCCGGAGGCCGTCAGGGCCGTGGGCGCCTGAGCTCCTTGAGATGCTGATCGGTGACGTCGATCAGGCCCTCGATCGCCGGCTTGTAGACGAAGGCCGTGGCATCGACCGGCTCCCCGATCTGCACGTCGTAGAGCTCGAACACCGCCACCACCTCGGGCGTCGTCGCGGTCACCGGCCGCGGCCCGGGCACCGCGAGCCACTCGATGCGGAAGGGAAAAAGTTCGCGCCGCCCGATCGCCAGCCGCACGCTCCACGGCATCCCCTCGGGCAGGTCGGCCGCGGTGATGCCCGCCGGGCTCGTGATCGCCTCGGCCTGTGCGGGCAAAAGGGCGGCGAGCAGCGGCTTGTGCCATGCGCCCTCGATCGTCCACACCTGCATGCCATCGAGCTCCTCGGCCGTCGCCGTCGTGAAGCGAAACCACTGCCGCAGGAGCGTGAGCATCCGTTGAATCCCTCCGATGAATGGGCCGTCGGAGGGCTGCGGCCCCACCTTCAGCTTCTCGAGGTGTTCGTGCACGCGCTGCACATCGACCCGCTGCACCGTGGCGGGCTGCATGCCGAGCTGGCGGTAGTTCCAGAAAAAAAGGCCGTCGCACACCTCGAGCAGGTCGAACGTCTCGGTGTCGGAGCTGAGCCGCGTCTCGAGGCGAAACCGCTGCTCGCGGCCCGTCCCCTGCTGCACGTAGCGGCCGCTCCCCTTGAGCACCGTGTCGCCGACGCGGGCCAACTGCCGGACCCGCGCCGAGATCGACTCCGCCTTGGCGAGGCCCGCGATCGCCGCCGTCACGATCCGGTCGCCCTGGCCCGCCTCCTCACCTTCGGTGCCCCGCTGATACACGCTGCCCGCCGGCCCGCCTTGGGCGGAGGCTGCCCCGCCGCCGTTTGCCAGGATCGCCACGCCAGAGGCGGCGAACATGAGGGCCCGCCGCAGGGGGCGGCGGCGGCTCGGCGAACTGGGCAAATGGCTGGTCGTCACGGTCGGTGAAACTTTGAGGATTTTGCCAAAGAAACCGGCGCGATCGCGACGAAATGGAAGGGGTCGGAAGGTCGGCTGCGGCCGATGCCATCCGGACTCGTGGCCGGGCCGCGAGTCTACGGCATCCCGCGCGGACGGCCCAAGACGAGAACGACCGCGATCGCGCGGCTGGTCGCCGGCTTTGGAGGTTAGATGCCATGGTGATGAAGAAGCGTTTGCACGGGTTCGTCGGGCTGTCGCTGGCAGCGTCGCTGACCGGCTGCCACATTCCGGCGAACTCGCCGCTCTCCGGGCTGGCCCAGATTCGGCCGGTCGCCACTCCGCATACCAACGTGCTGCCCCCGGCGGCGATGCTGCAGCACCCCGGCCCCGGCGTCGAAGGCCCGGGCCCGGGCGTGATCGTGCCCGCGTCCTACGAGGCGGCGCTCGCCGATGCCGGCGCCCTCGGTGATGGCGGTGCCGGTGGCATGGCCGGCGGCATCATGGGCCCCACCTCGCAGATCGGCTTTCTCGGGCCCGATGGCATGCAGGTGCGCTGGGATGCCAGTGGCGCCGGCGGCTTCGATTCGGATCCGCTCGTGACGCCGGGCCGCTACGACTTTCCGCAGGGGGGCATCTATCGCCTCAAGGTCACCGACGTGCCGGGCCACGAGGGCCTCGAGCTCTACCCGACGATCGAAGTCGCGCCCGTGGCCCCGCGCACGGCCGCCTTCCTCGATCACAACGCGGTGCCGTTTCAGCTCACTGAGGAGGATCTCGATCAGGTCACGGAGGGCAACTTCGTGACCAAGGTCGTCTACCTCCCCGATCCCGACTACCAGGAGCTCGCCGTGGCGGGCGTGGAGACGCTCGTGAGCACGCGGCTCGACCCCGGTGTGGATCCGGTCGTCGAAGCCGACCGGCGCGGCTCGATCCTGGCCATCATCCGCATCGGCAACAAAGATCTGCAGTCGCCCGGAGCCCAGGCAGGCGGCTACGCAGCCGGCGGTGCCGGGGCGGGAGACGGCAGTGGTGGCGGTGGCAGTGGCGGCGGCGGCAGCGGTGTGCCCTGCCCGATCGGCGTGGCCGGCCCGCTCGGCATGCCAGCCGGGGGCAATCCCGCGCAGCTGCCGCCCGCGTTTCTCGCCGGAGCCACGGCGCCCCACTATGGCATGCCGATCACCGGCACGCCGATCGGCCTCCCGGGCCCCGCGCACATCCCGCTAGGGATTCCGGCCGGCCTGCAGAAGCACTCGATCACGAATCACACGAAGACGCACATCCCGCCCCCCTCGCGCCAGCTCAGCCTGCACGTGCAGCAGTCGCCCGGCCTGAGTTATCCGAAGCCGGCCCGCCACGCCTACGTCTCGGAACGGGCCGACGTGCCGCACCTCAAGCTCAGGCAGCCGCCGGAAGATCGGAAGCGGTTCGTAGACAACGGCGGGCTCGATCCTGATGCCGCCGCCGCTGCCGCCGGCCTCTGCCCGCCGGAACCGGGCGACTACCTGGAGCAATGAACACACCGACCACCACCCTCCGGACAGGGACCGTGCTGCGGGCTGCCCGCGGACTGCTGGCGACCGCCGTCCTCGCCTCGATCGCCTCTGTGGGCCGTGCCCACGAGAACGTCGAGACGATCATGACGGGGAACATCGCCGGCGACTTACGACCGGGAGCGATTGGCGCTCGCGGGCGCCTGCAGCCCGGTCCCTGTCCGGATGGTGTGCTGCCCGACGCGGTGCAGCCGGTCGATATCCGCGGCCCTGAAGGCCTTACGATGGCGATCGAAACGGCCGCCGGCTGGTCGGCTCTGCGGCCGGGGCCGCTGCGGATGGGCCTGGTCGTCGGCCAGCCCTATCGCCTGCGGCTGGCGGGCTTCGCCGATGCTCCCGAGCGGGAGCTCTATCCGACGATCCGCGTGCTCGCCAGGCTCGCAGCTCCGCCGGGGCAGGCGTGGCGGTTTCCCGTCGAGGTGGCGATCGACGAGGCCGATATCGATGCCGCCCTCGAGGGCTCGCTCGTGCGGCGCGTGGTCTACACGGCCTGCGATCCCGACACGCCCGACATCGTGCCGGCCGCCTGGTTCGACGTGAGGCCCGGTGACGACGCGCTCGACGTGGCGCTCACGCTGGGCGAGCCGGTGGCCGAACTGATCATCGGCAATCGCGTGCCGATGCCGGGGGCCGTGCCATGATGGATCGCGATTCCTTCCATTGGCTGCGCATCGCGGCGATCGCCATCGGCGCGCTCGTGCTCGCATCGTGCCGGTCGCTCACCGCGCCCGCGGTGCTCTCCGCGACGGTGCTCACGGCCGACCCCGATGGGGCCGATGAATCGACGGCGCTCGTCACCGACGACACCTTCACCGACGATGCCGTCACCACGGACGACCAGGTGCGGCCGGCCGGCCTCGAAACCCCCTGCCCTCCCCTGCCCCGGCTCGAGCGCCGCGGGTGTCGCGGCGGCCGCTGCCGCGCCTGCGAGCCGTGCGCCGCCGGCGCGTGTGCCGTCGGCACCTGCCCGACCGCGATCTGCCTGCCGCCGCCGGGCGTGCCCACGGCGGGCCCCTGCCTCGTGTGCGATGGTGGCGACCACGGGGCGCCCGCGCGGCCCACGGCCCGCCTCGGCCTTCGCAATCTCACCGCCGGCGATACCGTGGCCCGGTATCGCCCCGCCGACACCCTGCTGCTCGACGAAGACGACACCTCCGAGGTGCGGCTCGTCACCTCGAATTGCGCGTGCGTCTACGCGCCGCGGTTTTCGTCGGTTCGCGAACTGATCCGGCCGCACGAAGAGGCCGTGCCGGTGGGGCCGCAGGGGCTCGCCAACGACGACCAGGTCGATGCCGCCATCGAGCGTATTCCGGTCGTGGCCGGCACGCACCGCGTCTGCCCCGATCAGGCCCGCAAGGCCCTGGTGGGCCTCGCGGTCGAAGAGCGTCTGCCGGCGCTGGCCGTCGATCAGGCCGACCTGCCCGCAGCGTCGATCAACATCGAGAACCCCGTGGAGCGCGTGCGCGACGAGCATCCGGCCGTCGCGGGCCTCGTGCAGACGCCGCGGATCAAGGTCGGCTTCGACGTGCCGGTGGCGTGGACCTGCGTGACGGGCGCGCAGGTGATGGTGGGTGATCAGGCGGCGGAGGTAATCGCTTCTGACCAGGGCACGGCCACGCTCCGGCTCGAGGAGCCCGGCCGGGCCGAGCTCACGCTCTGCAAGCGGGCCGGCAGCGACACCGCGCGGGTCGGCGAGGAGCTCGACTTCACGATCTTCGTGCTCAACTCGGGCGACCGGGCGCTCACCGACATCGTGCTGGTGGACGCGGTGCCCAAGCGGCTCGC
>JAIXPT010000021.1 GCA_027486095.1 Planctomycetaceae bacterium | reverse complement strand
GGGGCAAGGCGGCACGCTCGGCCGGGCTCGATTGCGGAATGCCACCGACTGGGGATGGCCTCCTCGAAAGCCTGGAAAAAGTGCGTTCGCGAACCGTTTGGGACAAGTTCTTTTTCCTCTGGAGGTTTCTGTGAAGAAGCGATTGACGTTCAGTTTCTTGCCGTGGGTTGCGGCTGCCGGCGTCTGCCTCGGCGGCTCGTTTGCCCGGAGCGAGGAGGGCTCGGTGCTCGTCGGCGGTGATGCCGCCGCAGCGGCCACGGAAGCGGCTGCCCCTGCCGACGCCTGCATGAAGACCGTGAAGGTCTGGAAGATGGTCCCGGAGATCCGGGACGTGGAGGCCACCGAGTGGACGACGGAAGTCCGCGAACGGTCCTTCACGGTGAAGAAGCGGGTTCCGCGGATCGAGGAGAAGACGCGGAACTACACGGTGATGGTGCCGGAGCACCGCACGAAGACGGTCGAATACACCGTCAACGTAAACGTGCCGGAGACGAAGACGATCGAGTATTCCGTGAAGGTTCCCTACACCGAACAGCGTGAGGAATCCTACACGGTGTGCGTGCCGGTCAAGGAAGAGCGGACGGCCACCTACAAGGTGAACGTCCCCTACACCGAAGAGCGGACGGCGACCTACAAAGTGAACGTCCCCTACACCGAAGAGGTGGAGGAGAAGTACACGGTGCAGGTTCCCTACACCGAAGAGATGACGGGCTATCGCACCGTCTCGAAGCGGGTGCCGGTCAAGTCCACGAAGACGGTCACCTGCCGTGGCGGCCACTGGGTCACCGAGGCGAAGGAGATTTCGGCGAACGGCAAGTATGACGCCGCCGGCAATCCCTGCTGCCCCAAGGTGGTCTGCTGCCGCAAGTGGGTGCCCACGTGCGAGACCAAGGAGATCGAGGTCACGATGTGGAAGACCGAGTGCGAGCAGGTGCCCTTCACCTACTGCGTGAAGAAGTGCCGCACCGAGGAGCGGAGCCGCATGGTGTGCGTGCGCAAGAGCCGCTGCGAGGAGCGGACCCGCACCTACTGCGTGAAGCTCTCGCGCTGTGAAGAGCGGACGCGGAACTACTGCGTCACGAAGATGGTGCCCGAGACCCGGACCCGCACGGTGTGCGTCAACAAGTGCCGCACCGAGACCCGCACCCGCGAGGTGACGGTGAACAAGTGCGTGCCCGAGACGCGGACCCGCGAGTGCCGCTACACGGTGATGGTGCCGGTCCAGAAGACCGCCACCTACACGGTGTGTGCGAGCGACTGCGTCGAGGAGACGAAGACCGAGAAGTACGTCGTGCGCGTGCCCCAGAAGGTCACGAAGCAGGTGTGCGTGAAGGTCAAGAAGTGCGTGGAGGAGCAGGTTCCGGCCGGTGACGCCGGCGCGTGCGGCAACGGCGGCAATGGCGGCCGTGGCCACAAGGGCTGCCTCCGCGGCTGCAAGAAGGGCTGCTAAGGATCCCGCGGACCAGCCATCCCTGGCCTGGTCCGCTCGATCGACCGCTGGGAACGCCAAGGGGTCCCAGGGTCGATACCGGCCACCTCGTGTGGCCGGGGGATGACGCATGAGCAACGGGGCGGGGCGGACGACGGGCGTCCGCCCCGCTTGCTTTTTACACGCAAAACACGAGCATCCTGCTCGTTTTTGCTTGGGACAGGCGGAGGGAAAGCCAAGGTTTCCCTCGCCTGTCGGCGGTCGCACCTCCAGGCGTCCGCAGCCGCAGCGGTGCTGCGGCGTGGCGACTCGCCTCTGGCGAGCGTCGCCCTTCCCCGTAGCGACAGGCCTCCAGGCCTGTCGATCGACAGAGCTGGAGCTCTGTCGCTACGTTTGAGGGAGGCTCGGGGTTACCCCTGCCGTTGAGACGGCGTAGCTGGGCCACTTCACGGGAAACATGGCATCGTGCCATTTTCCCTTGGCCGACCTCCGTCGGCTGGTGTTTACCCGGGCCTCCGGCCCTGACGCCGTAGGCGTGGGAGACGGGCTTTGCCCGGCGACCGTAAGCCGGAGACGACGCCGGGACGGCGGCGACGGCGCGACAGTCATCCGGCGAGACGGTACGGGGTAATCCCGAGCCGGCGCACACATTGAGGCATGGCAGGCTGAAGCCTATCCTACGTGCATGCAGTACTGGCTGATGAAGAGTGAGCCCGATGTGTTTTCGATTCGCGATCTCGCGAAGAGCCCGCGGAAGACGACGCACTGGGAGGGCGTGCGCAACTATCAGGCGCGGAACTTCCTGCGGGCGATGAAGCAGGGTGATCGGGCCCTCTTCTACCACTCGAATGCCGATCCCCCCGGCGTGGCGGGCATTGTCGAGATCGTCCGGGAAGCCTATCCCGACCCGACGGCCTGGGACAAAACAAGCGCCTACCATGATCCGAAGGCATCGCCCGAGAATCCGATCTGGTCGATGGTCGATGTGCGGCTCGTGCGGGTGTTTCCCCGCCAGATTCCGCTCGATGAGCTGCGCGGCATGAAGGCACTCGCCGGCATGGAGCTGCTTCGGCGGGGCAGCCGGCTGTCGGTCACGCCCGTCACGGCGGCCGAGTTTCGCACGATCGAGCAGGCGGCCGCCCAGCGGGCATAATGGCGGGCATGCCCTGCCGCATCGAAGACACCGCGCCCGCCGCCCGCCGCCCGAGCGCTCCGCTGCCGGCCGCCCTCGCCTGGATCGATGACGAGCTCGACGCCCTGCGCGACGCCGGCCTCGAACGCCCCGCTCGCGTGCGCGAGGGCAGGCAGGCAGGTGAGGTGTGCCTCGACGGGCGCACGCTCGTGAACTTCGGGTCCAACGACTACCTCGGGTTGGCAGGCGACGTGCGGCTCACGAAGGCGGCCTCGAAGGGGGCGTGTGCCGAGGGTTTTGGTGCGGGCGCCAGTCCGCTCGTGAGCGGCCACTCCCGTGCCCACGACGCGCTCGAGCGGGCGATCGCAGGGCTGCTCGACGTCGAGGCGGCGCTCGTGTTTCCGAGCGGCTATGCGGCCAACACGGCCACGATCGCGGCGCTCGCCGGCCCCGACGACTTCATCGCCAGCGACGCGTGCAACCATGCGAGCATCATCGACGGCTGCCGGCTGGCCAGGGCCCGGGTGGGCGTCTATCCGCATCGCGATCTGGCCGCCCTCGACACGCTCTTGGGTGGGGCTCGTGATGCCCGGCGCCGGCTGATCGTCAGCGACACGCTGTTTTCGATGGATGGCACGATCGCTCCGCTCGGCGGCCTCTGCGAGCTGGCCCGCCGGCATGATGCGATCGTGCTCGTTGACGAGGCGCATGCCACGGGCGTGTTTGGTGATCGGGGCAGCGGCCTGGTCGAGGAAACAGGCACGGCCGACGGCGTGCACGTGCGGGTGGGCACGCTCTCCAAGGCGCTCGGGGCGGCCGGCGGCTTCGTCGCCGGCAACGCCGCATTCATCCACTGGCTGCGGCACAAGGCCCGGGCCTGGATGTTTTCCACCGCTCATCCGCCCGCCGTCGCCGCCGCGGCCACGCGGGCGATCGCGCTCGTGGCCCAGGAGCCCATGCGCCGCCTCGAGCTCCGCGAGCGGGCCGCCGACTTCGCGGGGCGGCTGCGACACTCCGGCCTCGACGTCGGTGGTGCCGAGGCCCAGATCGTGCCTGTCGTCATGGGTTCCCCGCGGGCGGCCGTGGCGCTCTCTGAAAAACTTTTGGGCGAGGAGCTCTTCGTGCCGGCGATCCGGCCGCCGAGCGTGCCTTCCCACAAAAGCCTCGTGCGGGTGAGCCTGTCGTGGCTCCATGAGCGGCACGACCTCACCCGCCTTGCGGAGGCTCTCGCCACCCATGCCCGCTGACATGCCTGCTGACATGGCCGACGGATGGTGCGTGATCGGCGCGGGCCCGTCAGGCCTCACCGCGCTCAAGAATCTGCGCGCCTGCGGCATCCAAGCGGAGTGCCTCGAGCGCGAGGCTGGCCTCGGCGGCAACTGGCGGTTCGGGTCGCCATCGTCGCGGGTGTTCGGCTCGACCCGCCTCATCAGTTCGAAGCGGCTCACCCAGTTCGTCGATTATCCGATGCCGCGCGACTGGCCGGCCTACCCTGATCACCGCCAGTGTCTCGCCTACCTCGAGGGCTATGCCCGCCACTTCGGGCTGCTCAGCCGGATTCGCTTGGGCACCGGCGTCGCGCGCATCGAGCGTCCGGCCGACGGCACGCGGGGGTGGCTCGTGACCACGGCGGACGGCGCGACGACGCCGTATGCCGGCATCGTGATCGCCTCGGGGCACAACCGCGAGCCACGCTGGCCTGAGATCGAAGGCACGTTCTCGGGCACCCTTCTGCATGCCGCCGACTACAAGTCGCCGACATGCCCGGTGGAGATCGCCGGCCGGCGGGTGCTCGTGATCGGCGGCGGCAATTCGGGCTCTGACATCGCCGTCGAGGTCTCGCGCCATGCATCCCGTGCCGTCCACTCGACCCGTCGCGGCTACCACGTCGTGCCCCGCTTCATCCTCGGCCGGCCGGCCGACGTGCGGGGTGAGCGCCTGCTCGCGATGCGGGCCCCGCTCTGGCTGCGGCGGATCGTGAGCCTGAGGATGATCGACCGCACGATCGGCCTGCCCTGGCGGCACGGCCTGCCACGGCCCGACCACCGGCTCTTCGAATCGCATCCGATCGTCAACGACGAGCTCTTCGCGCGCTTCGACGCCGGAGCCCTCGTGCCCGCGGGCGACGTGGCGGCCTTCGCGGGCCCCGAGGTGGTGTTCGCCGACGGCAGCCGGGAGGCGTTCGACATCGTGATCTGCGCCACCGGCTATCGGATCGAGCACCCCTTCATCGCGCCTGAGCATCTGGCGACGATCGACGGCGTGCCCCGGCTGTTCATGAACCTGCTCCACCCGATCCACGACGACATCGCCGTCGTGGGGCTCATCCAGCCCGACAGCGGCCAGTGGGGGATCACCGACTGGCAGGCCCGGCTCGTCGCCCGGATGGCCCGCGCCACCGGTCGCGCGCCCCGCGCCGCCGCCTGGCTCTATCGTGAGCGGCAGCGTCCGGCCGGGCCGGTGGCGATCCGCTATCTCGATTCGCCCCGCCATCGGCTCGAAGTCGAGCACTTTTCGTATCGCCGGCGGCTCGAACGGCTCGTGCGCGGCATGGACCGGCGGCTCGCACGCGACAGCATCGATCAGGTGGTCACGGCGCCGGCCCGGCGGGCGGCTGGGGGTTCCCGAAGAGTTGCTCGAGCCCCCGGCTGAGCCCGTCGGTGATCACCGCCTCGGCCGTGTTCTCCACGATCCGGCCCACGATCTGGTCGATCGCCCGGGCGTCGAACTGCGGTCGGGCCACGGTGCCCTTGAGCGGAATCACAAGCGGCGTGCGCAACAGTTGGCCCACCACCGGTGTCGAGCCAACGATGTCGCCGCGAAGCGACACTTCCACGGCCATCGCGAGGGTGCCGTCGGCACCGACGCTGCCGGCCGATTTGACGACGAGCTGGCCCATCTCCATCACGAGCCCTTCGTGCCACAGCCGGCGGTCCGCCAGCCGCATTCGCACGGGCTCCGGCCGCACGCGCAGGAGCACCACTTTGTCGCCGAAGGCGAAACGCGGATCGACGAGGGTCTGCAGCTTCATCATCAGGGTCGTCAGCGGGCCGAGCCGCTCGCCCGGCGTGACCTCGGTGTTTTCGAAGATCAGCTGGCCGGCGAGCTCCCCGCCGAACGGGTCGGCCAGCGGCACTCGGGCCCCAGCCACGTCGATGCTCACGACGCCCTGCGTGCGGGTCGAGCGGCCGACGAGCGGCGTCACCCACGAGATCCACTCCTCGCAAAACCGGCTCGTGAGCGCCACCCGATCGAACACCCGCCCCGGGGGCACGACGAGCTCACCGGGCAACGGCACGAGCTTGATCCAGGGGGCGCCCCGCAGGCGGCCGCCCGACGCCGCAAGGTCGAATGGGCCGAACGTGAGCTGCCCCTCGAAGAGCCGCACGTCCATCGCGCCCTGGTCGATCCGGAAGCCGTCGATCTCGGCGGCCGCCCACGTCGCCGCCGTCTCCGCCGAAAACTCCCGCAGCCAGGCCCCGGCGGCCGGTGCCGGAGCCTGCACAGGCAGCGCGGCCGGCGCCAGCCGAGGTGCATCCTTGCCGTCGTCGCGGCCGCGCATGGTCGAAAGCCAGTCGTTCGGCAGCGGCACCGTTCCCGGGCGCTCGCCCGGCGCGCCGCGCGGCAAGGCGCCCCCCGCCACCGCCGCCGGCCAGAGGGGCGCGAATGATCGGGCGAGGGCGGCGAGCGGCACGCGCACCATCACGGGCTGCGCGCCAGCCCCCGTGATGTGCAGCCGGCCGCCGGTCCAGGGCACGAGCAGCCGGGAGACGAGATCCCAGTCGTAGGTGGCCGTGCCGGCGAGCGTCGCCAGCCGGCCCGCCGCAAGGCCGTCGATGCTGCCGGCGGCCGCCAGCGCCACCGTCGCCGAATCAAGGCTGCAGCGATTGACGACGAGCCGATCGCCCGCGTCCATTCCAGTCGGCCGTGTCACCTCGACGACGAGCCGGGCCCGTGGCTCGGCCCACACCGGCTCGGCCGCCCCGGCCGGGCGGCCGCGGCCGAGCGTGAGCTGGTTGCCGGTGGCATCGACGAGCAGATTCGTGCCGGCGGGCGTGTCGAGCACTTCGAGCGTGCCCCACGCGCGGCCGGTGGCTGGCCACGCCTCCGCCACGGCGCGCGGCACGAGCCACTTCTCGAGCCGGGCCACGTCGGCCTGCCACTGGATCTTGCCACGCACGCGGTCGAGCGCCGTGGCCTCTGGAGCCGCGGGCCCGAGCACGATGCCTCCGGTGCGCAGCGACACCGTGGCCGTGAGCACTTCCGCCGATGAGATCGACCAGTGGCCGCGCGCCGGATCGACCATGCCCGCGCCCGTGGCCACGAGCCGGGGCTCCGCGATCTGGCGACCATCACCCACCGCGGAGAATTTTTCGATCTCCGCTCCGGCTCTGGTCACCTGCCAGCCCTCTTCCTTGATGGCCAGCGCCGCCGAGCCTGCGAGATGGCCGCCGAGGCTCCAGCCGGCCCCAGGCCCGCCGCCCGGCAGTGCCGCCAGCCGCGCCTGCCAGCGGCCGAGATCCCCGCCGAGCGTCACATCGGCCGACACGTCCTCCGACTGGGGCGCCGGCCGCAGAAAGCGAAGGTCGAGCCCCGATTGCCGCGACATCCACAGGGCCGTCAGGTTCACGAGGGCGCTGCCGGTCTGCGTGACTTCGAGCCGATCGCCACCGGCGCGGACCACCGCCCGGCAGGCATCGACCACTGCCGCGCCGGCCACCATGCTGCCACTGCCTTCGCCCTCGATCACGATCTCCTCGTCGCGCCACGCAGGGGCGTGCGGCCGCAGGCAGACGAAATTCGCCACGCTCGCCGAGAGCCGGGCTTGCGACGCTCCTGGCTGGCCGGTCGCCTCGATATCGAGCCGTCCCCGCGCGGTGCCCGCGAGCTCGAGCCCCGCCACGTCGATCACCTCCGCCGCCTCGGTCACGAGCTTGTCGAGATCGGCCGTCCATTGGATCGCCAGCGCCTCGGCGTTGCCCGAGGCCGAGAGTTCGACGGCGCTCGACGCGATCGTGGCCTCCTCGATCCGCAGCCGGGCTGCGGGGCCCGCCGCACGCCGGCCGCGCAGCCACGCCGTGAAGGGCTCGCTCCACCGCAGCGGCCGCTCCCCCTGCACGGCGGCGAGATCACGGGCCGAGGCGCGCACTTCGAGCACGCGGTCGGCCCCGTCGCCGCGGGCGGCCACCGTGAGCTCGAGCTGCCCGGCCGTCACCTCAACATCCTCGCGCACCTTGAGCCCGCCGGGTGTCGCGTGCGACGCCGCCGCCAGATCCACGGCCGCCGCGATCGCGAAATCACCATCCAAAAGCGCGTCGCCCCAGGCCCACGCAGTATCCTGCGGCAGCCCGATCCGGCCCGACGCCTCCGCGGTGAACAGGGGCGACGTGGCTTCGAGCTTCCGGATCAAGAGAGATGCCCCGTCGCACACGATGTCGAGCGGCATCTCGCACTGCTCGACGACGAGCACTCTCACGCGCGTATCCGCCGCACAGAGCGCGAACTTTTGCACCCCCAGGCTGCCGGCCATCTGCCAGGGAGCACCGCGGCCCCCAGGCTCGATCGGCCAGGCCACGTCGAGCCGTACGTCGGCCAGGCCTTCGGCCAGGTAGGCCGTCATGAACCGCGTGGCCCACACGCTCGAAATGCCAAGCGGCACGCGCGTGGCGGCCACGGCCAGCGGCTGGAAGCCATCGCCCGGCGCGGCCCCGGAGGCCGACACCGTCCAGCCCCCTTCGCGTGCAAGCGCCGCGGTCGCGGCGGCAGCGACCGTCGCCCGATCGAGCCGCGGCGCCCCCGATTCCCGAGGCGCAGCCGATCGAACGCCCACCCCGGCCACGGCCGCGCGATCGCGGAGCGGCTCGCCCGCATGAAGCACCCGGCCCGACACGGCCCAGCCGGGGGCCGCGACGCCGTGAACCACGCGGCCCGCCACGGCGAGATCGACCACGCGCCACGAGTCGTGGCGGGGTTGATCGACCAGCTCGATCGCCCCGCCGAGCACCTCGAGCTCGAACGACACCGCGGCGCCCGTCGGCTCCGCCAGCGTCGCGAGCCACGGCGCGAGCACGTCTTCGATCGTGCTGCCCCCCGGCCGCACTGCGGCGAAGGCATCGCCGCCGACGAGCCGCACCGTGCCGAGGTTTCGCGGGTCGAGGGCGAGCGCCGCCAAGCCACGGTCGATCACGATCCGCGGAATGGCCACCACCGGCCGGCCCGCCTCGTCAGCGAGCACGACGTCGCGATACTCGATCCCGCCGAGCCAGCTCCAGGTGGCGGCGCGGCTCGTGATGCT
>JAIXPT010000235.1 GCA_027486095.1 Planctomycetaceae bacterium | reverse complement strand
TCGTCGAGCTCGACGAGCGTCGGCAGCGCATCGCGCTCGGCGAGATCGATCTCGGGGCCCCCTTCGCGGAGCTCGGGAGGAATCCAGGGCAGGCCGACGGCCCGGTAGACCTCTTCTTCACTGGCCCCGCCGCGGCTCTTGGCCTTCGGGCTCGGGCTTTCGCCGCCTGCCGTGACCGGAAACACGCCATACTCGTTGATCGAAAGCCCTTGCTCACGAGCCCGCGAGCGGAGCTTCACGTTGTGTTCTTTCGAGCCGGTGAAATACTGCAGGGCGGCACCGAACGACTCGCGATCGACCACCCGGAGATCGATCTGCACGTCACGGGGTCCGCGGATGCTGGTCTTGGTGTCGCCGCGCAAGAGCACCGCCGACGTTTCCTTCCAGCCCGCGAGATGGTCCATCACGGCGCCGGGGTCGGTGGCGGCGACGACGAGATCGAGGTCGCCGATCGTCTCCCGTCCACGACGCCAGCTGCCGGCTCCCGCGATCTGCTTCACGGCCGGGCATTCGCCCATCCACGCAAGCAGCCCGTGCATGATCCCATCGGCCTCGTTCCAGAGCAGGCGCTTGTGCTCCGGGTTCTTGGCGAAGGCGGTGTTGTCGAGAATCGCCGCCTGCGTTTTGTCACCAAAGCCCTTCAAGGCGGCGACACGTCCCTCGCGGCAGGCCTGCTCGAGATCGTCGAGCGAGGTGAGCCCCAGCTCGCCGATCAAGGTCTTCGCTTTCTTGGGCCCCAGCCCAGGCACCCGCATCAGCTCGAAGGCCACCGCGGGCACCTGCCGCTCGAGCTCCTCGAGAAATTCGAGCCGCCCTTGGTCGAGCAGCTCGCCGATCTTGGCGGCGAGGTCGGTGCCGATGCCTTCCAAGTCGGTGAGCGACCGCTGCGGATCCGACCTCACGCTCGCCAAGGATTCGACGAGCCCCTCGATCGTGCGCGCGGCGTTGCGGTAGGCCCGCACGCGGAAGACGTTTTCTCCCTGAAACTCGAGCAGATCGGCCACATGCTCGAAAACGGCGGCAATATCGGCATTCGTCACGGCCGTTATCGTACGCGCTAGCGAGCGCTGGCGGCCATACCCTCGCGTTGCACGCGCCGGCTTCGGACTCCCCACCTGGAAGCCCGAGGCGTGAGCCGAAGGGAATGCGCGTGGCTGTTCGCAATCCGGGCATCCTCTCGGCTTACGCCTCGGGCTTCCAGCGGAGGCGAACGTCCGGCGAAACAGTACGGGGTAACCCCGGGCCGGCGTCTACGCAGAACGTCCGGCGATGGGATATGGGGAGCCCGAAGCCAGCGCGGCAGAGTGAAGCTTTTTTAAAGAAACCTGGCTGCAGATATGCGGCGAGTTACTGCAGGCGGCCCGGGAGGGCGGCGGTCGGGTAGGCCGTGGGGCGGATCGGGGCGGACTGCCACGAGGTCGTGTGGCTCGTCGGCTCGAGGAGCCGCGGGAAGGCGCCGGTGGCGGCGCCGGGGCCGGTGCCGGGCACCACGGGCATGCCCACCGGACCGGTGCCGGGCGCACTGCCCGGGACCGTGCCGGATGTGGTGCCGCTGCCGGAGGTCGTGCCACTGCCGGGCACGAGGCTCGGGGGCTGCACGAAGGGCTGGGCGGGCATCATCGGGGCGGTCGATGGCTTCGAGGCCGGCGGCACGATGTAGGTCTGCGGCGTTGAGATCGCGGGCTGGGTGCCGTTGGTCTGCCCGGCCGGCGCGCGGGTGTCCGGAATCGGCTTCAGCGACGGCGTGGGCTGGAAGGCCGGCGGCGCCGTGGGCTGGAGCGGGGCGGCGGAGGGCGCAGGGGCCGCGTAGGTTCCGCCCTGGGGGACGATCTGCGGCTGAAAGGTGGATTGCGGCATGCCGGGCTGTGTCATGCCGGGCTGTGTCATGCCGGGCTGGGGCACGAAGCCCTGGGGCAGCGTGGGCGCGGCGATGCTTTGCTGTCCCTGGATGATCTGCTGGGGAATGTCGGCACCCGCCGAACCCCAGGCCTGCGGCGAGGTCTGGATCGGCGCCGCGAATTGGGTGGCGGCGGGAGCAGGCTGGTAGGCAGGCATGGCCCCCGCGGCCGGTGCGCCGTAGGCCTGAGCGCCCGGTTGCATCTGGACATACTTCGTCGAATAGACAGCACGATACTGCGTCACCGGCACGTTCACCGGCTGTTGCACGTAGTTCGTGACCTGCTCCATGCACTCACGAGAACAGCCGGTGCACGGATCGATCTCGCACGACGGCTTGTAGGATGTCACGGGCACGCATTGATATTGCGTGCGATAGGTCGTCTCGGGCACGTAGCTCACCTGCTGCACGGGCACCACGACGGGCGGCGGCGGAGCAGGCACGGGCGCAGCGATCGGCGCCATCACGGGCGCGACGGCATAGGCGGGGGGCGCCTTGCGAAAGCACGAGGCACACCCGGCGAACAGGCCGTCGAGGCAGCACTGTGCCCGGGCGGATTGCGGCAGCATGGATGGGGCGGCGCCTGCGAGCAGCAGCACGAACATCCAACGTCGCGTCTTCATGGCGGACTCCTTCAGACGGATGCGGCAGCAGCGAACCGGAAAACCCGGGCCTATCTGCCGTTTTTTCACCGTCACCCAAGCCTAGGTTCCGCTTCGGGGTACAGGCTTGAAAAAAACAGCCTCGCGATTCATGAATTCGCGGTTCCAGGCCGTCACGACCGGCACGGCTGCCACCACCGCTACCACCGCCCGGCCGAGCACCTGGCCGAGCACCTCGTCAAGCGCCCGGGAGCCCACTCATCCGCACGGCCCGGGCCCGTTCCTCGAAGCGGTCGTAGAGCATGAACAGGGCTTCGCGGATGTCGCCGGCAGACTGCCGAAACGCATCCTCGATCTGTCGTTCGCGCTCTGGCCACGCCGGGCCGGCATCGTGCGGCAGCTGCGTCACGATCGCAGCGAGAAGCGCGGGAGACGTGCGGCACGTCCAGAGCGTGGGCAGTGGCCCGGGGTGGTGGGCCGTCACCACGAGCCGGGCGCCGAGGATGCCGGCACACCAGCGGACAAGATCGGCCCACGGCCGGCCGAGCCGCTCCCAGCTATCCGCGCACACGATGCCGCCGCCAGTCTGGCGAATGACGGCCCTGATCGCCGCCACGACGCTGTGCTTATCGGAGAGCCGCACCCGTTCGACACGGCGGCCGCGCGCCTCGAGGGCGGCGGCCACATGCCAGAGGAGCGTCGTTTTGCCGCTGCCGTGCGGCCCCACGAGTGCAGCCGAGCCACCACGCTCCTCGAGGGCGGCGAGCAGGGCCAGAGCATCGAGCGCGCGGCCGGAATCATCGAACGGAGGAATCCTTCCCGGGCTCACCGACCGCGTACAGAAGGGATTTCTCACCGGTTCACCCATCGTGATCGCCGTCATTGCACCCGCTCCACGACGCCGCGGGCCGGAGCGATGTCCCCGATTTCAAACACATGCTCCGAGACGAAGTCGCGGCCAGCCACGAAAAAAAGACGGATACGCACACACCAGCGAATCTTCACGATGACGCCCTCGTAGGAGAGCGGACTGACCGGCAGCCAGGCGACGATCGTGCCATCTGGCAGCGCCTCGGCGAGGCCGGCGACATCGTCGATCCGCTCGAACCTGTGAACGCCGAGATCTTCCTCGCCCTTTCCCTCCGTATACCACACGACGGTCCGTTCCATGGCCTGGATCGCCGCCGGATCGACCCCCTCCACGTCATACCGCACCACCAATTCTTCACCCGGCGCATAGCGCCGCGACGGATGATCGAAATACACGCCGATCCGCGGTGCGGGCGGTTTCGAGGCGGCGGTGCCTTCGTCGTGTGGGATCATTCCGGCACCTCGTCGCTGGCGGCCTCGCGGCGAACAGCCGCGGACTCGGCGGGCATGGCCGGATGGACGACCACGGGGAACACGCGGACAAAGCCCGGCCACCGCTCCGGTTGTCCACGCACGACCAGCCGCCAGCGCACCGCGTTGTGTGCCGAACCGAAGGAGTGCATCGCCCCGGCCGGAATGGCGACCGTGACGTGCGTTTCGAACCTCACGCCCGGTGTGATCTCCAGATTCGTCCATTCCTTGACGACATCCCGCCACACGATGACCCGCTCGGTGCGCGTGTCGGTGCCCTGGCGGAACGACGCCATTTCCTCGATTTCGAGCGTCAAGGCGAGAGCTCGGAACATGCCCGATCCGCTCTGCGCGAGCAGCACGTCGTAGCTGTTACCCGGCAGGAGCGGGTGATCGCAGATCTCGAGTTGGGTCGTGCCGACGGCGGTGGTGAGCACGAGCCGCCTGATGAAGATCACGATTCCCGTGACCCCGACCAACACGAAGGGCACGAGCACCGCGAGCAGCACCCACTCGATGCGACCGCTCACGATGTCGATGCCGGCGCTGACGGCGAGCACCACGAGCACGGCGTTCCAGAGCCCGGCAAACAGCCCCATGCCGACGAGCGTCCAACTCTCCGGGCTCTCGATCGGCAGCCGGTAGCGCAGGATCGTGCCAGGGGAATTGACGAGATCGTCGCAGGTAGGAACGCCCGGATACGTGTGCCGGGCGGCCGGCGCCTGTCCCATGCTTTCGAGAAAGGTGCCGAGCCCCTCCGCCGCGGCCCGGCGCTCTTCGCTCTTTCCCCAATCCCTGACGGCGCGGGCGAGCCCGGCCGCGCCGAAGGCAAGCAAGGCTCCAGGGATCAGCAGGATGAAAATCCACAGCCACCCGCGCGACCATGCCGGGGCCGCAGATTCGGGGCCGATCCCGACAGCGCCGGTGAGCAGGAGACCCGCGAAGCACAATCCCGCAGCCACGAGCGCCGCATAAAAAACGGCTTCGCCAAACGATCCCCACGCCTGCGAACCGGTTCGACGGTGGCCGCGCTTCTTGCCGAAGAACGGCGGCAATCTCACGGGGCAGGTCCTCCGGGGGCAGGCACGGCGCCTGGGCCACCTTCCATGGGGTAGCCCGACCACGCATTATGCGCACGCCACCGGGCCGCTGCCGTGCCCTGCTCCTCAGGCGAGCGATTCCTGGCGATTTTCAACGGCGTCCATGCCCATGTCGGCCGCCGGCCGCGAGGCCCGGAAAAACCCGATCTTCTCCAGCGATCGATAGACCTCCTCGAGGGTCTTCTCGCCGAAATTGGAGATCGAGAGCAGGTCGGCCCGGGTGCAGTTGAGCAGGTCATGCACGGTGAAGATGCCCTTCTCCTCGAGGCAGTTCGTGGTCCGCACCGACAGACCGATCTCGGCGGTGCTCATTTCGAGCTTTTCGGCCATCTCGTCGGTCTGGTTCAGATTCTTGTACGGGACGCGTGGCATACGAGGGTTCCCTCCCTGGTGTTCGAGGTCCGTGATTCATGAACGGTTGCCGGAATATAATCCAAACAATCAAAACTCGACTACCGTTTTCATGCTAGCGTGCTGGCATCGCTCCCTTGCAGCCCATTTCTCTCGACCATCTCAATGATTCGCAACGGCAGGCCGCCACGCACGTGGGAGGCCCGCTGCTCGTTCTGGCAGGGCCTGGCAGCGGCAAGACCCGCGTCGTCACCCACCGCATCGCCCATCTGATCGGCCAGGGCATTCCGGCCCGCCAGATCGTGGCGCTCTCGTTCACGAACAAGGCGGCCGACGAGATGCGGCGGCGCGTCACGGACCTCGTCGGGCCGCAGGCGGTGGAGATGGGCACGTTCCATCGGTTCGCCGCCCGCCTCCTCCGCAGGCACGCGACCCTGGTCGGACTGACGAGCGACTATTCGATCCTCGACCCGGACGACGCGTCTGCCGTGCTCAAACGGGCTGCACGCAAGCTCGGCCTCTCGCTCACGCACACGCCGATCGACCGCCTCGCCACCACGATCAGCCGGGCGAAGAACGATCTCCTCACTCCCGACACGTTCGAGCCCCGCTGGGGCCGGCCGGCCGACGAGGTGGCCCTCAAGCTCTGGCCGGTCTATCAGGAGCTGCTGCTGGCCGCGAACTCCGTCGATTTCGACGATCTGCTCGTGCACGTGGCCCGTCTGCTGCTCGACAACCCCGAGCTGCGGGCCATGCTCGACGCCCGCCACCGCTACATCCTGGTCGATGAATATCAGGACACCAACTCCGTCCAATATTGCATCGTCCGCGGACTTTCCGTCGATCATCCGAATCTCGCCGTGACGGGCGATCCCGATCAGGCGATCTACGGCTGGCGCGGCGCGAGCATCCGCAACATCCTGGAGTTCGAACGCGACTATCCGACAGCCAGAGTCGTGAAGCTCGAACACAACTACCGGAGCTCGGCCAACATCCTCGGCACCGCCGATCGACTCATCGCCCACAACTCGCGCCGGAAGCCAAAACGGCTCGTCACCGACGCGCCGGCGGGCGACCGGGTGCGCATCGTGCTCGACTCCACGAGCCACGACGAGGCCGACCGGATCGCCGACGAGATCTCCCACGGCCTCGCAGCGGGCCGTTCGCCGCGCGAATACTGCATCCTCTTTCGGACCAACGCCCTCTCGCGCTCGCTCGAAGTAGCGCTCCGCGGTCGCGGCGTGCCCTACCAGCTCGTCCGCGGACTGGAGTTTTTCAAGCGCCGCGAAATCCGCGACGTGGTGGCCTGGCTCAGGCTGCTGAAAAATCCGCGCGACGACGAGGCCTTCATGCGGGTGGTGAACGTGCCCCCCCGCGGCATCGGCCGGCAGTCGCTCGAATTGCTCACGGCCTGGGCCGACGACCACCGCCAGAGCCGGCTCGCTGCCGCCGCCCGCGCCGCATCGATTCCAGGGCTCACCAAGCGGGCGGCGAAGGGGCTCGGCGAATTCGCCCGGCTCCACGCTCGGCTCGCCGCCGTCGCGGCCGCCGAGCCGAGCGTGGCGACCCTGCTGGGAGAGGTGCTCGATCGCACCGGCTACCGGCAGTGGCTGGCCGACGACGGCATCGACGAAGAAGGGGAGGATCGCATCGCCAACGTCGAGGAGCTGCTCACCGCCGCCCAGCAGCTCGACGCAAGTTTCCCGAATCGACCGCCGGAGGAAGGCTCGGCCGAGATCGACCCGCTCGGCGCCTTCCTCGAAACCACCGCCCTCGTCGCCGACACCGACGTCTGGGATCCGTCGAGCGAGCGGGTGGCTCTGATGACGTTTCATGCCGCCAAGGGCCTGGAATTCCCGATCGTGTATCTGGTGGCCATGGAGGATGGCATCCTGCCGCACGAACGCAGCCTCGATCATCCCGAGCAGCTCGAAGAGGAGCGGCGGCTCGTGTTCGTGGGCATCACGCGCGGCATGCAGGAGGTGCACGCCAGCTGCGCTCGCATCCGCGACTACCGCGGCACGCGCCGCATCTCGGCGCCTAGCGTGTTCCTCACCGAAATGACCGGCAGCGAAACCGTGCTCACAGGATCCGAGGCGCCCCTGTCTGGCACCCTCGCCATCGACGACTTCGCAGCCGCCGGCTCCATGGGCTCGGGCGCCGACCTCGACGACACCTCACAACTCGTCACGGGCCCGGCCGATGAAGACATCTCGCAAGACATGGCCGCACCGGAAACTCCCCCGGCCCGCCGCACGTCGCCAGCCCGCGACCGCGCCTTCCAGACTGCGGCAGACCTGGCCGAGCGGCTCGGCGGGCTCTCCAAAGCCAAGCACACCTACGAAGCCGGCCAGCGCGTGCGGCATGTCGAATACGGCGAAGGCCTGCTCACGGGCATCAGCGGCACGGGGCCGCGGTCGGTGGGCACCGTGATTTTCGACGGCCCAGCCGGCACGCGCAAGTTCATCCTCGGCCACGGCGCCCTCGAGCCAGCGTAGACGCTGCGCAACGGCGATTGGTCCTCTCGCCCAAGCCGGCGGCGGAGCCGGCGGTAGGCATGCTCGAATCCGGTCGTCTTGAGAGTTCACAACTCGTGGGTTTTGATCAGACGCCCATAGTCCTCAAGGACTCCCTTCTTCTGCGCGTGCCCACCGACCGTCTCCGCCGCCTCCCCGTCCCCATAGAGGAGGCTCGGGGTTGCCCCTGCCGTTGAGACGGCGTATGTGACCAGCGCAGCCATCTTCACGCGAACACCCGGCATCGTGCCGTTGTTCGCTTGGCCGACCTCCGTCGGCTGGTGATCACCCGGGCCTCCGGCCCTGACGTTCGCGTGTGGGAGACGGGCTTTGCCCGGCGACCGTAAGCCGGAGACGACGCCGGGACGGCGGCGACGGCGTGACCGACGGTAGGCGCAGCGCAGGCACATCCGAGTGAGCTGGAGCCCAGGAGGGCGGAGGCGAACGTCCGGCGAGACGGTACGGGGTAACCCCGAGCCGGCGCGACCGCGCACGAACCATTGCGGCGAAAGCCGGGAAACAAAGCAGTGCCTCGTCTTGGACTCGAACCAAGAACCCTCTGATTAAGAGTCAGATGCTCTGACCAATTGAGCTAACGAGGCAACACCCGCTTTCTACCCTTGCCGCCGCGGGTCGGCAAGGGCCGGGCGAGCGGGCCGCGTTGAGGGATTCTCGGCCAGCGGCTACATTTCCGCGTTCTCGCACGTTGTTCGCGACACTGGAGGTTGGCATGGGCAGGTTCGATGGGCTGAAGGGGCTGGTGCTCGGCGTGGCCAACGATCATTCGATCGCCTGGTACATCGCCAAGGAGATTCTCGCCGAAGGGGGCCAGATCGGCTTCACGCACCTGCCCGACAAGC
>JAIXPT010000019.1 GCA_027486095.1 Planctomycetaceae bacterium | reverse complement strand
TTGCGTTTTTTTTTTTTTTTTTTTTTGCGGATAATCCCCTGCCCGGTGTCGTCGAACCGGCCCCGGCCGCCACCGCCCTGCCGCGGCGGTACCTATCCGCCGAGACCTCGGAGTTGACGGCGACCATCGAGCCGGGCCGGCAAAACACCTTGGAATTTGATCTCCGGTCGGAGACGCGGCGATGACAGGCGCGTGCAGCGGGCGGACGTCGGGCAGCGGCCGCGGCGCGTCGGGGATGACGCTCGTGGAGGTGCTTGTCACCATCGCGATCATCGGGGTGTTGGTGGGTCTCTTGCTGCCGGCGGCACAGGCTGCCCGCGAAGCCGCCCGCCGAAATGCCTGCGGCAACAAGATGAAACAGGTGACGCTCGCCCTGCTTCAGCGTGTGGATGCCACACGGGCGTTTCCCCCGTGCAACGAACACGATACCCGGCTGAGCGGCACCGACGGGAGGTTGACCTGCCAGCAGTTTCAACCAAGCGGGGCGTCGTACAACCCTGCGTATCCACCGAATACGCAACTCCAATCCCACCCGCTCAATTTCGTGACCGCACTCTTTCCCTATGTCGAGGAACTGCGGGCCTTTGAATCGCTCGATTTCTCCAAGGCGTCGAATGTCGCACCGAATAACGCCGTCGCTGGCAGGGTGTATCAGTTCACCCAATGTCCGTCGCACCCGCTCCCTCGTCTCGTGGGCAACGGTGGCGGCATCCATCACTATGGCGCGCCGGTGTTTTCCCTGAATGCCTGGTGTACGCCCGACCGGATGGCAGACGGCACCCGAGTCAATGGAATCCTTGGCGTGTTTTGGGCCAATTCACGGTGCCGGCCGGCGCAGATCACCGATGGCACGAGCAAGACATTCGTGGTCACCGAACGGCTCGGCTACAACACGATCGGCGGAGATGTGCGACAGCGGAATGTAGGCTCGGAACGCGGGCCGTTTTTGGGCGGCACGATCGTGATGGGAGAGGGTCCCAACCCGCCTTTCCCGGGCATCAATTCCCCGTGGAGTGCCCACAGCGGCGGGCTTTTCTGCGGCACGGCCGACGGGGCGGTGCGCTTCGTGTCGCAAGACATGGCGATCAGCCTGTGGTGCAATCTGGCCGCACGAGCCGACAACCTGCCTTTGGGATCCGGCTTTTAGGCGGTCGGCCGCTGCCGACTGGCGGTGCCCGCTTGCCTTAAGACCGGAACTGCCTTTGTGGGATTCGGGCTCCGGCCGCTACGGTGTGCCCATGCACATCGTCGTGATTCTGCCCCGTTGGGTCGGCGACCTCGTGATGTCCACTCCCCTGCTCCGCGCCGTGCGCGGGCATTTCGGCGACCGGGCCCGGATCACGGGCGTGCTCAAGCCGATGTTCGCCGAACTGCTCGAGGGCACGGCGTGGCTCGACGACATCGTGCCGTACGATCGCCGGAGCAAGGATCCGACGCGACGGTTTGCGGCGGTCGCACGGCGGCTGCGCGCCGATCGGGCGGATATCGCGCTGATCGTGCCAAACTCACTCTCGACGGCCGCGCTCGCCTATCTCGGGGGCGCGCGACGGCGCGTCGGCTTCGCCCGCCACGGGCGGCGGCTCTTGCTCACCGATCCGTTGATCCCGCCCCGGGAGGGCTCGTGCATCCGCCCCGTTTCGACCGCCGAGCATGCGATGGATCTCGCCGTGCGAATCGGCGTGCCCAGGCAGCCGCTCACGCTCGAACTGGCCACCACGCCGGCCGACGAGGCGCTCGCCGCCGACGTGCTCGCGCGGCTGTTTCCCGATCATGATCCGGCCGGGCCGCTCGTGGTGTTCAACGACAACGGCGCGTTCGGGCCGTCGAAGTCGTGGGGGTCGGGCAAGTTTGCGGCGCTCGGGCGGCTCGTCGCCGAGCGCGTGCCCGGCGCCCGCGTGCTCGTGCACTGCGGCCCCGGCGATCGCGACGAGGCGCGGGCGATCGAGCGGCAGGCGGCGCTGCCTGCCGTGCGCAGCCTCGCCGACGAGGCGAAGCTCCCCTTCGGACTCGCGAAGGCGCTGGTCCGCCGCGCTGCCGCGGTGGTCACCACCGACAGCGGCCCGCGGCACATCGCCGCCGCCTTCCGCCGGCCCACGATCGTGCTCCTCGGGCCGATGGACCCGCGTCTCAGCCGGTCGGAGGAGCCGCAGCGGGTGGAGATGCGGCTCGACCTCGCCTGCTCTCCCTGCGGGAAGCGCACCTGCCCGCTCGGCCACCACGATTGCATGCGGCTGCTTTCGGTGGAAGATGTGGGTCGCTCGCTCGTCGCCACCCTCGCGGAGAATGCCCGATGTTTCAGTTCGTGAGCCTCATCGCCGCGATCGCGCTCACCGCCTTTTGCTGGGGCATCTACGGCCCGGTGCTGCACTTCGGCCGCGAGGCGATGCACTCGAGCCTGCGGCCCTTCGTATGCGTGGGGCTCGCCTATTTCGTGATCGCCGTACTCGCGCCGCTCGCGCTCCTCGCCCGCGGTGGTGAGCGTGGAGCGTGGTCGGCGAAGGGCGTGCTCTGGAGCCTGATCGCCGGCAGCGCTGGAGCCCTCGGAGCCCTGGGCGTGATCTTGGCGCTCGGCTTCGGCGGCAAGCCGATCTACGTGATGCCGCTCGTGTTTGGCGGAGCGCCCGTCGTCAACACGCTGCTCACGGCGTTCATGAACAAGGCGTTCAACCAGCTCAAGGCGCCGTTCCTCGCCGGGTTGATCCTCGTGGTGCTCGGGGCTGTGACGGTGCTCGTGTTCAAGCCGCAGCCGCAGGGGCACGCGGCGCCCGCGGCTCCGGCCGCGGCAGCGCTGGCGGACGATGCGCCCGCGGAGCCCGCGATCGGCACTCCGGCGAAGACGGCCGAAAAGAAAACGGAGCGGTTTTTCGAGGTGCTGCTCGCGACGGCGCTCGCGATGTTTTCGTGGGGTGCCTACGGCCCGGTGCTGCACCGTGGGCAGGGCGCGATGGGCGGCAGCCGGCTGCGGCCGCTCATGTGCATCGGCGTGGCCTATTTCCTGATCGCGGTGCTCGTGCCGCTCGCCCTGCTCGTGCCGATGGGCGACACGGGCAATTGGGAGCTCGGCGGCATGCTCTGGAGCCTCGGGGCGGGCACGCTCGGCGCCTTGGGGGCCCTCGGTACGATCCTCGCGTTCGCCTGCGGCGGCAAGCCGTTTACCGTGATGCCCGTCGTGTTTGGCTGCGCGCCCGTGCTCAACACGCTGGCCACGATCGCCCTGGCGCACACGCCGCCGGCTGCGGTGAGCCCGTTTTTTCTGGCGGGGATGCTGATCGTGGCGGCGGGTGCCGCGATCGTGCTCGCCTTCGGCCCCCGTGGCCACGCGCCCGCCAAGTAGGACAGGCTTCAGCCTGTCGGGCGATGCTTCGACAGGCCTGGAGGCCTGTCGCTACATGCTGCCACAGTCAGTCATGTGCCACGCGTGTTGCCGAACCACTCGATGTGATAGCGCCGCGCGAGCCGCACGCCGATTCGCGTGCATTCGCCGGCGAGCCAGGCCGTTTTCGTCGCCAGTTCATCCGGCAGGCGGGCCTGCGGCATGAAGAGGATGCGGCCGCGATCGATCCTGGTGCCCGCCCGTTCGAGGTCTGCGATCCAGGCGAGCGCCTCGGCGATGTCGGCGGGCGAGTCGATCACGAACTTGAGCTGATAGGGCCCGGCCGCCATCAGCTTCCGCAGCACGGCGTCGTCGCGGCGGGTGCGCTCGTGCCGCTCGCGCCAGCCGCCGGGGGTGTCGGCCGGCGGGGCCGATGTCGAGAGCTTGGGGCTGATCGACACGAGGTCGGCGGGCGCGTCGAGCCACACCGTGCCCGCCGTCTCGATCGTCACATGCCGGCCCGCCGCCCGCAGCCGGCGGCAGAGGTCTGCCACGTCGGCGAAGAGCAGCGGCTCCCCGCCCGTCACGACCACGTGCCGCGGCTCGAGCGCCTCGACGGCCGTGAGCACGTCGGCAATGTCGCGATCGCTTCCCTCCGGCTGCCACGACGTGAACGGCGTGTCGCACCAGGTGCAGCGCAGATTGCAGCCGCTCGTGCGCACGAACACGCTCGGCGTGCCGGCCAAGAGCCCTTCTCCCTGAAGCGAGGCATAGATCTCGGCGATGCGCATGCGGCGTGCCCTCGCTGTCGTCAGGCCCGGGCCGCGGCCCGGGGATCGACCGCTCCCACCGCCTGAAACCCGGCTGCCCGCAGCAGGCACGAGTCGCACGCGCCGCAGGGGCGGCCGACGGAGTCGGGGTCGTAGCAGCTGCTCGTGAGCCCGTAGTCGAGGCCGAGGTCGAGGCCCAGCCGGATGATCTCCGGCTTCGAGAGCGCGGCGAGCGGCGCGAGCACGTCGAGTGCGTGGCCTTCCACACCGGCTTTGGTGGCCAGCCGTGCGAGCTGGGCGAAGGCCGCGATGAACTCGGGCCGGCAGTCCGGATAGCCGCTATAGTCGATCGCGTTGACGCCGATCACGAGTGCCTCGGCACCCCGGGTTTCGGCCATCGCGAGCGCGAGCGCCAGGAACACGGTGTTGCGCGCGGGGACGTAGGTGACCGGAATGCCCTCCCCGATCGCCGCGTGCGACCGCCCCTTGGGCACCGCGATGCCCGGATCGACGAGGGCGCTCGAGCCGAATGCCGCCAGATCGACCGGCAGGATCACGTGGTCGGTGATCCCGAGCGCCGCGGCGACGGCCCGGGCGCAGTCGAGCTCGCAGCGATGCCGCTGGCCATAGTCGAGCGAGAGGGCGGAAAGCCGGTAGCCTTCGCGGCACGCCCAGGCGGCCGCCGTGGCGGAATCCAGGCCGCCCGACAGCAAGACCACGGCCGAGCGGCCTGCGGCCGGCGGGGTTTCGCGGGCGGCTTTGCCCGGCGTCTCTTTCATGGCACACTCGTCTTCATCATGACTACCCACCAGAAGCCGTCACGCGACCAACTCGAGACCTTCGCCAACCAGTTTCCCGGGCGGGATTATCTGATCGAGATCGTCTGCCCCGAATTCACCTCGATGTGCCCCAAGACCGGGCAGCCCGACTTCGGCACGCTCACGTTTCGCTACGTGGCCGACACGCGGTGCGTCGAGCTCAAGAGCCTCAAATTGTACCTGCAGGCGTTCCGCAACGAAGGCATCTTCTACGAGAACGTCACCAACTGCATCCTCGACGATCTCGTGGCCGTGCTCGCACCCCGCCGGATGACGCTCGTCGCCCAGTTCACGCCCCGCGGCGGCATCAGTTCCCGGATCGTCGTCTCGTATCCGGCGGGCGACCACTTGCCTGCCGCCGGCTGATTCACTCCCCGTCTGAAAGGCTGCCTCACGATGGCCACGTCTGCGTCCGTGCTCCTCTCCGCCCTCGCCGACGAGGCGGCGTTTCATCTCACGGCCGTCGAGCAGTTTACGGCGCTCGCCGCCCTCGGCCTCGAGTATTACTCCCTGCGCAATATCGACGTGGGCAAGGGGGTGAAGAACGTCATGAAGCTGACGCTCCCCGAGATCCAGAAGCTCCGGCATCTGGAAGACGAATACGGCCTCAACGTGGCCTCGATCGCCTCGCCGATCGGCAAAGTGAAGCTCGTTGACAAGCCCGACGGCACGAAGAACGCCTACGTGCCGTTCAAGCAGTATCTCGCCAAGGACGTGGCCCGGGCCTGCGAGCTCGCGCATGCCTTCGAGACGAAGCTCATCCGTGGGTTTTCGTTTTATCCGCCGAAGGGTGCCAAGCCGGAGGGCTATCTCGAAGAAGCGGCCGACCGGCTCGGGCGGATCGCCGAGGCCTGCCACCGCTCCGATCTGACGTTCGGCCTCGAGGTCGAGGCGAACCTCGTCGGCCAGACGGGCACGCTGCTCGCCGAGATTCATCGCCGTGTGAACCACCCCGCCCTCGTGCTCGTGTTCGACGCGGCCAATCTCACCGTGCAGGGCTTCTCGACCGCCGAGGTGTATCGCGAGTGGGAGGCGATGAAGCCGGGCCTCGGCTGGGTGCACATCAAGGACTATCGCAAGGTGTCGGGCAAGGTGCGCGGCAAGCACGTCGATGAGCACGCGCTCGCGAACTTCGTGCCCGCCGACATCGGCGCGGGCGGCCACGACAAGATCCTCGCCGACCTCAAGACGATGCTGCCGAGCCTCTCGAAGAAGCTCGAACGCCGCGGGATCCCGGGCGTGTTTCTCGATCTCGAGCCGCACGTGCGCGGCGGCGGCCAGTTTGGCGGCACGAGCGGCCCCGACGGGATGGGGATCGCCCTACGCGGCCTGTGCCGGGTGCTCGACCGGGCGAAGGTCGCCTATCATGTGAGGGATTTCGACGATCTTCTCGCGGCCCGAGGGTTGTGAGCATCGGGGGCCTATGAGCGACGACGCCGAGCGGACCGAGCCAGGCAGTTATTTCGTCGCCAACTACCCGCCGTTTTCCCGGTGGCATGCGGGCGCGGTGCCGGACGTGCTCGCCGCCTTCGCCGCCCCGCCCACGCCGGCCCCGCTCGGCCTCTATCTGCACGTGCCGTTTTGCCGCAAGCGGTGCAAATTCTGCTATTTCCGCGTCTACACCGATGTCGCGGCGCACGACGTGGAGCGATATTCGCTGGCGCTCGGCCGTGAGGGGGAGCTCGCCGCCGCCCAGCCCGCGGTGGCGGGCCGCCCGCTCAGGTATGTCTACTTCGGCGGCGGCACGCCGTCGTTTCTCTCCGTCAAACAGCTCGAGCGGCTCGTGGAGCGAATCCACACGAGCTTCGGCTGGGACGACGCCGAAGAGGTGACGTTCGAATGCGAGCCGGGCACGCTCTCCGAGGCGAAGGTGCACGCCCTGAAGACGCTGGGCATGACCCGCATCTCGCTGGGCGTCGAGAACTTCTCCGACGCGATCCTCGAGGCCAACGGCCGCGCCCATCTCTCGGCCGAGATCGTACGGGCCTGGGGCTGGATCAAGGCCGCGGATTTTCCGAATACGAACATCGACCTGATCGCCGGCATGGTGGGCGAGACCGACGACTCGTGGCGGCAGACGGTGGAAAAGACGCTCGCGCTCGCCCCCGACAGCCTCACGATCTACCAGATGGAGCTGCCGCCCAACACGGTGTTCGTGCACGACGCGAAGGAGACCGGGGCCCCAGCCGCCGTCGCCGATTGGCCGACGAAGCGGCGCTGGGTGAACGAAGCGTTCGACATATTCCTCGCGAATGGCTACGCGGTGTCGAGCGGCTACACGCTCGTGCGCGATCCCGCACGGGTGCACTTTCGCTACCGCGACATGCTCTGGGAGGGCAGCGATCTCGTGGCCCTCGGGGTGGCGAGCTTCGGGCATCTCTC
>JAIXPT010000376.1 GCA_027486095.1 Planctomycetaceae bacterium | reverse complement strand
GACTCCTCGGCCCCGAGCACCCGTTCGCCCCGCTCCGGGAGCCCCGCGAACGACGTCTTCACCTCGGCCGGATTCGCCCCCATGAACTGCGGCGTCGAATCGACGACGATGCCGTCGCGCACGGTGACGTTGAACGACAGATGATGCCCCTCGACCGACAGGCCCCAGGTGCCGGTCGTGGCGGGTGTGCCGAAGATGGTGAAAAAATACCGCTTCGGATCGCGGATGTTCTTCGCACGGCTGCCCTCGAGCCGCCGCAAGATCTCGTCGAGATCCATGATCGTGCGGGCCTTGGCGTAGCCCACCTCGGAGAGCACGGCCCCGAGGAGCTCGAGCGCCATCTGCTCCTGCGCGGGCGTCATCTCGCGGAGCGGCACCCCTTTGCGCTCGGGCTTCGGCACGAAGTGCCAGTCGGTCCGGGAGGCATCGGCAAAGGGGCGCAGGCCGCGTGCTCGCTGCGCGTCGTCGAGCGTGGCGATGTAGCGCTCGGCCGCCTCCTCGAGCGTGGCGACCGCGGTGGCCTGAAGCGCCGCCCGGGCGGCGAGGCCGGCGACTGCTCCGACAAGCACCGCGAAGCAGGCGAGGAGCGGACGGATGCGAGCGGATCGCATGGAAGACTCCGTGGTCAGTCGTGGCCGCGGGCTGGGTCGCGGTCGTGGTGGGCCTGATCGACGTGCACGTGGACGTGTGGGCGAGCCTCAAAATACCCGGTCCACGCGTCGTCCGACACCCCGGCCCCGTCGAGATACAAAGTCTCGAGCCCGTCGAGCTGTGTGAGACTCCGCAGGCCCTCGTCGCCGATCGGAACGTCGATCAGGTGCAGCGTGCGAAGGTGGCGCAGTTCGGCAATCGCGGCGCACACGTCCGGGCCGGCGAGCGCCGGGCTTCCGAGCCGGAGGCTCCGCAGCTGCTCGAGGCCCACGAGGGCGCGGATGCCGTCCGGCGTGCAGGCTGCTTTGGGCACGTTCAAATCGTGGAGCTTCGCGCAGGCGGCCAGCCGCTCGAACCCCGCATCGGTGAGCGGCGACTCCCGGAGCACGAGCCGCTCGAGATCGGGGAGCGACGCGAGGATTTTTGCCCGCCCATCGTCGGCCACGCCCCGTTCGAGCACCAGCTCCTTCAGCCTGGCGAGCCCCCGCAGCGACTCCCACTCGGCGTCCGATAGCGGATGCTCGGCGATGACCCGCATCGATTTCCCCGTCCGCACGGCGGCGATCTGCACTACGACTGGCGGCAGCTCGAGCACGGTCGCATCGTCGCTCCGCTCGGCTGCCGGCTCCCGGCCGCACCCGAGCGGCCCCGCCCCGACGAGAGCGATCACGATCACGAGATGCCGGCTCATCGGCGGCCGGCTCCCACTGGCCGCGGCGACTGATGGGCCATGCGGTAGGCCGACGGCGTGAGGCCCACGATCCGGCGAAACGACCGCGTGAAGTGGGCGTGGTCGTGGAAGCCCGCGGCGAGGGCGATCGCGGCGATCGTGTCGTGCGACTCCGCCAGCCGCCGGCAGGCCGCCTCGATCCGCACCCGCAGAAAATACTGCCGCGGCGAGGTCTCCACCATCCTGCGAAACACCCGGTCGAAGTGGCTCAGCGACATGCCCGCGATACGGGCGAAATCGCGGCTGGAGAGGTCGTCGCCTGGGCGCTCGTGCATCCGCTCGATGACGCGGGCGAGCGGCGCTACGGCGTGCGGCCGCTCGCGCACCTGCTCGAGCCGGCGGGTCACGCCGGCCACGCCCACGATGCGGCCCGCCCGATCGCGGAGCGGCACCTTCGTCGTCATCACCAGCCGCGGTGAACCCTCCCGCTCAGGGGCGCTTTCGATCCGGTTCACGACCGGCCGACCAGACCGCATCACCGCGGCGTCATCCCGGGCATAGTCGGCCGCCCGCCGGGAGCCGAAAAATTCGCGGTCGGTCTTGCCGAGCGCCTCGGCCTCCGTCGTGACACCACAAAACTCGCAGCCCAAACGGTTGAGGGCCACGAATCGGCCCCGCCGGTCCTTGGCGAAAAACGACACATCGGGCAGGAGTTCAAACAGCCGCACGAGATCACCCCCCGCGACCCGCGACCAGAAGGCTTGTTGAACTCCAGCTTTCATGTGGGTGGATTATGCAAGCTCACGCGGCCTCGATGCAAGACGCGGCTCGGGCGGCGAGCGTAGCCTCTTTCTCTCTGGCCTGCGACGTTTCCGGATTTTTAGCCGTGACGAACATCCCCGATCCCTTCCGCGAGCCGCGGCGCATGCACGGCGTCCTCGGCCTGCCGACTGATCACGAGACGATCCCACTCATCCTGCGGCACGACGACGTGCGGAAGGCGGCGAAGGACTGGCACACGTTCAGTTCCGATGCGCCGTATCGCGTGCCGATCCCCTCGGAGGAACATCTGCGTTCGGTGCGGCAACTGCCGATCGAGACCGATCCGCCGCTGCACACCGAGTATCGCGACCTCGTCGAGCCGTTCTTCCTGCGGGCCAAGCAGCCGGCGTTCGTCGCCCGCGTCGAGGCGATCGTCGATCGACTGCTCGATGAGGCGATTTCCCGCGACACGGTCGAGGCCGTCGGCGAATTCGCCCTCCCGCTGCAATCGCGGGCCCTCACGGTGCTGCTCGGCGTGGACGAGGCGGAGGCCGAGCGCTTCATCGGCTGGGGCATCCATGTCTTCCATCACGGCGAGAACGGCGCGGAGAACGGCAGGGATCTCGAACAGTATCTGAACGAACAGTTCGACAAGGCGGCGATCCACCCCGGCGACGATTTCTACGGCCTTCTTACGAAAGCCATGTTTCAGGGCAGGCCGCTTACTCGGGCCGAGCAACTCGGCTTCGCCAACCTCATGTTCGCCGGCGGCCGCGACACGGTGATCCACAGCGTGGCCTGCGCCATCGGCTACCTCGCCAAACATCCCGCAGCGTTCGCAACGCTGCGGGCCGATCCGACCAAGATCGTGCTGGCAAGCGAGGAGTTCTTCCGGGTCTACATGCCGCTCACGCACATCGGCCGCGTCTGCCCGGTCGCTACCGACGTGCACGGGATGACCGTCAACGCAGGCGACCGCGCGAGCCTGTGCTGGGCGTCGGCGAACCTCGACGAGACGGTCTTTCCAGATGCCGACGAGGTGCATCTCGACCGCCGACCCAATCCGCACGTGTCCTTCGGCTTCGGAGCCCACCTCTGCCTCGGCGCCGCCCACGCCCGCACCGTCATGCGCACGCTGCTTGCCCGGCTCTGCGCCCGCGTCGGGCACATCGACCTCATCTCGAAGGTCGATCGCGTCGAGCACACGACCGCCTACGATCGACCGCTCGGCTACGAGTCGCTCATCGTGCGCCTGCGGCAGGCGTGAACCGCCAAAGCCGGTAACCGCCGGCTCGGGGTAACCCCGAGCCTCCTCAAACCGTAGCGACAGAGCTCCAGCTCCGTCGATCGACAGGCCTGGAGGCCTGTCGCTACAGGGGAGTCGGCGAACGCTTCCCGAACTTTTGGCCGCCGCGGCCGGAGTGAGGAGCCATCAGCGAAAATCGGCAGGATGCCGATGTTTCGCGTGAAGACAGTGGCCGCTCCCCCGAAGCCGGCTTGGTCGCTTAGGCGCCACGCTATTGCACGACCGCGACGGGCAACGAGTTTCCGAACGTCGTGAAGTCCTTGAACGTCCAGACGACCTGCTTGTCGGGCGTGACCTCGATGATCTGCGGGTTGTCTGGGCCGGCGTGACAGTTCACGAATCGCGTGTTCCCGTTCGGCAGCCGCTCGACCTGCGTCACCCACGCCAATGTGATCCCCGGGAGGTCGTGCTGCTCGATCTTCCACACGATCTCCTGGGCGGGCGTGACCTCGAGCACGGCGTGGCCGTTGCCCGTGCCGATGAGCGTGTTGCCATTCGCGAGCCTGACGGCCGAGTAGACCTGGTCGCCAAACGCCTCCGGGCCGTGGCCGCCCTTCGGTGGCTTGTCGAAGAGCGGCACGTCGAACTCCCAGATCACCTTGCCGGTCGGGTCGTATTCCCGCACGACGCCGTCTTTCTCGTGGGCCACGAGGTAGGTGCCGGCGGTCGTCTTCCGCGCGTTGCGGGTGTCGGAGTGCGCCGAGCGCGTCGTGACGGTCAGCGGCACCTCGCGCATGACACTGCCCTCCCGATCGATCTCGATGATTCGGGCCGGCCCCGATTCGACGATCATCGTCATACCGTCGGGAAGCCGCTCGAAGGCGTGCACCTCGACCGTGCGGCCGGCGTTGCCGTTACGCTTGGCGTTGTAGTCCCAGATCGGCCTGCGCCGCGCGTCGAGCTCCACGATCCGCGTCCAGCCGTCCTGATAGAGGATGTGGCCGTCGGGGAGCAGGTGAAGGTCGTGAATGGCCCCGATCGGCAAGCGCCACTCGACCCTTCCGTCGGGCGCGATCGATGCGAGCGTCTTCTTCGACGAATCGGCCGCGATCACCCGGTGCGGTGTGCCCGTCTGTACGGCCGTGGGCGGTGCCTCGGCGTGCACTGGGGCCGTCAGCAAAACGAGGGCGATCAAAAGTGTTCTCACGCGAGGATTTCCTGGATCGGGCTGACGTGCTCGACCCCGACCAATTTCTGGTCGAGGCCGCCGAAAAAGTAGTTCAGGCGGTTGGGATCGAGACCGAGGCAGTGCAACACCGTTGCGTGGAGGCTTTTCACATGGAAGCCCGTTTTGCCGTCGTGCTCGGGCGTGATCGCCGCGGCGCCGAGTTCATCGGTCTCGCCCACGCTCACGCCCCCCTTGATGCCACCGCCGGCCATCCACATCGTGAATCCGAAGGCGTTGTGGTCGCGGCCGGTGCCCTCGGCATACTCGGCCGTCGGCTGCCGGCCAAACTCGCCACCCCAGATCACGAGCGTGCTGTCGAGGAGCCCCGTGCGTTTCAGGTCGGTGAGCAGGGCCGCGATCGGCCGGTCGGTGTTGCCAGCGTGGAACTCATGGTTTTTCACGAGGTCGCCATGGGCGTCCCAGTTGTCGTCGTTGTGGGCACCGCCGGAGTAGAGCTGGATGAACCGTACGCCCCGCTCGACGAGCCGGCGGGCGAGCAGGCAGCGCCGGCCGAAGTCGGCCGTCCGCGGATTGTCGAGGCCGTAGAGCTTCTTCGTTTCCTCGGTCTCGCTCGCGATGTCCACCGCCTCGGGGGCATGCTCCTGCATCTTCCAGGCCAGCTCGTAGGCCGCGATCCGCGCGGCAAGCTCGGTGTTGTCGCTGCGGGGGAGCAGGTGGGCCGTGTTGGCCTCGCGAAGGGCATCGAGCATCGCCCGCTGGGCTTCGAGCGGCATGTCGTCGGGCGGGGCGAGGTCGAGGATCGGCGCCCCCTTCGAACGCAACAGCGTGCCCTGGAAGGTCGCGGGCATGTAGCCGCTCGACCAGTTCTTGGCGCCCGAGATCGGGCCGCCGGTCGGGTCGAGCATGACCACGAACCCGGGGAGGTTTTCATTGATGCTGCCGAGGCCGTAGTTGATCCACGAACCGAGGCAGGGCGAGCCGCTCTGGATCTTTCCCGAGTTCATCTGCAGCATCGCCGAGCCGTGGATCGGCGAGTCGGCCGTCATGGAATGAAGGAATGCGATGTCGTCCACGTGCGTCGCGACGTTGGGAAACAAATCGCTCACCCACTTGCCGCACTCGCCATGCTGCTTGAATTTCCACTTCGGGCCGACGACGCGGCTCTCGCTCCGCTCACCGCCGCGGCCCTTGGTCTTCACTTTGATCGTCTTTCCGTCGAGCGGATAGAGCGCGGGTTTGTAGTCGAACGTGTCCACATGGCTCGGGCCGCCATACATGAAGAGGAAGATCACGCTCTTCGCCTGCGGAGCGAACATCGGTGGCTTGGCCGCCAGCGGATTGGCGAAGGGAACGCCCGTGGCGGCATGCGTCTGGCGGGCGAAGAACCCGCCGTCGAGCAGGCCGGCGAGCGCGAGCCCCGTGAACGAGCCGCCGGCCTCCCAGAAGAACTCGCGTCGGGTGCGTTGGCAGAACGAGCCGCGTGGTGATGCCGGGTTGAACGCCATGGCGGGATTCCCGTAGAGGAACATCAGTCGAGATAGATGAATTCGTTGAGGTTCAAAACCATCAGGCAATAGATCTCGATGGCACGGCTGGGCCCGATTCCGTCCTGGCTCTCGAGCACATCGACGAGGGCGACGCCTCGCATCACCTCGTCGTCGTGAATCGGCCGCACGAGGGCAATCTCGAGCGCCCGGCGGACGATCGCGGCGACATCGTCATCGGCCGAGGTACCGGGCTGTGTGTTCGCCGCCAGCGCCTCGCGTCGCGCTCGCTCGGCGAACACCCGGGCCTGGTTGTGCAAAAAGTCACCGTTCATCATGCCGAGCGCCTGGGTCGGCTGCGTCGTCACGAACCGCACCGGGCACGAGGTGTCGGTGTCGGCGACGTCGAAGTCGGCGACGATCGGTGTGATCAGCGACCGCTTCACATGTGCGTAGATCGTGCGGCGGGCCTGCTCCTCGGGCGGCGAGGTGCCCCAGCCATTCCCGGGCCGCGACTGCCCGGCCAGCACGGCCTCGGGGATCGCGGGGTAGACGCCGGGCCCGAACATCTTCGGGTTCAAAACGCCGCTCGCTGCGTGGATCGAGTCGCGAATCTCCTCGGCCGTGAGCCGGCGCATGTCGAACCGCCAGAAGGCGTCGTTGAGCGGGTCTTTCGCAGACGCCTCCCCATTGCCTGAGGCCGCCGCGCGGTACGCCTCCGACATGAGAATGCGCCTGTGGAGGGGCTTGAGTCGCCACCCGCTCGCGACGAGTTCCGCGGCGAGCCAGTCGAGCAATTTCGGGTGGGTCGGCGGATCGGCGGCGAAGCCGAAGTTGTTGGGGCTGCGCACGATCCCACGACCGAAGTGATGCTGCCAGACGCGATTGGCCATCACCCGCGCCGTGAGCGGATTGTCCGGGGAAGCGATCCACTTCGCGAGCGCGGTGCGGCGGCCGGTCGTGCGCGAGTCCGCCGGGGGCACGATCTCTGGGGCAGGAGCCCGAAGGACCGCCGGAAACGCGGGCTCGACCCGGTTCTCGGGCGTGCGTTCGGCGTGCGGATTTCCCCGATAAAATATATGCGTCGGCCTGGGCTCGCGACCGAACTCCGACACGACGAGGGCTTTGGCGATTCCGGCATGCTCCTTGTCAAGCGATTTGACGCGGTCCTTGAGTGTGGCCAGATCGGCCTTCGCAAGGTCGTCAATCGCCTGATCTCCGTGTTCCTTGATCCGCTTCTCGATCGCCGCGACTTCAAGGCGCGCTTCCTGCCGACGGCGGTCGAGATCCTGGGCCCGATGCGACACCTCCTCTGCCGACGTGCCTTCGGTCGCGATCGGCCGTTCGATGAACGCAGGATTCAGATGCCGATCACCCAGCGGCGTGATGTTTTCGAAAAACGAGAGCATCGCGTAGTATTCGCGTTGCGTAAGCGGGTCGATCTTGTGGTCATGGCAGCGGGCACAATTGATGGAAAGCCCGAGAAACACCTGGCCGGTGGTCGAGACGATGTCATCGAGCCAGTCGTAGCGGGCCTGCTCGCGATCGGCCGGCTCGTCGTCCCAGATGCCGAGCCGGTAGTAACCTGTCGCGATGAGCTCGTCGGACGAGGGCCCGGGAAGTTCATCGCCGGCGAGTTGTTCGATGACGAAGCGGTCGTACGGCTTGTCGTCGTTGAAGGAACGGATGACGTAATCACGGTAGCGCCACGCATGCGGCTTCTTGCTGTCGCGTTCGAAGGAGTTGGTATCCGCGTAGCGGACGAGATCGAGCCAGTGCCGCGCCCACTGCTCGCCGTAGTGGGGCGAGGCGAGCAGACGATCCACGACGCGCTCCCACGCCCGAGGCGATTCGTCCGCCAGAAAGTCTCGGGCTTCCTGCTCGGAAGGGGGTAGGCCGGTGACGTCGTAGGTCGCCCGGCGCACGAGCGCGAGCTTCTCGGCAGGCTTCGGCACCGGCAGGCCGCGGCGCTCGAGTTCCGCGCGGATGAAGGCGTCGATCGGATTGCCGACGCCAGCCACGGCAGGCACGGGAGGCCGCACAAGTGGCCGGAACGCCCAGTGCTCCTTCCACTCCGCGCCTTCATCGATCCAGCGTTTGATCGAAGCGACCTGGGCCGGGGCGAGCCGCGCTCCCTCGGGTGGCATCTGCACGTCGGGATCGGTCGAGGTGATGCGTGCGAGAATCTCGCTCGCGGCGGAATCGCCCGGCACGATCGCCCGCCCGCCGCTCGCAAGTGCGCCGGTCGCTCCGGCCTGACTGTCGAGCCGCAGGCCTCCCTCCTGCGTGTCGGGGCCGTGGCAGGCCACGCACCGTTTCGCGAAGAGCGGCTGGATGTCACGCGAGAAATCGACCCGCTCCGCCCCCCCCGCCATCGCGGCCCAGACGATCACCATGGGCCACGCGGTCAGGCAGGCTGGTCCTCGCGAACTTCGTCTTCGATACCGCGACGCCGCGCTCGGACCCATGAAAAAACCCTTCACAAGTCAAAAGATCGCGGGTATTCTAAGCGCCGTTAAGTAAGTGTCAACTTTTCGGGAGTCTCGTGCCATGCGCTATCTGCCACCGTCGGCTGAGGTCATGCTGTCTGCGACCTGCTGGCTCGTGCTCGCCATTTCCTTCACGGAAGCCGCCCCGCCCATGCCTCCACCGCGCCATCCTCCCGCGAGCCGCCCCTTCGGCTCCCTGCCCAACGGCCAGTCTGCGTCGCTCTACACACTCGAAGTGCCCGGCGGCTGGCGGGCGGAGATCACCGACTACGGCGCGATCCTCACGAGCTTTGAGGTGCCTCTCGGCAACGGGGCACCCGTAGACGTCGTGCTCGGCTTCGACGCGCTCGATGGCTACATCGGTGTGCATCCCTACTTCGGCGCCACGTGTGGCCGCGTGTCGAACCGGATCGCCGGCGGCGCGTTCGATCTCGACGGCAGACACCACACGCTCGCAAAGAATAACGGCCCAAACCACCTGCATGGTGGCATCATCGGCTTCGACAAAAAACTTTGGAAGGCGACGCCGCGGCTCTCGGATCGTGGGCCCGCTGTCGATTTCCAGGTCGTGTCACCGGCCGGCGACGAGGGCTATCCCGGCACGCTCACCGCCCGCGTCACCTATACGCTCACACCTGCCGGTGAACTGTGGGTCGAGATGTCGGCCACGACCGACAGCCCGACGATCGTCAACTTGGTGCATCATTCCTATTGGAATCTCGCCGGCCAGGCTGCGGGCACGGTGCGCAACCATGAGCTTGCCGTCACCGCCGATTCATATCTCCCCGTCGATGCGGGGGGCATCCCGACGGGCACCTTCGCGCCGGTCGCCGGCACGCCGTTCGACCTGCGACCCGAGCGCTCTCCTGCGGCCACCCTCGGCGCGGCGATCGACGGGCTGCCACCGAGCGACGACGGAAAAAACCCCGGTGGCATCGACCACAACTACATCGTTCGCGACTGGAAGCCGGATGGCGCTCTGCGGTCGGTGGCCCTCCTCCGAGATCCGGCCAGCGGCCGCACGCTGGAAATTCTCACCGACCAGCCGGGAATCCAGGTCTACACGAGCAACTATCTCGACGGCAGCGTGAGGGGCAAAGGAGGCGTCGCCTACGGGAAGCAGGCGGCGATCTGCCTCGAAACCCAGAAATTTCCCGACAGCGTCCATCATCCGGACTGGCCCTCGACGCGACTCGACCCCGGCCAGACGTACCGGCACACGATGGTGCACCGATTCGGTGCGCGGTGAGTGGCCTCCCATGAAGCAGCGCGACAACCGCGTCGAATCGACGCTCCTCCGCCGGATCAACGAGCGCCGGCTTCTCGAGGTGATCCAGCAGAGCGGCCCCTCGTCGCGGGCGGCGCTCACCCGCGTCTCGGGCCTGACGGCCCCGACCGTGTCGAAGGCCGTCGAGTCGCTCCTCAAGCGCGGCCTCGTCGAGGAGCTCGAGCCGGCCGAGCAGGCGCTCGGTCGCCCAGGCCGGCTCGTGCGCATGGCCGCCGCCTCGGCTTCCGTGCTGGGCGCGGTAATCGACGCCGGAACCTGCTGCGTCGTTGCAACCGGTCTCGACGGCGTGGTCACTGAAGACCGCACGATCCGCTTCGCGACTCCCGCGGGCTATCCCGCCCTCCTCGACGGCGTCACGGAGGCCTGTCGGACGCTCGTCCATGCGAGCGCCCCGATCGTCCACGGCATCGGCCTGAGCGTGCCCGGCCTCGTCAACGAGCGGCTGCGCGAGGTCGTCTTCTCACCAAACCTCCATCTCCTCGACAAGCACAACCCGGCCCGTGATCTCGAAGCCAGGCTCGGTGTGCCCTGCGTGCTGGTGCAGGAGAGCGATGCCCTCGTGCTCGGCGAATGGCTGTATGGCGACGCGCGGGGCCTCGACGACTTCGCGGTGCTCGACGCGGCCACCGGCCTCGGTCTCGGCGTGATGAGCGGCGGCCGATTGCTCGCGGGCCACAGCGGCATGGCGGGCGAAGTGGGCCACGTCACGGTCGCTCCCGATGGCATCCGCTGCGGCTGCGGCAACCGCGGCTGCCTGGAGACTCTTGCCACCGACGCCGCACTCGTACGGCTCATCGGCGAAAAGCTGGGACGGGCCATCTCGGTCGACGAGGCTGCCGATCTCCTGGCAACCAGGCCCGCGGACTTTCAGCACGAACTCCGCACCGTCACCGAATACCTGGCAATTGCGATCGCCGCCGTGATCAACATCTTCAATCCGACCACGCTGTTCGTGCACGGCACGCTCCTCGCCGGAGGGGCCGAACGGTTCGCCCGCGTGCTGGAACGGGTGCGCCAGCGCACGCTCACGGCGTCGCTCGCCGACTGCACGATCGTGGCCACCACGTCGAGCAAGCGACAGGGTGCCGTCGCCGGCATCATCCATCACCTCACCAACGCCTGCGCGCCCTCGCTCGGTTAGAAAAACTCCGGAGCCGTCTCCTCCATGCCCCACGCCTGCTTTTCACTCACGGGCCGCACCGCCCTCGTCACCGGCTCGTCTACCGGCCTCGGCCTCGCCACGGCCGAGTGCCTCGGCCGCGCCGGCGCGAAGGTCGCCATCAACTACGCCAACTCGAAAGCCCGGGCCGACGCCGCCCTCGCCGAATTGCGGTCCGCCGGGATCACGGCCGAGGTGTTCCAGGCCGACGTCACCTGCGAGCACGCGATCGACGGCATGTTTTCGGCGATCGAGCAATCTCTCGGGCCGGTGGACGTCGTCGTGGCCAACGCCACGCCGCCACAGCCCATGAAGCCGATCGAGGAGTACGACTGGGCGTTCCACCAGCAGATGCTCGACTTCTTCGTGAAGAGCCCGTATCTCCTCGCCAGGCGGGCGCTGCCCGGCATGAAGGCCCGGAAACACGGCCGCTTCATCAACATCACGAGCGAGGTCTTTCTGCTGGGGGTCGCCCCCTTCTCCGCCTACGTCGCCGCGAAGGGCGGCCAGACCGGCTGGTCGCGCAGCATGTGCCACGAACTCGCCCCGTTTGGAATCACGGTCAACATGATCGCCCCGGGCTGGATTCCTGTGGAGCGGCACGAGCACGACCCGCAGGCCGACAAAGACGCCTATCTCGCGACGATTCCGATGCAGCGCTGGGGCAGACCTGAGGAAGTGGGCTGGGCGGCGGTGTATCTGGCGAGCGACGAGGCGGCCTTCGTGACGGGCCAGACGATCGCCGTCAACGGCGGCAAGACGTGCTGGTGACCAGCCGATTGCAAGTCTCGGCTCAATGAGCCCAAGCCGGCTCGTGACTGCCCAGACCCTCTCGCTTGACGTTCGCCTCAGCCCTCCGTATCTCGCCTCTCCCTCTGGGAGAGGCCGGCCGCAGGCCGGGTGAGGGTGTCTTTCGCGGCGTGAGCCGAAGGGAACGCGCGGGGAGGGGCGACCGCGGCATCCTCTCGGCTCACGCCTCGGGCTTCCTGCGATCCGCTCACGCCTCGGGCTTCCTGCGATCCACGAAGCCCGGAGCGGAAGCGACGGGACACCGGGCTGCGAACCATCCCGTTCGCCATGCCGCATGGAGGCCGGTTTCCGCATTCACGTGGAGTCCCCGGGCTCCCGCCCGGGGCTTTTGTGAACCGTAAGCCCAAGCAGATATCCGAGGAACACGGTCGCTTGTGCGGAGTCAGTGATTCGCCACGCAACTCACGCGTCGTAGTACAGGCAAAACTCATAGGGATGCGGCCGGAGGCGCATCGGTTGGATCTCCTTCTCGCGCTTGAAGCGGATCCAGGTGGCGATCACGTCTTCGGTGAACACGTCGCCCCGCAGGAGAAACTCGTGGTCGCGCTCGAGGGACGCGAGGGCTTCGTCGAGCGAGCCCGGGGCCTTCGGCACCTTGGCGAGCTCCTCGGGGGGCAGGTCGTAGATGTCGCGGTCGAGCGGCGGGCCGGGGTTGAGCTTGTTTTGGATGCCGTCGATCGCCGCGAGCAGGATCGCCGAGAAGGCCAGATAGGGATTGCACGTCGGGTCGGGGCAACGAAATTCGATCCGCTTCGTCTTCGGGCTCACCGAATACATCGGAATCCGGCAGCTCGCCGAGCGGTTTCGCTGCGAGTAGGCAAGGTTTACAGGGGCCTCGTAGCCCGGCACGAGCCGCTTGTAGGAGTTCGTCGTGGGATTGGTGATCGCCAAGAGCGCCGGGGCGTGCCGGAGGATGCCGCCCATCGCGTGCAGGGCCAGCTCGGAAAGCCCGGCATACCCCGAGCCGGCGAAGAGCGGGTGGCCTTCCTTCCAGAGGGAGATGTGGGTGTGCATCCCGGAGCCGTTGTCGCCATAGATCGGCTTGGGCATGAACGTGACCGTCTTGGAGTGGCGGCGGGCCACGTTCCGCACGATGTATTTGTAGAGGCACATCTGGTCGGCCATGCGCACCAGCTCCTGGAATCGCATGTCGATCTCGCACTGCCCTGCCGTGGCCACCTCGTGATGCTGGGCCTCGACGTCGATCCCGCACTGGATCATGGTGAGCATCATCTCGTTGCGGAGATCCATCAATTGGTCCGAGGGCGGGCAGGGAAAGTAGCCTTCCTTGTGCCGCAGCTTGGAGCCGAGGTTTGGGCCCTCGACGCGGCCCCGATTCCACTCCGCCTCGCTGGAATCGACGTGGAAGTAGCCTTCGTGGGCGTTTTGGTCGAACCGCACGTCGTCGAACACGAAAAACTCCGCCTCCGGCCCGATGAAGCAGGTGTCGGCGATCCCGGTGCCCTTCAGATAGTTCACCGCCTTGCGGGCCACGTTTCTCGGATCGCGCGAATAGTCCTCACGCGTGATCGGATCCTGGACGTTGCAGATGATCGAGAGCGTGGGGATCACGGCAAATGGATCGACGATCGCCGTGTCGGGCACGGGCACGAGCAGCATGTCGCTCTCGTTGATCGCCTGCCAGCCGCGGATGCTCGAGCCGTCGAAGCCAAGGCCATCCTCGAAGGTGTCTTCCTCGAGCTTCCCGACGGGGATCGTGAGGTGCTGCCAAGCCCCGAGAAAATCGGTGAACCTGAGATCGACCGCCTTCACTTCCTTCTCGCGGCATAGCGCGAGCACTTCACGGGGCTTCATCGCAACGACTCCTGGAGAGGCCGGTATCTTACCCGCCCGAGGTTTGCGGATCCGACGTCGGCCCGGCTATTCTCGCCCCGCAGTCCGCGACATTCGCTGGGTGGCTCGAAAACCCGACATTCCCTCCGCAGACGCCGGATCGCGGCGTCCTGACATGGCGCACGCTCCGCGAGAACGGTTTGGCGAGCAGGCCCGGCTCGACGACTGTCGCCGGGAAGGGCCGGACGCCGCCAAGGAACTTTTCGTCGTGGAAGGAGAGTCGGCCGCAACGGCCGTCGCTCGCGTGCGCGACGCGGCCTACCAGGCCGTCTTGCCGATGCAGGGCAAGCCGCTCAACGCCGCGCGTGCCGCGCGTGCAAGAGTGCTTTCGCACCCGCTCTTCGGGCCGCTCATCGAGGCTCTCGGCACCGGCCTCGAGCCGGACTACCACCACGAGTCGCTCCGCTTCGAACGGATTCTTCTGCTGATGGATCCGGACGCCGACGGCATCCATTGCGGCATGCTCTTGGTGATGTTCTTTCACCGCTGGATGCCACGGCTCATCGAATCGGGCCGGGTCGAGCTCGTGCGGCCTCCGTGGGGCGAAGTGACCGTTGCCGGACGCTCGTATCACGCGGTCTCCGACATGGAATTGACGAGCCTCGCCGATCGGGCCAGAGCCGACGGGCCCGTGTGCATCCGGCGCTACCGGGGGCTTGCGGCCATCGACGCCGATGTGATCCAGCGCACGTGCATCTCGCCAGCGACGCGCCGCACAAGCCGCGTATCGACCGGCGACGTGGCGGCCATGCGAGGCTTTCTCGACGGGCTCAGAGCCGAGCCGCTCGAGCCGCCCGCCCTGCCGTCCGACTGAAGGTCAGCGATCCACCATGGCGACCCAGGCTCCGGACGATCGCGCGAGTCGCAGAAGGTGGCCGGCGATCACGCCATCGAGGACGAGATCTTCTGCCTGGTTTTCTCGGGCACGATCGCCGGCGAGAACATGGCACATTCCACTCGCGACGCGCCGGGCAAACCCCCGACCCCCGGAGACCTCTCCCGCCTCGTGATCGAGCCAGGCGAGCCGATGCGGCGGCAGTTCGCTGGCCATCACGGACTGCCGGCCCGGCTCGGGCAGCGATGCCAGCCGCCACGTGCGGCACGCCGCGCCCGCCTCGATCAAGAGGTCGAAGTGCCTTCCTGACGGGTCGTCCGGGGCGCCGGTGTGCTCGAGGATCACGAACCGTGGCATAAACCTTGTAAGTACTTCGCCGGCTCGGGGGCGGCAAAAGTCTCGTCGCAGGGCCGCGGCGGCCCATGCTCCTCGAGCGTTCGCCGACCCCCTCGCCTACCCGCTCTCTAAAGGTGCCGAGGTCACGTCAATATTCTTCCGAAGCTTGTTCCGTTCCGGCCGTCGCGTCGCCGCCGGGCAGTACGAGCGGCTTCGGCTTGTGGCGGACGGCGCGGCGGGCGTTTTCATCCCGCAGCTGCTCGACGGCCGCGTCGAGGCTCATCGCGCCCAAGTCGCCATCGAGCCGGTCGCGCAGGCTCACGGTGCCGGCCGCCTCGTCGCGCGGGCCGCACACCACCATCATCGGAATCAATTCGAGCTGGGCGGTGCGGATCTTGGCACCGAGTTTTTCGGCCGCGAGATCCAGGCCCGTTCTTAGCCCGGCCGCCTCGAGCCGCGCCTTCACCTGCTGGGCATACGCCTCGCTCTTCTCACTCACCGGGATCACGCGCACCTGCTCTGGGGCGAGCCAGAGGGGAAACGCCCCGGCAAAGTGCTCGATCAGCACGCCGACGAATCGCTCCATGCTGCCCAAGGGCGCCCGATGGATCATCACCGGCTGGTGCTTGGCGTTGTCGGATCCGATGTATTCGAGGTCGAAGCGCTCCTTGCTCGGCAGGTTGTAATCGAGCTGCACGGTGCCGAGCTGCCACTCGCGGCCGAGCGAATCGTTGACCACGAAGTCGATCTTCGGCCCGTAAAACGCCGCCTCGCCCGGCTCGGGCTCGCAGCCCGGCAGGTTCATGCGGCGGGCCACCCGCTCGATCGCTGCCTCGGCTTCGTCCCACCGCGCCGGCGGGCCGACATATTTGTCGCTTTTGGGATCACGAAACCCGAGTCGCACGCGGAAGTTGTCGAACGCCAGGCTTTCCAAGACCTTGAGCGTGAAATCGATGCAGCCCTCGACCTCCTGCTCCACCTGTTCCGGCATGCAGAAGATGTGGGCGTCGTCCTGCGTGAACCCGCGCACCCGCGTCATCCCCCCGAGCTCGCCCGACTGCTCGTAGCGGTAGACGGTGCCGAACTCGGCGAGCCGCAGCGGCAGGTCTTTGTAGCTGTGCGGCCGGGCCTTGTAGATCATCGTGTGATGCGGGCAGTTCATCGGCTTGAGTAAGTACTGCTCGTCGTCGCTCATCACGATCGGCTTGAACTGGCTGTCGGCGTAGTAGGGATAGTGGCCCGAGATCTTGTAGAGATCGACCTTGCCGATGTGCGGCGTGTACACGGGCTGGTAGCCCCGTGCGGCGAGCTCCTCACGCACGAAGCTTTCGAGCGTGCTCCTGAGCACCGCCCCCTTCGGCATCCAGAGCACGAGGCCCGAGCCCACGAGGGGGCTCGTCGTAAAGAGATCGAGCTGCTTGCCGAGCACGCGGTGGTCGCGGCGGCGGGCCTCTTCGAGCGCCGCCAGGTGCGCGTCGAGATCCTCCTGCGAAAACCAGGCCGTGCCGTAGAGCCGCTGCAGCTGGGGGTTGTTGGCATCCCCCTTCCAAAACGCGCCGGCGATGTTCGTGAGCTTGAAGGCGCCGATGCAGCCCGGGCTCGGCACGTGGGGCCCGCGGCAGAGATCGACGAACTCTCCCTGGCGATAGAACGAGAGCGTGGCGTGGTCGGCGAGCCCCGTCTCGATGTGCTCGGCTTTCAAGGGCTGGTTGAGCCCGCGGATGATCTCCACGGCTTTCTCGCGCGGCACCTCCACGCGCTCGAAGGCTTCGTCGGCCGCGATGATCCGCTTCATCTCGGCCTCGATCTTCGGCAGGTCTTCGTCGGTGATCGGCCGGGCGGCCCGCATGTCGTAATAGAAGCCGGCGCCCACCGTCGGCCCGAAGGCCAGCTCCACGTCGTCGAAGAGCCGCATCACCGCACGGGCCATCACGTGGGCCGCTGAGTGGCGCATCACGGGCAGCGCCCGCGGATCGCCCTTGAAGATCACTTCGAGCGTGGGAGCGCCCTCATGCGGCAGCAGCGCGTCGAGCCCGACAGCCTTGCCATCGAGCAGGGCCGCGATCGGCTTGCCCTTCTTGCCCTTGCCTGCGGCAGCGCCGGGCATGATCTCGGCCACGACGTCGGCCACGCGGGCTCCCCCCGGGAATTCGCGGACGACACCATCAGGAAGACAAATGGAGGGCATGGGAGGAACCCCAGAAGGAGAAAACCGGAGTGCACCGGAAAACGGTGGCCAGACGCGGCAAAAACCGAAAGTATCCGCATGGGCACGGGCCCGACAAGGGCATTCGGGCTCATGAGATGCGCGTCGCTTGACTGGGGACGCCAGCGGCATGAGACTCGGGCCCAGAGCAATCACGGGCGATTAGCTCAGTTGGTTAGAGCACTAGCTCGACAAGCTAGGGGTCATAGGTTCGAGTCCTATATCGCCCACTGCGACCCACGCCATGGGCCCGCGACGCCTTCACATTCCGCCGCCGCCCCCCGGCCTGCCTCGCCGGCTCCGCATCTGGTATCTCGCCGCGGCGGCGATCCTTTCGGCTATCGTCGCTGCGGTGCCCTCCTGCCCGATCGAGGACGCCGCCGGCCGGCCACTGTGGCGGGTGGACGTGGTACACGACGGCGACACGGTGACGTGCATCGACGCCGCGAACAAGCCACAGAAGATTCGCCTCAAGGGCATCGACGCACCCGAATACGACCAGCCGCACGGCCGCGAATCTCGCCAGGCCCTCGCCCAGAAACTCAGCGGTGGCAGCGTGCGCGTGGAGGGCGCGGCCCGCGATCAGCATGCTCGGCTCCTCGGCACGCTCTGGCTCGGCAACCGCGATTTGAACCGCGAGCTCGTCGCCGAGGGTCATGCCTGGGTGTTTGGCGGATTCGCGCCCGACCCCGATCTGCTCGCGGCCGAGGCCGAGGCCCGCCAGGCCCGCCGCGGGCTCTGGGCCGCCCCGCACCCGCTCGCCCCGCAGCAATGGCGGGCCGAGCACCCGAGCCATCGATAGATCGCCTCCGCAAGCCTCGACCGGCTCGGGGGCGGCAAAAGTCTCGTCGCGGG